>JAFGDU010000011.1 GCA_016931915.1 Actinomycetota bacterium
ACGGACACCGCCGTCTCCTGCCCCGGTGTAAGGTCCTCCAGGGTGATGGTGCCGTAGGTGATGAGGCGGGGTAATCCTCCCGTAGGCGGCACATCGTAGAGGAGGGCGTTTATCTGGGCCTTGTCGTGCAGGGGCACGATATTCACCTGCAACCTGGGGATGCCCACCAGCTCGAAATCCTTTTTGGCGGGCGAGGTGGTGAAGGAGAAATACCCCTCCCCCGCCTCGCGCTTCGGTCCCGGTACGGGGATACCGAAAGCCTGGGGGCGCAACACGGAGGGCCCCGAGGTGGCCAAATTGAACAGGCTCGGCTTGAGGGTCAGTTCCCCCATGGCCTGCTTGGGGCGGGAACTCATCTTGAAATCACCGTTCTCCCTGCCCAGGAAGACCTTGTGGGGTTTCATGCCCGGGGGAGGCCACGCGGCCTCGGGCTCCACCCGGTGCTTCCAGGGCTTGTAGAGGCGCACGGCGGGCTCGTCGAGGATGCCGTTCTCCTCCCCCTTCAACCAGTAGTCGAACCAGCGGCGGGTGAGGTCCCATATATCCGTACCTTTCCAGCGCGGCCCGAATCCCGGGTCGAGGCCGTGCAGGCCGTTGGATATGTAGAGCATCTTGGGGGCGTCCAGCTTCTCGTAGAAGGCCATCATCTGGTTGGGCTCGAAGAGGTCGTCGTTCCAGGAGCCGACGATGAGCATGGGCTTGTCGATCTTCTCCACGTCGTGGAGGCAGGAGCGCTTACGCATGTCCTCCTCGTAGGCCTGGGCATCGCCGCGTTTGAACAACAGCGTGGACACCCAGCGGTAGAGGATGTTCCCGAAGTTCAGCTTGGTGGCCCAGGTGGCGGTGAGCACCAGTGCCAGCCCCCAGAATACCTTCAGCGAACCCCGGGGAAGCAGGCTCTCCTTGAGCTCCGTCCAGCCGGCCATGGGCACCACGGTCTTCACCCGCGGGTCGCGGGCGGAGATGAGGAAGGAATGGCCCCCGCCGTAGGAGATGCCGGTAACGCCGAGGGCTCCCTCCTTGATAGGGAGGCCGCTCTTCTCCAGGAGCCAGTCGATGGCGTCCTCGAGGTCGCAGAGCTCGCGCTCCGGGTCGGCGCAGTGGACCTGGCCCCGGGAGGAGCCCCAGCCCCGGCAGTCATAGGTGAGGACCACGTAACCCGCCGAGGCGAAGTACGGGGCATAGAGGTGGCACTGCCAGCGGGAGAACATCCAGGAGTGGACCATGATCAGCGCTGGGAAGGGACCCTCGCCCTTCGGCGTGTACAGCGCCGCGGAGAGGCGGACGCCGTCCCTCGAATCCAGCTTGAACTGGTTCACCCTGAATCCCTTGCGCTCCCCCTCCATCTCCGCCGCCATAACGGCCAGCCGCGGCAGGAGCGGCAGAGACAGCAGGGTCCCCGCCAATATTACTTTACCGGCCTTCCTCGGCCTTTTTTTCTTGAGTTTGATCCTCGCCATCCCGAATACCCCCTCTTCGAGTTTACCGGCTTATATGTTGCGAATAAGAAATCCTCGAATGTACGGATATGATACCAAAATCGAGGGTCGTCCGCCGGGGAATCCGGGGTCAACACCGGCCTGCACCTCCATGCCCTTAGAGGACTGCGGCGCGTATAATCATAATCGTAGTGGTACGGCTGGAGAGTACGTCAAGGAGATGGCAATGCCAGGCTCGGGCGAGGTAGCGGAGAAGCTAGTCCCGCTGCTGCAGAACTACAAGTCGGCGATGGTCAGGGGACGTGGCAGCTTTGCCGTTGGTCAGATGCTGGAAGAGGCTTTTCAGTGGGCGTCCAGTCTGGAGGCGTCGTATAAGACGCTCTATCCGCGCCGCCTGCCCTCTCCTCGAGACATAAGGGAGGGGGAAGGGAGATGGTGATGCTGCGCTCCTCGCTCGCGGCCCGATCCTCGCCCGCCTCGCTCCTCACGGAGATGATGAGCAGGGCGATAAAAGAGGCCAGGCTCGCTCCCGCCGCCAGGAGCCAGAAGGGCCCGGTGCTCTCGGCCAGGGAGGCGAGCACCAGCCCGGTTGCGAACAGTACCGGTCTCAATCCTTTCATGTCCTTACCTGCCTGTCTTTGCCCGTCGTTCACTACAGGAGCAATGCTAGCATCCGGTAGTGACAAAAGTGGCCGTTACGGAGCGGCCGCTGACGGAGGGCAAGCATACGGACCCGGGAGGGCAGCGTGAACAAGGCCGAGCGGCTCATCGATCTCATCGCCATGCTGCTGGAGGCGCAGCGGCCGGTGACCCTTGACCGTATCCGCACCTCCATCCCCGGATACGACCAGACGACCACGGCCTCTTTCAAGCGCATGTTCGAGCGGGACAAGAGCGAGCTGCGCGAGATGGGCATCCCCATCCTGGTGGAACACCTGGATCCCCTGGAGGAGGTGCAGGGATACCGCATCCCCAAGGAGGATTACTACCTTCCTGAGATAACCCTGACCCCGGAGGAGAAGGTAGCCCTCCTCCTGGTAAACCGCCTCTCCTCCGAGGAGGTGACGCCGCTTTCCAGGGAGGCGGCGGCCGCCCTGCGCAAGCTCAGCCCCGACCTGGGTGACGGCAGCCGCCTGGGGCAGTCGGGCTCCCTGCACTGGAGGTTCGCGCCCCAGCGCGAGCCGGTCGAGGGCCTGACCATGCTGCTGGAGGCGGCGGTGGGCCAGCGCAGCGTGCGTTTCGTCTACCGTTCCCTCGGCAAGGGCAGGGCGCGCGAACGCAGGCTCGACCCCTTCGGCCTCTACTTCGAGCGGGGCGCCTGGTACGTGGTGGGATACTGTCACCTGCGCAAGGAGATACGGTCCTTCAGGGTCTCCCGTATAGAATCGGCGGTCGAGCCTGTTTCCCCCGGGGAGGAAGGGCCGGACTTCAGCCGCCCGTCCGATTTCAAGCTGGAGGACTATTCCCGCATCCTGCCCTGGGAATTCGAGGAGGGAGCGGAATACGAGGCCCGCGTGCGGTTTTCCCCCCGCATAGCCTGGCAGGTGGAAAGGGACCTGGGGGGCGTCTACCGCTTCGAGCCCGCCAGCGACGGGGGCGGGGTTCTCCACGTGACCGTGCGCAACGAGGACGCCTTCCTCGACTGGGTCCTCTCCTTCGCCGAGGACGCGGAAGTGCTCTCGCCGCAAGAGCTGCGCGATGGGATCAGGGAGCGCCTGCTGCGCATGCTGGACAAGCTGGGGGGTGAGGACGATGCCTGATGCGGAGGGCAGGATCCAGAGGCTGCTGTCCCTCATACCCTACGTGCTCAAGAACCAGGGGGTAACGGTCACCGAGCTGTGCGGGGTCTTCGGGGTATCGCGGGCCCAGCTCATGAGCGACCTGGACCTCATCTTCATGTGCGGCCAGCCGGATTATACCCCCGCCGACCTCATCGAGGTGGAGATAGATGGTGACCGCGTGTTCATCCGCATGGCCGACTACTTCGCCCGCCCCATGAGGTTCACTGCGGCGGAGCTCTCCGGCCTTTACCTGGCCTGCAGGGCGGTGGTGGAGCTATCAGGCCCGCCGGCGTCCTCCGCGCTCACGTCGGCCATGGAAAAGATCGCCGGAGCGCTGCAGAGCGGTACCCTGAACCAGGACGACATATCCAGGACCGTGGATATCCATCCCCCTACCCCGGAGCATGGCATAACGGCCGAGCTCTCGCGGGCATGCGAGCAGCGGCGCGTGGTGGAGATGGAATACTACACCTACGGAAGGGACGACCTCACCCGCCGCCGCGTGCATCCCCTCTCCCTGGAGTTCGGGATGGGCCACTGGTATCTGCGGGCATGGGATGAGCGCAGCAGCGAGATGAGGGTTTTCCGCGTCGACCGTATAAAGGACCTGTCGGTGACCGCAGACGAGTTCGAGCCGCCCGAGGAGGAGGGCGAGGAGTCCCCCCCCGGACCCTACGGCGTGACCACCTCCGGAGGGATAGAGGTGCGGCTGCGTTTCTCCTCCGCCCTGGCTCGCTGGGCCAAGGAGCAGCCGCTCTTCTCGCAGACCAGGGGGGAGAAAGGGGGGCTGGTGTGCACCCTGCATACCGATAACCTGACCTGGCTGGAGAGGGAACTGCTCAAGTACGGCACGGAGGTCGAGGTACTCGCGCCCACAGAGCTCAAAGACAGGTTGCGCGCGCGCACGCGGAACCTCCTGTCGGTATATGAATAAGGAGCTCGCCGGGGGTCAGCCCTCCATTTTCAACGTTGGGGGTCATGCCTCCACGCACAACATTGATCGTATGTGAATTGCTCTGATAGAAGCGTTTGCGTGGAATGT
Organism: Actinomycetota bacterium; assembly: GCA_016931915.1. GTDB lineage: Bacteria > Actinomycetota > Geothermincolia > Geothermincolales > RBG-13-55-18 > SURF-21. Next base: position 4,263 of record JAFGDU010000011.1, read on the forward strand.
TACGAGCTTGCAAACGCATCGGGTGACAGTGATAGGCCTGGGGTCAGCTCCACATTCAACGTAATCGCCCATGAATGTGATCAGATGAGAACCTATCTGGATTACGTTGAATGTGGAGGGCTGACCCCGTCAGGTGCGGGGGTGGCGGGTGAGATATGCCTGGCGGAAGCGGTCGAGGCTCATGCTTTCCAGGTCGCCCTTTATCTCCTTCTGACGGTGCCGCGCCTCCCCCAACTCTTTGTAACGCTCGCCATAGACAAGACGCTGTACGCGGAAGTCCCATACCTCCACCAGGAAGCCCTCCCCGAAGGAAGCATCGACAAAACCCTTGGTGATACGGACCTTATACGCGGTGTTGGCCGCATCACCGCCGTTTCCTCGCATCAATGACTCGCGCCTGTGCACTGAACCCCCCGCCTTGTCTCATGTTACAGGGCCGTATGGACTATTTTAACACCGCACGATTTATTTATTGAACAAAGTAAGAAAAATAGTATGTATTTGTAATCTGCCCCCTACAGCAAGATCACCCTTCCTTGTGGGGAGAAACGACGTGTATTTACTCGCCATACAGGCAACCGGGGGAGGCCTTTCTGCCTTACCTTCCCGGTGTCGCTCCACCAGCGCGCCATGTGTCGGCTAGCTATACATAACCCCAGCAGCACATTCCTGGTTGTCTGCTCCTTCGAGGCTACGCAGGACAAGTGCGCAGATATTATAATGGTCTGGACTTTAGTCGCTTCCATCGGGAGGAGAGATGTTGCGCTGGATCATGGCCGTTATGCTGGCCGCCACGTTATTAGCCGCGCTGGCCGGGTGCGGAGGCGACGGGGAGATGAGCCTTTCCGACTACCGCAAGTCCATCTCCGAATTGCATGACGGTGTGGCGTGGGACCTTGGAGAGACGGTTGCGGAGCTGAACAACCTCGACTTCAGGGATTTCTACGACCTGCCGGAGCTGAGGCAGGTATTCAGCGGCGCCGAGGATATATTCGAGACGGCATGGACTTCCACCGATGCCATGAACCCCCCACAACCGGCGGATGAGCTCCATGTCGACCTCCTGGATTTCTACGCCGAAGGGGTGGAGGGCATGCAGGACTTGCAGAACGCACTCGGTTTTTTCGAGGCCGTCCTGCCCATGCTGCGCGACGTTGAGAACCTGGCCTTACCGGATCTTCCCGATGAAGCCGGAGAGGAGGAGATAAAGGCGGCCGCAGCGGAGGACCACAAGACCATGGATGGATATATGAACGAACTGGACGGCATGGAACCCCTAAACGACCTGCAGTCCTATCGTACGAAGTTGATGGATTTCTTCCGCTCCGTAGACGAGGCCGTAGCCATGGTGGAGCAGGCTTTAAAGCCCGAGGACTTGAGTTCTTTCGTGCAGTTCCGGCAGTGGTTCGCCACCGCTCTCGTGGAAGCCCAGGCCCTCTGGGAGGAGGCCATGTCCTACCTGGACGGTTTGAGCGGCAGCATAGATCCTTATATAGAGCAGGGACAGGGACTCGCCGCGCGCATCCAGGAGCTGTGAGAGCCGGACCGCAAGGCAGGGCGTTAGAGCAAGGGAACGCAGGCATAAGCAGGAGGTAGAGTTTGAACGGCAATGATATGGAAGCAGTAGAAGCGCTTTTCAACCCGCGCCGCATGGCCATAGTCGGTGCTTCCACCAACCTGGCCAAGTGGGGGAACATCATCCCCAATAACATCCTGCGTGACGGATACAAGGGCGAGCTGTACCTGGTCAACCCGCGAGGCGGGGAGATCCAGGGCATACCCTTCCACCCCAGCCTGGCCGCCATCGGCAAGGAGATCGAGCTGGCCATGATCACCATTCCGGCGGAGGCCGTGGAGGAGGTCATCCCGGACTGCGCCCAGGCGGGGGTAAAGGTGGCCATCGTCATCTCCGGCGGCTTCAGCGAATCCTCGCCCGAGGGGCGGGTGATGGAGGAGAGCCTGGTTAGGAAGGCTCACGAACACGGCATCAGGCTGGTGGGGCCGAACACCATGGGCATAACCTCGGCGGAATGGAGCCTTACCGCCCTCATGCCGCCGGTCGGGCCCCGTCCCGGGCACGTGGCCTTCGCCGCCCAGAGCGGAAACCTGGGTACGCAGATGCTGGGCTGGGGTTCCTACCGCGGCATCGGGTTCTCCCGTTTCGTATGTATCGGAAACCAGTGCGACCTGGACTTCGCAGATTACCTGGAGTATTTCGCCCGGGACGAGCAGACCCGGGCCATCCTCCTCTACGTCGAGGGATTCCACCGCCCGCGGCGCATCCTGGAACTGGCGGAGGAGATAAGCACGGCAAAGCCCATCGTCATCTACAAGGCGGGCGGGACCAGCGCCGGAAGCAGGGCGGCTGCATCCCACAGTGCGGCCCTGGCCGGCTCGCGGGAGATATACCAGGGTATGATCCGCCAGGGGGGCATGATACAGGCGCAGACCACCGAGGAGATGCTGGATTTCTCCGACGCCCTGGTGAAGATGCCCGTGCCTCAGGGCCGGCGCACGGCCATCCTCTCCTGGGGAGGCGGCTGGGCGGTGGTGGCGGCCGACCTGTGCGAGCGGGCCGGCCTGGACGTCGTCCCCCTTCCCCCGGATGTCCATGAGGAGCTGGCCTCCATTCTGCCCTCCTACTGGAGCAAGGGTAACCCCGTGGACATGGTGGGCATCCTCAACCTGGATGCGCACACGCGCTGCCTGGAGGTGCTCGCGGCTTCCGAAGCCTACGACGCCATCGTCTCCCTGGGAACCATCAACGCCGCTGGCGCCTTCGGTCTGCGGGAGCCGCTACGGGAGACACCAGAGAATGAGGAAAGCGAAGCCAAACTGAATGAAGTGCGCCGGCAATATATAAGGGACCGGAGCACGCGCTTTGCTTACAGGGTGGTCGAGCTCCAGGAGGAACTAGGCAAACCCATCGTCACCGTGGGGATGCCACAGAGGGATTCGGAGAATCTCGAGACCTCCGACTTCCCCTGGGAGAAGATCAGCATCTATACCAATCCCGAGCGGGCGGCACGGGTGGCGGCCATGCTGGTGGAGAGGGGCGAATACCTGCGCTCCCGGGGGGTGTGATGGGAATACTGCCAGCCCTACTGCTGGGGGTCGTACAGGGAGTAACCGAGTTCTGGCCCATATCCAGTTCCGCCCACCTCGCCTTGCTCATACACATATTCGGCTGGGGCGAACCGGATCTCTCCTTCCTGGTGGCCCTGCATGTGGGGACCTGGCTCGCCGTGGTGTGGTTTTACCGCAAGCGTTTGTGGGCCATCGTCGTCTCCTGCTGGAGGGAGGCGACGGGGAAAGAACGGGGAAAGGCCGAGGCCAGGCTGGGCTGGCTGCTGCTCCTGGCCACCATACCCGGGGTGATCATCGGGGCCGTCTTTGCCGAATCGTCGGAGATGATGGAGGGCATGCCGCTGCTCATGACCGTGACCCTGGCTTTCTTCGGCCTGGTCCTGTGGGCCGCCGACTCCTGGGGCCCCCAGGTAAAGGACTGGAACGCCGCGGGCTGGCGTGAGGCCATGGCCGTGGGGGTAGGTCAGTTCCTGGCCCTGATGCCCGGGGTCTCGCGTTCCGGAATCTCCATCTCCGTGGCTCGGGCGGCGGGCATCCGGCGCAGGGAGGCAGCAGACTTCGCCTTCCTGCTCTCCGTGCCCATCATCGGCGCCGCCGCGGCCTACGAAGGCCTCAAACTCGTGCTGGACGGCATGCCCGCGAGCGATCTCTGGCCCATGCTGGTGGGGGCCGCGGCCGCTGCGCTTACCGGTTATTTCGCCATCGGCTTCCTGCTCTCGCGCCTCAAGGCAGGCACCTTCAGGCCCTACGCCATCTACAGGCTGCTCCTCGCTGCGGTCCTCCTCATCGTCCTGGTCATCCTGTAAAGTTGGATATGAGGATAAGGAAAGCATAAGAGAAAAGGCCGGAACGGTAATATGAAGAAGATCGTGGTAGGGAAGTCGAAAAAAAGACCGTCGTACACGAAAGGCAAGAAGAGGCATCTCAAAGCACTGTCATCCGGAATGGACCTGGGAACACATGGAAACCCAGGAATAGACCGTGAGACTATACACAGGACTACTGACGTGCATAGAGAAGATACGGATTCATAATATGTATTAGTCAGGAGCTTCCCGGACAGTGCCCCCGCCCCTTCAGGCCTCCGGCACGTCCTTAAGCTACCTTCTTCACCTCCTTATCA
>JAFGDU010000106.1 GCA_016931915.1 Actinomycetota bacterium
GCCGAGGGGTCAGGCCCGGCTTTAGGCCTGGGGCATCACTGTCATCGCGAGCGCAGGCGGAAGCCGAGGGGTCAGGCCCGGCTTTAGGCCTGGGGCATCACTGTCATCGCGAGCGTAAGCGAAGCGATCCCCTTTTAGGACTTGCCGGGTTGCGTCTACAAGGGGATTGCTACGTCGCGGACTCCTCGCAATGAAAGTAAGGCCCAGAGGAAGCCCAGGGGTCGGGCCCAATTCCGGGCCTGATCCCTGGGATTTACCCGATCATATAAAGGCCCGGGTCAGCGATACTGAGATGATGCTCACCACTCCCGTCAGGAGCGCTCCCCATATGAGGTCGATGACGGTCACGATGGTCGGCCATTCCTTGAGGGTCGCCTGGTTGGTGAGGTCGTAGGTGGCATAGGCGAAGAGCCCCAGTAGAGCCCCCCACAGGAATACCTCCAGGTAACCGGAGCCGGCGTCAACGGCCCTCACCACGACGAGGATCGACGCCCCCAGGGCGTAGATGAGATAGAAGACGCCCGCCGGCGCCAGCCTGGGGGAGTCCGCCAGGAGGCTGCCTATCTGCTGCGAATAGAACCTCTTGGACATGGTGAACAGCCACACCACGTCGATTGCAAGCATGGGTACCAGAAAGCAGAAATAGGCGATGACGTATCTTTTCATGATCATACTCCCTTGTTCTCTTAACCGGCCTTCTTGAACCAGGGGATGAAGATGCTCGTGCGCCGCTTGTATTCATCCCATCCCGGCGTCTTCTCCATCATCCTCTCGGTCATGGGTATCCCGGAAACGAAGAGCAGCATGCCGGTGATGACCAGGGGCCCGATGACCCCTATCCATCCCCAGGGCTGGTTGAGGGCGATGACGAAGATGCCCCACCACATGGTCGCCTCCCCGAAGTAATTGGGATGGCGCGTGTACTGCCAGAGGCCCCTGTCTATTATGGTGCCGCGGTTGGCAGGGTCCTTGAGGAAGGTGTCGAGCTGGTAATCGCCGACGGTCTCGAAGACAAAGCCGACCACCCAGATGGCCAGGCCGATATAGTCCGACCACACCAGCGTTTTCCTTATGCCCGACATTATGAGCAGCACGGGGGTGACGTTGAGCATGAGTATGATGCCCTGGAAGAGGAAGAGCTGGAAGTAGCTGCGGAGGGTGAACCACTTCCCCCATTCCTCGCGGAACTTCACGTAGCGCGGGTCCTCCCCCTTGCCCTTGTTGCGGCGGAATATGCGTATACCCAGGCGCAGGCCCCAGACGGTGACCAGTCCCGCGACCAGGAACTGGCGCGCGCCGAAACCTGCTACAGCCGGATCCCTGACCAGGTTGACTATCAACACCACCCATGCGGTGACTATAAAGCTCGGCCCCCAGGCGATATCCAGGATACTGCTGTCCTTGAGTATGGTGGCGACGACGAAGAGGATGGTGAAGTATGCGAATGCGGTAATCGCCGCGTAGAGTATGGTTTCCGGGATGTTCATAAATACACTCCTCCTCTTTTCTATCCCTGCCGCTCCTCGACTCCCTTACGTACTATCTCCCTGACATCATCGATAAACTTTTCCAGCGGCTCGCCGTCGTATGCGTGCGTATCGACCGGCGCGTGGATCTGCATGGTGGCTCGCCCCGGAAAGAGGTCGAGGGTCTTGGGCGGCAGGATCTTCCTGGTGCCGGTTATGCTTATCGGCAGGATGGGGAGGTCCAGGTCCCGCGCCAGGGTGAAGGCACCCTTCTTGAACTGGCCCAGCTGCCCGGTGCGGCTGCGCGTCCCCTCGGGCAGCATGATGATGGAGGTACCGCCGGTGACTTTCTGCCGCGCTTTCTCGAGCGACTCGTATGCCTCCTTGGGGTTCGACCTGTCTATGACGATGTTCCCTCCCGCCTCCACCGCGTAGCCGAAGACGGGGTATTTCCTCAGCTCGGTCTTGATCACCCACTTGAGGTCTACACCCAGCCACCCGTAGAGCACGAAGATATCGTAGGAGCTCTGGTGGTTGCAGGCTACTATGTAGGATTGGCCCTTCACGATGTTCTCCCTGCCGATAACGTCAACGCGCATGGGTGTGATGAAGCTGTTGAAGCGGGACCACCATACGCCGGCGATGCGGTTGGCCGCATAGTCGTCGGAGAAGAAGATGATGATCACGCCCAGCCCGACGAAGAAGCAGGTGGATAGGACCAGGAGGGGAAGGAATATCAGCCACTTGTAGGGCTGATAGAGCAGCCACAGTACTCTACTCCGGGCTCTTTTCCCGGCTTCGGCCTGCGCGGGAATGTCGACGTTCATATCCATGCTGCCACCCATCGATATCCTCTCATCCAGCAGAGCTTACCAATCATATTCTACCCAACAGTCTCCCTTTCTAAAGCTGACTTTCCAGCGGTCAGGGAACCCGCTCTTATGGCATGTGAGCAGGGGACTCGACCGGCTGTCCCCCGGCGGCGCGCATGCGGCCTGCGGGACCGGAACCCGCGGGAGATGTGGTATCGTACTGTTGACAGGAGGGGCAGGCAAGGAGGAAGGATATGCAGTACCCGCATCTCTTCAGCGAGGGCAGGATCGGTAACGTGACCGTCAGGAACCGCACGGTCATGGTGCCCATGGCGACGGGGATGGCCAATTACGACGGCACCCCCTCGCAGCAGATCGTCGACTATTACGAGGAAAGGGCGCGCAACGGCCTGGGACTGCTCATCACCGGCATCATCAGGGTCAACAACACGTACGGCGCGTCGCTGCCCAGGCAGCTTGCCATGACCAGCGATCGCCATATCGCCCCCTTCTCTGCCATGGTCGACCGCCTTCACGACCACGGCACGAAGGTCTTCGGCCAGCTGCACCATCCAGGCCGCCAGGGAATGTGCCTGATGAGCACTTCAGCCCTGCAGATCGAGCTAATGGGCCGCATCTGGCCCGGCTTCTACAGGCTTTTACCTGGGATGTTCGCGGTGATGGGGAAGTACCCAGCCGCCGGCGACTGGATGATGGAGCACATAGGATGGCCCGCCGTGGTCGCGCCGTCCAAGGTACCATGCCGCCTCTATAACCAGAGGGTGCGCGCGCTGAGACGGTGGGAGGTCAGGATGCTGATCAAAGACTTCGTGCGTGCGGCCCGGCGCCTGCAGCTCGCCAGGGCGGACGGCGTGGAGCTGCACGGCGCCCACGGCTATCTTATCCAGCAGTTTCTGAGCCCCCATACCAACAGGAGACGCGACGAATACGGCGGAAGCCTGGACCGCCGCATGCGCTTTCTGCTGGACATCATAGGCGGCATCAGGCGCGAGTGCGGCCGTGATTTTCCCATCTCCGTCAGGCTCAGCGTGGACGAGTACTACCGCAGTATAGGCGAGCCCGGCCAGGGCCTGGAGCTGGAGGAGGGCGTGGAGATAGCACGGCGGCTGGAGAAGGCCGGCATCGATGCCATCAACGTGACCTCGGCCAACTACGAGACCTATAATTACTGGCTCGAACCCATGTCCTTCGCATGCGGCTGGCGCAAGCACCTGGCGCGCGCGGTCAAGGAAGCCGTGTCCATCCCCGTCATCGCCGCCAACCTCATCCGCACGCCCGAGCAGGCCGAGGCGCAGCTGGCCGAGGGCATCCAGGACTTCGTCGGCCTCGGCCGGCCTTTCCTGGCCGACGCGGCTTGGGTCACCAAGGCGGAAGAGGGCCGGGCGGAGGAGACGACGAGGTGCATATCATGCCTGCGCTGTATAGAGTCGCTGGAGGAGAACGCGATGAAGGGGATTTGCCTCGAATGCGCTGTCAATCCACGTCTGGGCAGGGAGAGGGAGACGGCAAAGCCGCGCAGAGACGGCGGCGGACGCACGGTGGCGGTGGTTGGAGCGGGCCCCGCCGGCATGGCGGCTGCCGAGGTGCTTGCGGAACGCGGCTTTAAAGCCGTGGTGCTGGAAAAAAGCGAATCGGTGGGCGGGCAGCTCAAGATGGCAGAAGTGCCGCCTAAGAAAGACAAGATAGAGTGGTGCATCAAGGACCTTGAAGGCGCAGCCCGGCGCAGCGGAGTCGAGTTCCGTTTCGATAGCGAGGCGACCGCGGCATCCCTGGAAGCTCTCGACCCCTATGCGGTGATAATGGCAACGGGCGCGGAGCCCATCGTGCCCGACATCCCGGGAGTCGAGCGGGAGAACGTCTATACCGTAGATGCCGTGCTCCAGGGGACGGCGAAACTAGAGGGCATGACCGTGGCGGTCATCGGCTCGGGCATGACCGGCCTGGAGACGGCCGAGAAGCTGGCAGCGGACGGCAACGAGGTTTTGGTGGTGGAGATGCTGGATGAAGTAGGCCCAGACGCCTACCGCCAGAACCTCGAGGACGTCATGGGCAGGTTGGAGGAATACGATGCCGAGTTCATCACCTCCCATAAGCTGGTGGAGATAGGTGATAAAGGTATCATGCTGGCCCATTGCAAGTCCGGTGCGCGTATAAACCGCCAGGTCGATGCCGTGGTCCTGGCGGTGGGGGTGAGGAGCGACGACCGCCTGGCGCGGGAGCTCAAGTCGCGCTTCCCGCGCGTGTTTACGGCGGGCGATGCTGACTGCGTCGGGCGTATCCACGATGCTGTGCGCAGCGGCTTCGACACGGCGAGGGACCTGTAGGCAGGTGATTTAACACAGGCATGTCCTTGGCTCCGCCGGTCGAAGTATCGAGTAAGCCACGTAATGAAGGCAATAAATAGGGGGGCACCGGCATAGCCGATGCCCCTTTTTCACTGTGATGCAGATCAGCTTATGGAGTTGGCCATCCTATGGAGTCGTGAGCCCAGGTGCGGTTATTGCCGTACATGGCCCGCTCGCAGATGACTCCGTCGGTCGACATAACCTCCGTGGAGACGTTGAAGTCCGTGACCCAGTCGTTCACGTAGAAGGTGATGCGTGAATGTCCGGACAGCACGTAGCCGGTCGGCCCGGGCACGGGACCGCCAGAGGTCATGAAGGTGATGTCCAGGGTCACCGGGTCGGCGCCGGGGTTCTGCACCAGCACGAAGGTCTCGAAGCCGCCGGCGGTCGCGCCTTCGGGCAGGAGCCAGCGGTCGGCGGTGTAGGTGACGCCGATGGAGTCGTGCGCCCAGGTGCGGGCGGTGTTGTACATGGCCCGCTCCGCCGCCACCAGCTTGTCCGACTGGACCTGGGTGGAGACGTTCCAGGACTTGACGTAGTCGTTGGCCTTCCAGGTCTGGCGCGAGTAGGGGGGCAGGGTCGC
>JAFGDU010000107.1 GCA_016931915.1 Actinomycetota bacterium
ACCGCGCCGATTTCATGACCCTGGTGGCACGCACCGAGAAGAGGAAGGGCTACAAGGGCATGAGCCTCTTCCTGGTGGACACCGACACCCCCGGTTTCGTGGTCAACCGCAAGCTGGACAAGGTGGGCTGCCGCGCATCGGACACGGCGGAGATCTTCTTCGAGGACATGATGATCCCCGAGGACTCAATGCTGGGAGAGGAAGGCCGCGGCTTCTACAACATCATGTGGGAGCTGCAGGGAGAGCGGCTTATCGCGGCCGCGCTTTCGGTCGCCGGCTCAAAGCTGGTCCTGGAAGAAGCCATCGCATACACCAAGGAGCGGGAGCAGTTCGGCAAGCCCATCTGCAAGAACCAGGCCATCGCCCACCGCATCGCCGACCTGGCGACGAAGCTCGAGGCCTGCGAGGCGTTCCTCTATTCGTGCGCCTGGAAGGTTAACCAGGGAGAGTTCCCAGCGGGCGAGATCTCCATGGTCAAGCTGATGACCTCCCGAGTGGCCTTCGAGGTTGCCGACGAGTGCATGCAGTTCATGGGCGGCTACGGCTACATGATGGAGTATCCGGTGCAGAGGTCTTGGAGGGACTCGCGCCTGGGACGTATCGGCGGCGGCACGGACGAGATCATGCGCGAGATCATCGCCACCACCATGGGACTCTATGCATAGTCTGAAGTCTGAAGAAAAGGGCGCGGGAGACCGCGCCCTTTTTACATAGGGATCTATGGGATGTATACGGTAGCTTCCGCTCCCTTGAGGACCTCGCTGCCGTCCTCCTTCTCGGCCCATACATCCAGGACCACCAGGTTGCCGTCCAGTTTCTCCCGCACCTTCCCCTTGAAGAGGACCGTCTCCTCCGGGATGACCATGCCGCGGAACTGGCAGGAGAGCTTCTTCAGATAGCCGGGGTCGCCTATCCAGTCCACCACCGTCTTGCCCAGCAGGGCCATGTTGAAGAGGCCGTGCGCGATAACGTCCGGCAGCATGGCCACGTCCTTGGCGAAGAAGGGATTGGTGTGGATGGGGTTGAAGTCGCCGCCGGCACCGGCGTAGATAACGGCATCCATGCGGTCGAACTTGTGGGAGAATACGGGTATTTCCTGGCCCACCTCTATATCGTCGAACTTGAGATCGCATAGTTCCGCCATGGCTATCAACCTCCCCTGATGATGAAGGTGGCCCTGGCGCGGCACACCAGTTCGTCGTCCTGGTTCCTCGACTCGCCCTCATAGACCACGAAGTCCAGGTTGCCCTTCTCGTAGATATCGGCGATCTTTCCCGTCTCGATGAGCACGTCGTTGGGCTTTACCACCGTGAACCACTCGAACTCCTGGGCGCCGTGTACCAGCATGGCCAGGTTCAGCTTGACCTCCTGGTCGAGGAGGACCATCCCCGCACCACGCAGGCCGTATACCGCCGCGAAGTTGGGCATGGCGATGATGTCCCCGTATTTCGTGGTCGCGGCGAACTCCTCGTCGTGGTAGATGGGGCGCCCATCCTTGGCGGCCGAGGCATACTCCCTCATCTTCTCGCGGCCGATCTCGTATTTCAGCGGACCGTACGCCTTTCCTATCCACTTGTGGTCTACCATGGCCTCACTCCTTTCCCTTGTCTCCCCCTCCCCGACACGAGCAACAAGATTCTATCACCGCACCTGGCAGCGGACAATAATAAAGGGCCCCGAAGGGCCCTGTTGCAGTCGACTTTTTTGCAGCTCTGACATATTCACATGCGACGGTACTCCTTGCAGGGCCGGCGTACCCGTCCTTCTATTCCCCGCCGCGATTCTGGCCCTGCGTGCCGTCGCCGTCGCAGGTCTCGTCGCACAGCCTGTCCTGAATGCGGTCGCAATCGCCGGCACATTCCCCGTTCTGCGCCCCGGCGTTCGCCTGCGGGCCTTGCGCGGCGTTCTCCTCCGCCTGGTCGCCGTTGCGGTTCTGCTCGCCGTCGCAGGTGCCATCGCATTCACCATCGCAGTCGCGCTCGCGCAACCTCTCGTGGTCGCAATCGCCCTCGCATGCGCCGTTCTCCTCGCCAACACAGTTCTCGGCGCGGATGTTACTCTCCTCACTGCCATTGCGGCAGCCGAAGGAGAACGCGTCACCGGCGGCGCTGGAAACGCCGTCCTCTGTACTGCTGGCTCCGGACCCATTACCGGATACCCCGGCGGCCACGGCTATACCCGCGGACACCATCAAGGCCAGGACCACAACGGATACCGCGATAATCGTTCCCTTGTTCCTCAAACCCGATCACCTCCTCCTTTTTCGTTTTCAACCCTTAATACGCTCCCTGACGCCGTTATGTACGCCACATTTTAGTTCCCCGGAATCGCGCCGGGCACCGGGACCGGCAAGGATCGCTACTGAGGGAGAACCGCGTGCCATACCCCTCGACATGCTGCTTGCCGATTATTCGTTTCCTGCTCATACCATGTCGGTATCATGGTAAAAACGGCCGTTCATATGGGAACCTTAGGACGTATGTACAGGTGAAGGGAAAGGCACGGTAATTGGCTCCTCTGGAGGAACTGGCGCAAAGGACCGCCGATGGTGACCAAGACGCCTTCGCGGAGATATATGGGACGCTTCTGGAGCCTATATACAGGTATCTCTACTGGAACCTGGCCTCCAGGGAGGACGCCGAAGACCTGGCAGAGGAGGTCTTCCTCAGGTGTCTGGTGAATATCAGTAGCTACGATCCTAAACGCGGTCCCTTCAAGGCCTGGGCTTTCCGCATAGCCCACAACCTCATGGTAGACCACCAGCGCCGGCGAGGTAGGAGGGGCCAGGAGGAGCTGAAGGATGACGTGGAGAACGGCGCACCCACCGCGCCGCAGAGCCTGGAGGAGGACGAAAGGGCGCAAGCGCTGAGGGAATCCCTGGACGGGCTGCCCTCCAGCCAGAGACAGGTGATAGTGATGAAATTCTTCGCCGAGATGAGCAACGCGGAAGTGGCGAAAGCCATCGGTCGCAGCGAGGGGGCGGTCAACGCCATGCAGCACCGCGCCCTGCGCCGCCTGGGAAAGAATTTGGAAGAGAAGGGCTGGAAGTGATGGCATCCATGCGACGGGACAGGAAGGAGGCGCTGGAAGCGTCGGCCGCCTCCTTCCTCTCGCAGGTGGAGACACCCGGTGTGTCGAGACGCCTCTCGGACTACGGCCTGCAGCGCGTGTGGGCGCGGGCGGAGAAACTGCGCGAGGCAAAGGCACCGGCAGCGGCCAGGCGCGCATCCCGCAACCCCGCCCTGCTGCGCCACGTGATCGTCGTTGCCGTGGTGGTCATCATGGTGATGCTGGTCTCAACCACGGGAGCCTACGCCATCTCCTATAACGCCCAGCCGGACTCACCTCTGTACGGAACCAAGATATTCTTCGAGCGGGCGCGGATAACCCTCACGCCCTCGAGTGCGGAGGATATACGTCTCGAGATTAGTTTCTCCGAGCGGCGCATGGAGGAGCTGCAGAGCATGGTAAGCTCGGGCAATGATGAGGGAGCCGACCGCTGGCTGCGGGAATACCGCCGCAACGTCGAGGGAGCCGGAGTCCTCCTCGATACCATATCGTCGAAGGAAGCGGAGGAGCTCTCCACGCAGTTCCAGGAGATGCTCGACCGGCAGGCACACGTGATGCAGGGCATGGGACAGGGTCAGCCGCTTGGGCTCAGCGAGCCCATCGAGGATGCCTACCGTGTCTGCGACGAGGAGAGGATGCGCATGCGCCAGCGCAGCGGCCAGCAGGGACAGGGGAATCCGCAACAGGAGCCCGGGGGACATAAGCAGGAAGGTAACTGCCCTGCCTCACATGAGACCTCATTACAGGAGGAACCGGGAACTGTGGAAGAAACCGGGGTAGCAGACGAAAGCCCCGTGTCGGAAAACACCCATTCCAGGCTCAATACGGAAGCCCCCGTGGAAACCTCGCCTGCGGCGGACGATGTGCAGGAGAACGGATACACCATGGCCGAAGAGGGAGCCGGGCAACAGGGCGCGGGATACCAGGAGGGCGGAATGCGCCGGGGCTGCGTGCCCTAGAGGGCAGGGGACCGGGTAGATTATCCTGCTTTTCAGGGATCGGGCATGGTGGGAGTATTCCCGGCGGCGTCATCCTCTTCCTCGTGGTCCAGCACCACTATGGGGATCTCGCCGGGTTTGACGTAGCCCATCTCCCTCGCCTCCAGCTCCACGAACCTGTCCGTCATATCCCAGGCCTTGCGCTCCTCAAGCGCGAGGGTACGCGACCGTTCCTCCGCCAGCTCGGCTTCCGCCTGGGAGAGGTTGCGTTTGCTCTCGATCACGCGCGTTACCGGCCCCAGCAGTATATAGGTTATGAGCCCGGCTGCGAGGACGATCAGTATCGCCATGACCACCATGCGCCTTCTCCTGACCTTGGTCGGCGGCCTGCAATTCCTGGTCCTGGCCTGCCCTTTCCCGCCTCCAGCAGCACCCTCGCTTGCGCGCCCGCCCTCGATGACGCGTAAGCGTCGAGACCCCTTCTCAGCCGGACGCGAAGAAGGCCGTGAGGCAGCGCGTTCCCCGCCTTTATCGCCCCTGGATCGCCTGCTCATTTTTTTACTCTTCTTTTTTTTGACATCAGTTCTATTATTCTTTATCAATAGTATTATAATAGCCCTTTAATTTACAAGTACCCCTGCTTTAACGCCATATCCTGGATCCATATCATCATGTATGGACATGAAAATGCGGGTCAGGATTTCTTTGCGGCGTTAAGAGGACCGGCATGGCAATCTGGGGGTATGCCTGGAACGATGGGAGCCGTGACGGGATAGCGCCGCAAGCCGGTTTGCAGCCCTTTCCGACCGGATGGGATTGTCTGGATGCGGGCTTTAGAAAGGTGGGCCGGACTCCGTCCACCTCAACTTCTCCGTGAGCTCCCCGAGCAGCCCCCGCTTCGCGGGATCGATGCGGTCGAAAGCGAAATCCGCCTCGTCGGTATAGAACCCGACATCGGCGGCACCTTTCGGGTCGAGGCTTGCCGATATCTTCTTCTGCCACTCGTTGTAGTTGCCCGCCAGGGGGCTGAACGCCTTGCGTACCGGCGCTATGAAGGCGGACAGGGGGGTCATGCAAAGCCGGATGGCGTTGAGGCTGGCCGAGTATTCGATGGGGTTCAGGGAGTCCAGGGATTCCTTGCTGTCCACGGAGTAGGCGTAAAGGACCTCGCAGTGTGCCCAGGTGTTGTTCTCGTAGGGCACGAAGTAGGGGTTGTTCCCCCCGTCCTCCATGAAGGCGCCCTTGTCGAAGAACTCCATCTTGGCCTCTGCTATGGCGTCCACCCACTTCATCTGGGTGTCCAAGGCCTCGTTACCGTCCAGGCAGGTCCCGAAGATGCCGCCAGGCCGGAAGGCGAGGGGAATGATGCTCACACGCAGCAGGTTGAGGCCCATAAAGGAAGCCATGGGCCCCATCTTGTTCAGGTCCAGCATGAAGCCGTCATAATCCAGGACGATGCGTTTGATCACTTGCTCCTGGAACTCTATCTCCCCCTCGGAGTCGCCGGCCAGGACCAGGGTCAGGGGGTACGCGAAGGTATCGGCGAGTATCGACCTGATGGCCTTGGTCTCCAGGAGGTTGAAGCCGGTGTGGGGCATCATCAGGGCGGTGTAGGCCACCGGGGCGATCCTGACGCAGCCGTAACCGACCTCCGCCTCCCCTATCTTGTAGAGGGCATCGGCGAACTCGCGTGGTCCGGGGAAGAACATCATGTAAAAGCGGATGTTATCCGGCACCTCGACCCGGGAATCGAGGACAAGGCCCTCGCTTTTCATCTGCGCCGGTCCCGGCCAGTTATAGAGCTTCACGGCGCACTTGGTGAATACCCCCAGCCCGGAGAGGGCCCCCAGGGATCCCCGCATGATGCCGCGCAGGGAGGGGCCCGGCCCATCGCCGCTGTACCATCCCAGCCCCGATCCCGGCGTGCCCAGCCTCAGCACCTCCCCGTCGGGAAGCACCCACTCCACCCCCATGACGTTGCGGGCACTGTAGGCCATGTAGATACAGTCGTGCCCCACCCCGCTCATGGAGGTGGCACTGGCCAGCGGCGAGCAGGAGGGGCCCGCCCCGATGATGTGGGTGTTGAGGCCGAGCTTCATGGTCTCGGCCTGGAGCTGGGCGCCGCTGACGTACGGCTCCACCACCGCCACCATGTTGCGCTCGTCTATCTCCAGGATGCGGTCCATGCGGCGCAAGTCCAGCTGCACCACGTCCTCGGTTGTGGGTCCCGATGCCGCGCCCCATCCGGTGGACAGCGCTTTAAACTTCAGGCCGTGGCGGTTGCATATCCTGACCACGTCCTGCACCTCCCCGGTAGAGCAGGGCAGGACCGCGGCCACCGGCCGCCTGATCCACAGCGCCGGATCGTCGTTGAGGAAAGGCTGCCAGGCGTATCCCTCCAGCACCGCCGGCTCCCGCGATACGTTATCGGGTCCTACCGCTTCCTCTAGTTCCCTGTATGCTTCGTCCGTTATCATGCAGCCACCTCCGAAGGTTTATGCGCCATGAATGCACAGGACCGCCGCAGCCGGCAGACAGCACCGAATGCCGGAGAGCGGTTGTATATATAATAATGGGCGCAGCCGGGCGAGGCAAAACCACCTCTGTCGATGTCCGCATTCACTCACGTGGCCGTATCGATGAGCACGGCTCGCCTCTTCGCTCGGGCTTCAGCTGCCTCGGGCTCGACTCGGCGCGCGGCTCTCAGCCGTATTTGATCGTCACGCCGGAGCCGGCGGCCGGATATGAGAAGTCGATGGCCTCCGGCACGCATATCTCCCAGCATGCGGCGCACTCCAGGCAGAGCTCACCGTAGCGCGGGGCCAGCCTGGCCTTGCCGTCCTTCACCGACCACAGCCCGGCCGAGCATACCTTGACGCACATCCCGCATCCATTGCACTTCTCCACGTCGTACTCTATAAAATCTCCGGTGTCACCCTCCTTGTGGAAGACCACCTTCTTGATGTCGATCTTGAACTCGTCCATGTCTTATCCCTCCCCTCAGACCCCATCCAGCCTGGCCGCGAGCTTCCGGTTCAGCCTTGCCAGCACCTTCAGATACATATCGTCAGACAGGAGCTTCAAGAGGGGCACTTTGGGCTTGGCCTGCAGGAGAGCGCGCCTCACCACCTGGGGCGAGATGGTGTTGCCCAGGGGGCTCATGTACTTGGACGCGAATTCGGAGAACTCGGGCACCATGTCGAACATGTGCTCGATGTGCTGGTTGAGGCAGCTTACGTGGTCGTCGCTCCAGTCGAAGAGGATGGAGAAGGGGTGTATCTCGCTGAACTCCAGCAGGAGCTGTATGAGCCCCTTCATGATCTCGGGATCGAAGATAGAGTGGTCCCAGAGCTCCACGAACTCGTCCCCGAACCTGTGCTCGAGACCCAACGGGGAGGCCTTCCAGCGCCGCTCGTACTCCGCCAGCACCCTCTCCGAGACATCGCCCTTCGAGATGGCCAAGGCGGCGGTCTCCGCGGCGATCCTCCCCGACATGCAGGCGTGCCAGATCCCCTCCCCATCCAGGGGGCATGGAAATCCACCTGCGTCCCCCACCAGCATCATGCCACCGGTGTAGGTCTTGACGGGCTTCTTCAACCAGGGCAGGAAGTGGGCCTGGTATTCCCGCATCTCGGCGTCGACCACCTTGCAGAACTTGCGGAAGGCAGGTATCTCCATGACCCTCTCCAGGACCTCCGTGGGCTTCGTATCCCAATCCGGACGCAGCCACTTGCCCGCCCCGAGGTGGAAGCTCTCGGCGAAATTCATCTGGTAGGCGCCGTTAAAAGGTCCGAACCAGCACCACTCCGCGTTCCCCACCACCGCGTCCAGTTTGTCCCCGTCGCAGCCGAAGTCGAGCTGGGGCACCAGGGTACATCCCCCGCCCCAGCGGTTGCGCATGCCGGACTTCCGCGCCATGGTGGACATGCCACCGTCGGCGGCGATGACCACCTCCGCTGCGATGGGCTCACCCTTCTCGGTCTTCACCCCGGTGACGATGCCGCCGTCCATGATCACGTCGCTGACGAGAGTGGAGGTGCGCAGCTCGGCTCCGGCCTGGACCGCCATATCCGCGATGAGGGGATCGAGGTCGAGGCGGTAGATCGCCGCCCCTGCCATGCCCTTGTCGAGGGAGTTCGACCACCTGCTCCCATCCCGATCCGAGCCGGTGGTGCCATGGACCAACCGCACCCGGTTCTCCTCGTCCACCACCTTGATCACGATCATGTCCGCCTTACGGTAAGAGGGAAGCTCGGGCAGCTTGCCCATTATCTCCGGGAAATCCCTCCACCACCTGGTACCCAAACCGGCTCCGGAGGAGTTCTTCTCGCCCGGTTTGTCCCCCCGCTCGAAGAAGACCGTCTTCAGTCCCTTTTCCGCAGCTGTCTTCGCGGCATACGAGCCCCCAGGGCCCGCGCCTACCACCACCACGTCCCATTTCTCCATGACCTGCTGACCCCCTTTATCGGCTACAAAGCCTGTTTTCTCTCGCCCCGATAATGCGTTGCCGTTTTTTGACGGAGGGCGTTACCGGTTGATGCTCGCTCATCCCTGCTCCGGCGGTCCCGATTCGGTCCAGCTCTTCTCCTCGACGATCTTCTCCAGCAGCGCCCTCTGGTCGGGGTCCACATTGGACATATCGAAGTCAGCCTCCCTGCAGTACAGGGTGTCGTCGGTGGCCCGCCTGGGATCCAGAAAGCTGGATATCTTCCTCTGCCAGCGGTTATAGTTGGCGGCCATGGGGCTCATGATCTTGCGTACCCTGGGATCCGAGGAGAAGCCGGGCTCCATGCATTCATCGGCGGCGGCGATGGTGAGATCTGCAAAAATGGGCCCCAGGGCTTCGCGGTGCTTTTCGTTGCGGGGATCGAACTGGTATACCACCTCGCAGTGTGCCCAGCCGTTGTTCTCATAGGACACGTAATACGGGTTGTCCACCAGGTCGTTGATGATACCCTCCCGCTTGATCCACTTGTCTTTGATAACGTTGCAGTGATCCCGCCAGTTCTCCTGGGTATCGATGGCCTCGTTCCTGCTCAACGCGGTGTTGAAGGAACCCCCCATCCTGAAGACCAGGGCCGGGACAGTGGCCCTGATGAAATTGAGGTAGGCCATGGACACGAAGGGGCGCAAGTCCCCCATGCTGATCACGATACCGCCCTGATCCGCGACGATGTTTTTCAAAACCGCGGTCTGCCATTCCAGGTGCTCCCTGGAGTCGCCAGCCAGCACCATCATCAACGAGTATTCCATGGTGCCTCCGAAGATCTTGTTGAGGGTTTTCGCCCTGGTGAGCTTATCGAAGAGCCGGGGTGTCATGATGTTGAAGTACATGACCACCGCCGTGCGCAGGGTATTGTACCCGATCTCCGCCTCTCCGATCTTGAGGTTTGCCTCCAGGAACCTCGCGCGGTCCGGCAAGACGCACATGAAGAAGGCCAGTTCCTCCGGCACCACCGATTCAGCGTCCAGCAGCAGCCCCTTTGTCTCCGTCTCGGCCGGCCCCGGCCAGTCGTACAGCTTCAGCGCCACCTTGGTGAAGACGCCCAGGCTGCCCTGGGTGCCGGTAGAGCCCCTCATGATGCCGCGCAGTGAAGGCCCCGGGCCATCGCCGCAGAACCATTCCAGGCCGGAGCCGGGGGTCCCCAGCCTGAGGACCTCTCCGTCGGGGAGCACCCATTCGGCGCCCAGCACGTTGCGGGGGCTGTAGCTCATATAGTTGCCGTCGTGGCCCACACCCCAACCCGAGGTGGCGCTGGCCAGGGGGGAGCAGGCCGGCCCCGCCCCGATGATGTGGGTGTTGAGGCCGAGCTTCATGGTCTCCGCCTGCAACTCGCCTCCGCATACGTAGGGTTCCACCACCGCGTACATGTTCTTCTCGTCTATCTCGAGGATGCGGTTCATACGCCGCAGGTCCACCTGGACCACGTTGTCGTAGGTGGGGCCGTTCCACACCCCCCAGCCGGTGGAGAAGGCCTTGAACTTGAGGCCGTGCCTGTTACAGACGCGCACCACCTCCTGTACCTCCTCGGTGCAGGAGGGCAGGACCACGGCTATGGGGCGGATGACCCAGCGTTCCGTCGGATGGTCGTTATTGGTCGGTTGCCAGGCGTAGCCATCCAGCACCCCGGGCTCGCGGGAGGCGTTCTCGGCCCCTACCGCCGCCTCCAGGTCGCGGTAGGCCTCATCGGAGATGACGCCGAAAGTAGTCTTTTCACCAGTCATATTCATACCTCCCCTTTAAACACTGGCCTGCACCGCGATGCCGGCATCCGCAACGGCACCATACAGATGTCTCCAGCCCTGCAGCGAGGAGGCGGCCAGCGCGGCGTTCCACTTTCCGGGGTGAACGGTATCATGTGCGCTCATATCGTCGAGCGCCTTATTCCTTCCGTTTTCTTACCCCCCGCAGCAGTGTCTCGATGGCGGTCTCGAAAAGCTCGCGATAGTTCTCCGCACCCCCGTCCGCCTCGTCCTCCATTACGGCCAGGTCCAGTATTCCCGTTGCCATTCTCCACGTTATCAAGGCTATGTCGCTCGCATTGGTATCCTCCCTGAACTCCCCTCCTTCTATCCCCTCCTGGATCACCCTGACGCCGGGCTCCAGCAACTCCCCCGTATAACCGTTGATGGTCTCGACAAGGTCATGTGAGGTGTTCTCCCGTGCATCCTCGGTGAGGAAATACTGCGTGATGCGGAAATATTCCCGGTTCTCCAGGCAGTGGTCGATGAAGGAGAAGTAGATGGCCTTCACCCTCTCCTCCGTTCCCTTTGCGCCCGCCAGAGCCCGGTTCATGCGCTCCTCGAGCAGGCGGAACCCCTCCATGATCACGGAGATATAGAGTTCGTCCTTGCTGTTGAAATAGAGGTACAGCGTGCCCTTGGAAAGCTCGGACCGCTCCGCGATCTCCTCCATGGTCGTACGGTAGCCCTTGGCGAAGAAGAGGTCCCGGGCGGCCGTCAGGATAGTATCCCTGCGGTACTGTTTCTCCCTTTCCCTGCGTGCCGAGATGCCCATGATGCAGGATGCAGCCTTTCCACACGTGCGTGCCACAGGATAGCTGGCGAGACAGAATCCCCTCAATAATGACTGATAGTCATTATATAAATATCGGTCATTATTGTCAATCCCGGATCATTGCCGGCAGCCCCTTTTTATCTCTCCCCTTCAGACGAGGTGAAAGCCGGGGATGGTACGCGGCAGCAACCCCTGAAAGGCACGGGGGTATCTGAACTGCAGGTACATGAAGGAGCGCAGTGCAGCCCGCCGCATCCACAGGGGCTGCAGCTCTACCATCTTGCGCGCGGCCCACGTATAACGGTAGATACGTACGGCATTCCGGAACAGTCGCTCTGCCTCTCCCCTGTTGTCCACGGCCATGGCCGCTATCTTGCCCGAGATCAGGGCGGCGTGAACCCCGAAGAGGAACATGGGATCGTTCATGCCCGCGAGCGCTCCGGCCAGTATCTTGTTCCCCGCGAAGAGGCGGGCGTTATCGGGTCTCTTGACTCCCACGGCTCCGCTGAATTCCCTCCACGTCTCGAAGCTCACCCCCTCCTGCTCCCAGAGCTGTTCCGTCCAGCGGTCCAGGGTATCCTTCGCCACCGGCCTGCGATCGAAAAAGAGCGCGAACGAGATACCGTTGGAGTTGGAGAAGTAGCAATAATCCCGTGTATCGTCGTTCTCCCACAGGATGGTCACCGGCGGACCCTCGTACCTGCCGTTGGCTACGTGCCCGTAGACGTCCTGGTAGGGTATATCCAGCATCTCGAAGACCGGCGCGGACAGGCCGGTTGCGATGATGCTTGCGGGGGGAAGTCCATCCAGGTCGCCACGGGAACCCAGTCTCCACCCGAACTCGAAGCTGACCCCGCTCTCCGTTGCCGCCTGGTAGAGGCGGCTCTCCAGGGAGGTGGAGCGCGCTCCCCTCTCTACCGCATGCAGATGCTGACCGGTGCCGTCCGCCTCGTAGCGCCGGCCGAAGACGTAAGCGCGCATCACGGGCGTGGGCGTTACCGAGGGCGGGCCGAGATCAACCCCCAGGAACCTGCCCAACGGCCCCGGCTTCATGGGGGTGGTATCGACCCCGGGGTGATGGTCGGGGCTCCCGCCTACCCGCTCCCCTGCCTCGAGGACCCTGACCTGGTGTCCCTCTCTCGCACAGTTTATAGCCGCTACCATTCCGGCAAGGCCCGCTCCGACCACTATGACCTCGGCCATCCCTTACCCCCTTATTATCATGACTAACCGGTCACGCAATGTATGGTATTGGTGGTCGGCTTGCCTTCCTCGCCCCTTTCCCGCACACCTGCCGTTACCACGACCGTATCCCCGGGACCCAGGAGGCCCTCCTCCCTGGCGACGTCCTCGGCCGCCGCGAACATCTCCTCTATGCTGCCTCGCACTCCCACCAGGCGGGGATAGACCCCCCAGAAGAGCGTCAGGCGCCTTGCCGCCTGAGGGTTGGGCGTGGGGGCCAGGATAGGCTGCCGGGGGCGGAAGCGGCTCATCTGGCGTGCCGTGAAGCCCGATTCCGTCGGCGCTACGATCGCCGTTGCCTGCATTCCGCGTGCCAGCTCGCAGGCAGCATAGCAGATCGCTTCCACCACCCCCCCGCCGATCCAGCGCCGGCGCTCCTCGAGCAGGATATCATAGGAGAGGGCCGTCTCGGCCCTGTTGATGATGCGCTGCATGGTATCCACGGCCTCTACGGGATAGCCTCCCACCGCCGTCTCCCCCGAGAGCATCACGGCATCCGCAGCATCGAAAACGGCGTTGGCCACGTCGGAGACCTCCGCCCGCGTAGGCGACGGGTGCTCGATCATGCTCTGAAACATCTGAGTGGCGGTTATCACGGGCTTGCCCCGGCTCGCTGCCACCTCTATGATGCGCCGTTGTATCAGCGGTATCTCCTCCAGGGGCATCTCCACCCCCAGGTCACCGCGGGCTACCATCACGCCGTCGGCTTCCTCCACCACGGCCTCCAGGTCATCGACCGCCTCTCTCTTCTCTATCTTCGCCACGATGGGTATGTCCGAACCTCTCTTGACCAACTCCTCGCGCAGCCGCTCTATGTCCATGGGCGAGCGCGTGAACGAGAGCGCGACCCAGTCAACACCCAGCTCCAGGCCAAGTTCCAGATCCCCGAGGTCCTTTGCGGTCAGGGGAGGCAAGCCGAGCTGCACACCGGGCAGGTTGACCCCCTTGCGCGAGCGCAGCCACCCCCCGCTCTCCACCCTGCACCGTACCTCATCCTCGCCCGCTTCGAGCACCCTCAGCCGTATGGCTCCGTCGTCGAGCAACACGGCATCGTCGCGGCTCAGCGCCTCCGCCAGACCGGGCCAGCTCACGCTGGCGGCACGCTCATCACCCTCTTTTTCCACCATGGAGAGTAGAAAATCCTGCCCATCTACCAGGTATGCCTCTCCGCCGGCGATCTCTCCCACCCTGATCTTGGGACCCATGAGGTCGAGGATGATGCTGACTTCCTTGTCCGCTCGCCGTGAGGCCTCCCGTAAAGCCAGGAACTCCTCTCGTATCACCTGGTGAGAAGCGTGGGATGCATTGATGCGGGCAACGTCCATGCCGGACGTTATCATGCGCTCCAGTATTGCCGTATCCCGACATGCCGGGCCCAGGGTAGCTACTATCTTGGTCTTGCCAGACGCGGGTGCTTTCAATTCCCCTCCAGTGCCACACGATAGATCCCGTCCGCTCCCACGAAGTAGATCGCGCCCCCCACCTCGTTCCACGCCAGCGGCGGCCTCGCGCCCAGCTCGGGATAGCGATAGATGATCCGCTCCGCGTAGTCGAAATACTCGAGGCCTTTTCTTCCCACGTATGCCAGCCGCTGCTCCGCCCGGGAGGGATAGAATATATAATAGGTGTCTTCCGGGCCCAACCCGTCCGTGGAGCCCAATTTCTTCACGTGGTCCGGCGGCTTCACCCTGGACCATACGCCCTTGATCGTGTTCTCCCCCTTGATGGATTCAGGTCCTATGCATATGATCGCATCCTGAGTGGGCCACCATATATACTCCACCTCGTTTTCAAACTCGACGTAATCATTCCAACCCTTGCTGCCGAGGACCGCTGTCTGCAGCAGGTCCATATATTCTCCCTCCGTGCCTCCATCTCCCTCATCATAAAGGGATATCACCATGCCTCCCGCCGGGTCCCATGCCGCCAGGGCTTGCGCTTCGGCCAGCAATTCCTTGCCCGACCCATCCGCCTCCATGACCCAGAATTCCGCATCGCCGGATACGGATGATCCCTGCGAGACCGTCCAGAGTATAAACCTCCCGTCAGGGGAAGGGAGAGGGCTGCCGTCGTAGGCGGAACTCGCAGTGAGATTCTCGCTGGTTCCCACCTCCGGTTCAAGCACGAAGATGTCGCCCTGATGATCGAAAACGAGGTATTGCGTATAACCCAGCCATGCAAGCCGCGAGCCCTCGATCTCCTGGGAATGGACCTCGCGGTGCCCGCCCTCTATCTCGAATACCCTTAAAACGCTCCCCACGCCTCCCCGCGTTCCCTCGATAAGGGCAAGGTAGCGGCCGTCACCCGAAACATGCATGGAGCGTATCTCTGTATCCTCCAGGGTTATCACAAGTTCGCCCCTGGAATACATCTCCTCCACCTTGGTCTCGGGGACGAACACGATGCCCGAGAGGATCTCCAGCATAACGTAGCTGATCGCCACCAGCACGATGCAGGATGCCACCATGGCGATGATGATCATCACAAAGCGTTTAGAAATGGGAACTCACCCCTTGATTCCGCTCCCTTTCCACCCCGCCGGCGATCGTCCCTCTTGCCCGCTCCAGCCTCTGCCACCGTTTCCGCCCGCTGATAAGGCAACGCGGCAACTTCCGTCAGCTTCCCGTGTACCCCTCAGCGAAGTACCACTCCTGGGAGGGAGCGGTTGTTCCCTGGGAACAACTTCCCCCACCCCGCGTCTTGTAGACGAAATACATCGCCCTCTCGGCCACCACCAGGGTCTGCGCTTCAACCAGGGTGGAGAATTCGGCCTCTTCCAGGCCCGGGATATCGTCCACGTGCACGGTATAACGCGCATGGGGTTCGATCTCCACCTCGAGCTCCACGCTGGTCCCATCTCCCTTCATGAAGGTCAGGGTGGCGCTGGTCGGAGCGGGGTCCGGGTTCTGCACCAGCACGTAGGTGTCGAAGTCCCCGCCCGTGTATCCCTCTGCGAAGTACCAGATGTCACAGGGCTGGGTCACACCCATGGCGGCATGGCCTCCTTCCCTGCCCGAGTAGGAGAAATACATGGCTCGTTCGGCGACGATGGGGACGCTCGAGTCGACGCTGGTGGAAAGCTCGGCCTGCTCCAGCCCGGGGATGTCGTCCGGGTGTACGGTACTGCGGCTCTTTCCCGGGACCTCGAGGTTGAACTCTATCCTGGAGGCATCCGGCAGCATGAAGGTCAGGTCGACCTGGGCGGCGTCGTCGTTGGGGTTGGCCAGCAGGATCCAGGTATCGAATTCTCCCCCGGTATATCCCTCGGCGAAATACCATGCCTTTTCGGCCGCCTGCGAGCCCTCCGCGGCGGTTCCTCCCCCCAGCCCCTTGTATCCGAAATAGACTGCACGCTCCGCCACCACGGGAATATCGCTCTCTATCTCGGTCGAGAACTCGCCGGAATCCAGTCCCGGCTCCTGGTCTACCCAGATGGTCATGCGTGAATGGGGCAGCAGGGTGTAGTAGAGTTCGTCCACCTCTCCCGCGTTGCCCATGAAGCCGACGTTGAGATGCGCCTCGCCGTCATTGGGGTTCTGCACCAGGTAAAAGGTGTCGAATTCGCCGCCGGTATATCCCTCGGCGAAGCACCAATCCGTGCGGGATTCCCTCACTCCCATGCATGCATGTCCGCCCTTGCGGCCGCTCCCCAGGAAATCGAAGTACATGGCTCGCTCGGCTACGACCGGCTTGTTGGCGCTGACTTTTACCGAGACCTCAGAATTCTGGATGCGGTCGTTGACGCACACGGTATACCGCGAACGCGCGGCCACGGTGAAGGTCTCCTCCGTGACCTCCCCACCTGGGAACATGTACGTGATCGTACACTGTGCATCGCTTTCTCCGGGGTTCTGAACAAGTATGTATTCGTCGAAATTCTGCGAGCTGACGAAGAAGAAATGTGTCTGTAGCCCCACAACGGAGGCGAAGAGCGTGCCGCTCACCGTTCTGCTTCCGCCGCTCCCGTCGATGCGGACCTGTTTGACGCGCCCTGAGGTCCAGCGGGATACTATCTCGAAGCCGTAAAGGGTTCCCACCGCAGTGTCCGCATGTGAGTTCAACTTCGCCTGCAACTCGTCCCATGCCATGGTCACCTGCCAGTCATGGTCCTCGTCCGCGGCGCATGCGTCATCATATACTGGGCTGAGATATGATATCGGCGTCCCGCCCCATGCCTCATCCACACCCGCGGTGTAACCGCCGCAGCACGCGCTGTATGCGGCGATTATGGGCTGGCCGCCGGAGGTGATTATCTCACCGGCGGTAGCGTTTACCGCCGCCACGATATTGGGCCTGGTCGCCGGATCGATCTGCTCGTTGAATGCCTGGCAGCAGCTTCCGTAGGGGCAGATGTCGAAGTCTTCCCCCGCGTGCTTGCCCCGGGCGATACACGAGAGGGTGTAGGTCCGCGCCGCCACCATGAGCACCCTGAGGCCCTGCGTGGGCCAGCTGTCGGGTTCCTCCTGCAGACGGTAGAGATATTCGCGCAGGGTGTAGGTGCGGATCTGCCCGTCACGGCACATCACCCTGAGGGGCATGTCGTCGCTGACGTGCGAGAAATCGATTCCCGTGTAATACGATCGGATTATCTGATGGTATTCCTCGCCCCGCTGGGCGCGGTAGTACACGCCCGCCATGCACAGGCCGACTCCGTGCCCACGCCCGTGGCCGAAGAAGGTCACGCTTCCTCCGCCCGCAACCGCCTCTTCGCTACCCGGCAAGGGCTGCCCCGACAGCGCCAGAAGCAGCATTGCGGCGACTATCGCCAGCGCCAACGCCGCTCTTGTCCGTCTGATACCTCTCGTACCGGTCAATCCTCACCCCTCCACGCCTGTAACATCTATAATAACAATAGTCTATCTATTTAACAATAATCTACTTTACGAACAATCATCGGCCTGCTCCCTCACCATAGAATATCGGCTTGCGCCTGCTATCTCAACAGACTGATTATATGGGGACGGGGGTTGCATGGCTGCGGTTCCCCTGCGATGGCCGGTCTGCCTCGGCGGTCCGCCGGGAATGACCGTATAGATGACGAGCGGGGAGGTTTTTCACGGGCTCTCAGCCGGATACAAGTCCCTCGTTGACCATCGCTGCGCTTCTCGGCTAAGAGTGTTGAGACTTGGCTTATCCCTGCTCCCGCCAGGCACTCTCACAGCGTGATGTTTGCGAGGTTATCCTCCACGCCCAGGAGGGCTTCGCCAAAGCTTCTGGTCAACAGTCCCGCTTCCTCGAGGGCTCTGACCGCCTCGTTCACCATGTCGATAGGCCTGCAGAGCAGGGACGCTAGCCTCGCCTCGCTCACCAGGAGGAAGGGATTCGACTTGAAGAACCCTATCACTTCGCTTTTAACCGAACCGCTCGTCTCGGGGTTGAGGGCGATCTGATTGTCATAATATCCCATACAACGGTTGCCGTTTCTGAAGATCGGGGAATCCATAGACGAGGATTCCTGCATTACTGAACCGACATAAGCCCTGTGAGACATTCCGTCCGGGGTCCGCAACCACCGGCCTGCTTTGTTATCGTAAAAAAATATATCACACCGCAATGACACATGGAAGGATTACGGGATATAATCCCGGTGGTATTTTTGGCGGAACCGGCTATGCCCCGGGCGCCGGCGGGATCAGATTATTCCTTCCTTAATGGCCTTGATGATCACCTGAGCGCGATCCTCCACGTCCAGCTTGCGGAAGATATTGCGCAGATGCGTCTTGACGGTGCTTATGGTAATGCCCAGTTCCCTCGCCACGGCCTTGTTGCTGTAGCCCTTGGCCACCAGACGCAGCACATCCGACTCACGGTCGGTGAGTGAAAGCAGCGAGTCCTCGGCCGCGTGGGTCGAGGTCGTGAGGCTCCCCTGATTGCGCAGCACGGAGACGAGTTTCCTGGTAATGCTGGTGGCTACTAGGGGCACTCCATCCGCGGCGGAGTTTATAGACTTGAGCAGTTGCTCCTTCCCGCAGTCCTTGAGTATGTATCCTATGGCCCCTACCCGCAGTGCCTCGGCAGCTATCTCCAGGTCATCGTAGACGGTAAGGACGATAGCCTGTATCCCGGAGGTCTCAGGATCCTCCTTCAGTTTCTGGATCACCTCGATGCCGCTGATATCCGGCAGCTTGACGTCAACCAGCATCACCTGGGGCTTCTCACGCCGGGCCAGCTCGAGGGCCTCCGCGCCGTTCTGCGCCTCTCCCACCAGGCTTATGCCCCGTTCGCCCTCGAGCACGCGGTTTATACCCAGGCGTACTATCTCGTGATCGTCAACGATGGCAAGTCTTATAGCATCCTTCACTCCCGGTTACCTCCCTGCAGTTCGGGAACGGGAAAGCTGAAGCTGATGCGCGTGCCTTCACCGAGTCGCGTGTCTATGACCAGGTCGCCCTGTATCAGCTCCGCCCTCTCTATCATCCCCTTTATCCCCAAGCATTGCCCGCTCACTATCCTGTCCCTGACCTCTTTTTCGATGAAGCCTATCCCATCGTCCTCGACCAGCATCTCCACCTTGTCCCTATTCCCCTCGAGCTTGAATCTCACTCGGCTCGCACCGGCATGGTGGGCTACGTTGGACAGCGCCTCCTGCGCTATGCGGAATACCGTTACCTCGGTGAGGGAATCCAACTCTTTCAGGTCGCAGTGGACTATGAATTCCGCCGCCAGCCCGTTTTCGGCGGCGAACCTCTCCAGGTAGGTATGCAGGGACTTCTCCAGTCCCAGCACATCGAGGGAGGACGGTCGCAGGTCGCCGATGACCTGCCGCAGATCCCGCAATCCCTCGCGGGCCTTGTCCTTCAGCTCCTGTATATAAGGAAAGAGGGATGTCAGCCCGGTCGCCTGCATCTCCAACATCTCGAGCTTAAAGATAACGTCGAGGAAGTATGGAGCGAGCCCGTCGTGGAGCTCGCGCGAGATACGTATGCGTTCCTCCTCCTGGGCGGTGGAGGTCCTCTGGATCAATTCCTGCAGGCGCGCGCTCTTGTCGAGGAGTTCCTGCATGAGCTTTGAGTTCTGAAGCGCGACGGCCACCTGGGCGGAAAGCGTAACCATGAAATCGAGTTCGTCCAGGCTGAAACGGGCGCCGTCCAGCCTGCCGCCGATCCAGAGCAGTCCCACCCTCTCGCCATGGACCTCCAGGGGGATGGAGATCGCCTCACCCTCTATATCCTCGCGCCAGTACTTCTCCCTTACCTCTCCGTTCCCGCCCCAGGCGCGGAGAATGCCCAGGCGCAGGAAGTAAAGGTCACACTGCCCCCGGTTGATGCGGTTCCCGACCAACCAGTAGGTGGAGAACCTCCCGCTTTCGCAATCCGTCGTAAAGGCGTCTTTCCATTCCAGCATATGCATGCCTTCCTCTACGACCTCGCGAAAGAGGTTAGAGATATGGTCGTGGTGCGAGTCATAGCCTACTATCCTGTAGCCCCCGTTCTCCGACATCATCAGCGCACACGTCGTGAGGCCCATGGATTTCCTCACCTCTTCCACCACGCTCTCCGCCAGTTCCTCGAGGTTTCTCACCGTACGGATGGAGTGGCCGAGTTCCTGCAGCAGCCTGTCCTCCTCGAACTCACGACCGTAGAAGTAACGGGTGGCGAACTTCCGCACCCAGGCCACCTCGGCATTATAGGCGAGCATGAAAGGGATGCCGGTGAGCACGAAGAGGGCGTACAGGGGGCCCTGCATCTCCAGGCCCAGGCCGTATACGTAAAAGGCGCAGAGCGAGGTGAAGATGACGAGATTGACGGCGATGACCACGGTGTGAATCATGGCGTTTTTGGTGACCGAACGGATGTCTATGAACAATCCGTAGCGCAGTATTCCGTAGGCCAGCATGGTTATGAAGACAAAACTGGCTTGGGGGGTGGTCACGTAACGGTTCAGCTGGAAGTTCTGAATGGCATTGGCGAGCAGCATGGGTATCGGCGCCAGGGCCAGGATGAGCAGACCCTTGCGGGTGGCATTGGAGTCGCTGCGCCTGTACTCCCACAGGAATATGCCCAGGGAGGCGATGATCTCCGCAAAACCGAGTGCGGTCAGCATCCAGAAGACCACGGTACGGTTCACGTCGATACCCTGGCCGCCGTCGATCAGGTAGTAGGAGGAATAGATGAGATCCGTGGTGTACAGGAGCGCGAGGCCTATTAGCCAGGGTGCGTACAAGGCGATGATGATCATGGTGGCCTTGCGCCTGTCCTGCATAAACATCTTCGGCCGGGGAAAATACAGCGCCAACAGAAGGTAGGAGGGGATGAGGGTCATCTCGCCAATGCCCTGGAACCTGGTCCAGAACGTCTTGTCGGCCAGGTCCCCGGCGGCCATGGTCATGGCCTCTCCCAGGGCCCACAGGGCCGTACATATGGTGATGAGGAAGAAGATGTTGTTGACCAGCTGGCGGCGGCCCTTGAGAAACACGAAGAACCCTATGGCCAGGCAGATCAGCCCCGAGGCGGCCGTTATCGCGCGCGGCAATTCATCGACCATACCGGAATTATATCATTTATTTCCAGGTCTCAGACATACATCCATCTGCCCAATCACGCCCGACAGCCTGCATCGCGAAAGTCTTACTTCTCGCACAGCGAGAAGTAAGATCGCGAGGAGCGAAGCGACGCGGCAACCTCGATCCAGCAATAGGCAACGACAGAAAGCGTGCACCTTCGCGAGGCTGAATGCCGCATTGCGAGGAGTCTGCGACGAAGCAAGCCCGGTCTAGTATCGGGTTACGGAGAAACCACCTTTACGGCGGTGCCAGGTCTCCAGCGTGAAGCCGGGGTTCGCATTACCACCATGGTTTCACTCGCGTTAGAGACCTGGCACGCATGGGGAACGGGAATACGCATTACGTTGTGGTCTATGTAGAGTCCGTTCTAGTCCTGGCGGTTGAACTGCCAGATGGCCATCAGGGCAAGGAACACCCCGAATCCCAGGATGACAAGGAGATCGAGCCACAGGGGATAGAACTGGGTCTGCAACTGGGGCATCTGGGGCAAAGAGGCCTTGGCCTGGGTAATCCAGGACTGAAACTCCGGGTTCGCAGCGAGGCCCGCGGGAACCTGCGGCAGGCTTATCGCCGCCGTGGAGGTTACGGCTATTCCCTTGAGGGCTACCCCCCGCATGGCATCCACGGCATAGGTCATGGGGTTGATCTTGGTGAGGAACTGCATCCATCCCGGCAGGTCCTGCAGGGGGAAGAGCGCTCCCGAGAGGAAGAACATGGGCAGGAGGATGAAGTTCATGATGATGGGGAAAGCCTCCATGGAGCGCATGCGGGCGGCGAAGGCCACGCCGAAGGAGGTGAGGCTTATCGCCAGTAGGAGCATGACTACCATCATCATCACGATTTTCTCCAGGTTGTAGGGGATACCGACCAGGGGCATGAAGAGGAGGAGAATAAAGCCCTGCATCAGCGCGGTAGTCCCTCCCCCGAAGATCTTGCCGATAGCCACCGAGGAACGTGGTATGGGAGCAACCAGCATCTCCTTGAGGAACCCGAACTCCCGGTCCCAGATGATCGAGATGGCCGAGAACATAGCCGTGAAGAGCACGGTCATGCAAACGATGCCCGGGAACATGAAGGTGACGTACTTGGTGTCGCCGCTGCCGAAGGATGTGAACGCCGCCTGCAGGCCCGTTCCCAGCAGGGCGAGATATATCAACGGCTGTGCAAAGGCACCGATTAGGCGGATGCGATCGCGGTAGAAGCGCTTTATATCGCGTAGCCAGGTTATATAGATGCCGATGCCCAGCTTGGCCAGCTTGTTGCTGAACACGTCCGCTGCTACCGGTTGGCTTACCTCGGCCATCCTCTTCTCTCTATCTCCTTAAGGGGCCCCTCTGAGGGCCCCTGTGGGCCCTGGCGAAGGCGCGCATGGGTGCCAGTTCGTCGGCCCCCTCCGGCCTTATCTCGTGTCCCGTCAACTTCAGGAACACGTCATCCAGTGTCGGTCGGTGCAGGCTGATGGAGTTGATGGATACCGGGAATTCCCTGATGAATCGGGGTATGAAGCTCTCTCCGCTCTTTACCTCGAAACAGAGGCATTCCCGGTCCTGGATCATCTCCACGCCGAAGTCGTTTATAAGGACCTTTTCGGCCTCTTCGTCGTTATCGGTGATGATCTTGACCACGTCCCCTCCAACCTGGCTCTTGAGGCCCTCCGGGTCGTCCAGGGCTATGATCTCCCCATAATCGATGATTGCGATACGGTTGCAGTTCTCCGCCTCATCCATGTAGTGGGTGGTGAGAAAGATGGTGATATCGTGTCGTTTCTTGAGCTCGTGGATGTATTCCCAGATGGAGTTGCGTGTCTGGGGGTCCAGCCCGATGGTGGGTTCGTCCAGGAAGAGCACCTTGGGATAATGCAGCAGACCGCGGGCGATCTCCAGACGCCGCTTCATACCGCCTGAGAAGGTCTCTACGCGGTTTTTCTCCCGCTCCGTGAGTTCTACCATGTTCAGGACCTCGCTGATGCGCTGATCGCGCTCCTCCTTGGGAACGCGGTAGGCGTAGGCGTGAAATTCCAGGTTCTCGCGGGCGGTGAGGCGGTCATCCAGGGAGGGGTCCTGAAACACCAGGCCTATGGACTCCCTTACCAGCTCCCGGTCCCTGACGACGTCGAACCCGTCCAGCGTCGCGCTTCCAGAGGTGGGGCCGAGCAGGGTACAGAGGATATTGATGGTCGTGGTCTTGCCGGCGCCGTTGGGTCCCAGGAACCCGAATATCTCTCCCCTCTCAACGGCGAAGGATATTCCTTTGACGGCGGTAAGCTCCCCGTACTTCTTTACCAGGTCTTTTACGTTGATTATCGCTTCCATCTCAAACCTTTAGCATTGCTAACAATTCTTGAGAATTATAAGCTCCCCGCGGGCGGCTGTCAATGACCGGGGCGCAAATAGCAGGGTACCGTTCCCGTACTTCTGGCAGCGTACAACTCTCCGCTTTCGTGATTGGACCTGCTTCGCCACGTTGACCAGTAAAGCCTTTGGCATGAGCCATCGTGGCATCATTCAGCGACGGCAATGGCAAGGTTGGAGCTTGGTGGCGGTCCCTTATCAGGGCGGTGCCGGCCACGGATAGGGCGGCATGGGCGGGATGTTGTACGGCGATGGTGCGTCGGGATCGAAGATGTCGGCATCGTAGGTCCTGAACTCCGAAGGACCCAGCGGCACGGGCAGGCCGAGGGAGGCGTAGACGAAGAGGTGGATGTTGAGGTCCTTGATCCCCCCGCCGCGAATACCTGCGGCATAATTCGGCTGCCTGTCCGCCTTCACCAGACCCACCACCAGCTCGGGGTCGAGAAAAGCCAGCAGTTTGGTGAGGAATTCCTCTCCGCTGTTGTTGATCGCAGATGCGATGGGCCCGGCATCCAGGTTGGAGAGGAGGTCAAGCAGGAACTCGTACCCGGCGGTGTTCAATAGTTCCGCCAGGTCCGCCCCGCTGAAGTCCGGCGAGGCGAGCAAACGCCCCACCAGCGATTCCGTCGGATGCATGTTGTATTCCTCGTTTATGGCACCGGCGATGACCCCCGCGTCCAGGTTAGTGATGAGGTTGAACAGGAAATCCTTGTTGTCCACGAGCAGATCCACAACGAACTCGGGCTTGAGCGGTATCTCCCCCGTTTCCGGATCCGGCTGCAACAGCATATTGGTCATATCGGGATTGGCGTTGAGGGCCAGGGCGATGGTATGCGCGGTGGTCGCGTCCAGGTTGCCCAGCAGGGCCGGCACCATGTTCCCTACCGCGGGGTTGCCGTTGAGGCCCGCGGCTATGACCGGCGCCACCACCGAGGCGTTGAGGCTGTTGATGAGGCCGCTGACAAGTGGCTGCAGGTCGGGGTTGTTCAGCAGGCCTTCCGATGATGCCTCGGCTACCTCCGGTCCCAGGTTGGCGAGGAGCTTGCGCAGGAACTGGTAATATTCTGGTGGATGTTCCGCCGTGCCGTGGACGGCCCGATAGCAGGACAGGTTGACGCCCTGGGCCGCCGAGATAGCCGTCGCCGGCGTGATAGCTCCTACGAGCTCCCGCACGAAGGCGGGGTTGTTGTTGAGCCCGGTGGCTATGGCCACCCCCGCGTTGCCGTTGGTGTTGGCGAGGAGGCCGGTTAAAAGATTGTCCGTCGGGTCGGCCGCAACGTTCTGATTCACCCCCGCCGCCAGGGCTCCCGCCGCGCCGGGCGAGATGTTGGTTATGAGCACCGAGAGCAGGTCCTGCCCGAAGGGATGTCCGGCAACGTTGGCGTTGATGCCGCGTGCCAGGTATTCCGCCGTAAGCGAGCTGGCATTGGCCAGGAAGCCCTCCAGGAAGGCCGGGTTGGCGTTGACCGCCCCCGCCAGCACCGCGGGATCCAGGGCGCCGATGAGGGCGCCCAGGAAGTCTGATTTGAGGCCCTGGGCCGAGGCAGTCCCCATCGCCCCCGTGAGGTCCGTGAGCAAGGTCTGCAGGAAGGCCGGGTTGTCGTTGAGCGCCTCCGCGACGGGGGCAGACTTCAGGTTAGCAAGGACCGCGGAAAGGAAGGCCGGGTTGCGGTTGGAGCCCTCGATCATGGGCGCAACCACCCCCGGAGGCAGCTGGCTCACCAGGTCGTAGATGAAATCGGTATGGGATCCCAGCGCCGCCGCTATGGGGCCGGGGTTGAGATTCTTGAGCAGCTCGCCCAGGAAGGCGGGGTTCTGGTTGACCCCCGAGGCAATGTAAGGCGCCAGGGAGGAAGGCATGATGCGCGAGAGTTCCTCCGTTATCTCGGGGTGGGCGTTGAGGGCATTGGTCAGGATGGCCGGGTTGAGGGCGTTGAGCGCCTCCACGATGAGACCAGGGTTGGCGCTCACGCCCGCACCAGCTCCCGCGCCCACGGCCGGGGCGAGAAGCGGGAGGAGGTCCTCGGTGAGGCCCGGGTTGGCGTTGACCACGTTGGCCAGCACCTGGATGTCAAGAAGACCCAGCACGCGCGAGAGCATGGCCTGGTTGCTGATGAGATCGGCCGCGAACCCCGGATCTGTGTAGTCGACCGTCTTCTCCACCAGTCCGATGGAGGAGTTGATGAGATCGGTCACCACGGCGGGGTCCAGGAACCTGATGAGGTCGTTGATGAAGTCCGTGGCGCCCATGAGAGCCGCCGCCACCGGCGCCGGCTGCATGAAGGGTGCCGAGGCCGAAAGCATGGTCGTGTTGTTGAGGATGTCCGCCACGTAGCCGGGGGTTATTGCGCGCGTTACCCTGACCACGGTCTCGATGTTGGCGTTCAGGGAGCCTGCCAGCACCGCGGGGTTGAGATAGCCCATGATCGAGGCCAGGAAGGAGCCGTTCTGGTTGATCACAGACGCGATCACGGCGGGATTGATGTAATCCAGGGATACCGAGAGCATGTTGCCGTTGGAGTTGACCACATCCGCTATCACCGCGGGGTCCAGGTAAGAGACCAGGGATGCCAGGAAGCCCCCGTTGGAGTTGACGATCTGCCCGGTTACCGACGGGTCCAGGAGCCCCATGATGGCGGTGAGGAAGGGCCCGTTGCCGTTCAGAACCCCGGCGATGACCGCCGGGTCCAGGTAGGACATAACGTCCGAGAGGAACTGGCCGTTCTCTTTGATGCCCGCGTTCAAGGCCACGGGATCCAGGTAGCCGATGAGCTCTGTGAGGAAGGCGCCGCTTTCGTTCACCGCCTCGGCGATGACCGCCGGATCCAGGTATCCCAACAGCCCGATGACCAGGTCGGAGCTGTTGTTCACCACGTAGGCGATGGACTCGGGGTCCAGATGGGGCATGGCGGCCACCAGGAAATCGGGATTGTTGTTAACCGCCTCGGCGATGACCGCCACCGTCTCCTCCTCCACCATGGCGTTGAGGAGCTCGGAGACGAACTTAGGGTTTTCGTTCAAGGCCTGTGCCACCGCCTCGGGCGCGGTGTGCTTGAGCATGTTGGTTAACAGGTCTACGTCGGAGGCCATGCTGCCCAGCAGGGGACCCAGGGGGCTGCGCGCCGGCAGCAGCATAACCGCTCCCGTCGCCACGAAAGCCAGCAGGAGTGCGACGACTGCAATGTTGACTACCAGCTGTATCGGTCGTTTTAGCAGGAACATCTCTCTACTCTCCTACGGCGTTCCCTGGAACTGCCCCGTGTACATCCCGTCGACGTACCCGGCGCCCGGAACGTCAAGCCCGATCGGGAAGCCGAGAAGCACGGCGGTGAACCTCAGCCGCACCTTGATCCCCAGGTTATGCATCAGGCCCGTATTACCGGTATCCTCGTCAATACTGTTGTTTATGGCATCCGCTATCACCTGCGCCATGGCGTCGTTATCGGACATCATGTCCGTCAGCATGGAGAAGGCGGGTTCGAGCTGTATTATCCCGCGGGTGTTTATGCCCATGAGGCTATCGAAGTTATAATCGGGCGGGTCGAAGACGGTGGGATCGCTGGTATCTATGGCCACCAGGCCCGCCATCTCCGCCGCCGTACCCTCCCCGCTCAGCTCCGCGAGGATGCCCTCCAGCAACGGCTGGAGGCCGGCGTTCAAGACATCGGCTACTTTTGAAGCGTCCAGCAGAGGGGGGTTGGGGTTGATCCCCAGCAGCTCCGCGGCCAGGTCCATGACGGGGCCGCTGGAGATACGCGCCATCATGTTTGCGTCGGTGGCGGCCAGGTTGTTGCGCAGGAAGTTGTAAGGAGGCGCGTCTAGGCCGTTATTGATCCCGACGGCCAGCGCCGCCGTATCCAGGTTTGCCAGCAGCGCGTCCAGGAACGCCCTGCCCTGGGGCGACTCCAGGGCACCCGTGATAGCCAGCAGGGTATGCTCCTGCGTGCCCTTAAAGGTGATATCCAGAATCTCGAAGAAGGTGGAGGAACCTTCCCCCACCGCCATATTATTGAGTCCATTAGCGACGGCCTCGCCCATCCTGCCGTCCAGGTTGACCAACAGGTTGGTGAGGAAACCGGGGTTTTCGTCCGCGCTCCGGTTGAGGCCCTCGGCCAGGGCCTCGGCCGTGGCCGGCGACATGTTCTCCATGATCACGCGCATAAGGTCGGGGTTATCGTTCTGGGCCTCCGCCATGCGCTCTCCCGTAGCGGCGTTGAGGTTCCCTACCAGCTCCGGTATGAAATCCGGGTCGGCATAACCCAGTGCCTGTCCCACCGCCCGGGCCGTGTTGGTGTTCAGATAGCGCAGCATGTTCTCCAGGAAGCCGGAGGTGTTGAGGTTGGTCCCCAGGGCCATGGCCTCGCCGGAGGTGGAATCCAGGTTGGCCAGGAGCGCTACCAGGAAGTCCGGCTTGGTGTTGATGGCCCCCGCCACCGCCTCCCCCAGGTCCCCGTCCAGCGCCGCGAGGAGGTCGCGGGTCAGCTGCGGGTTCTCGTCCAGCGCATCGGCGATGATGGCCGGGTCGAGATAGGATATGAGCTGGGTGAGGAAGGTCCCGCCCGCATTGAGGCCTCCCGCCACCGCCTGGGCGAAGTGGGCGTTGAGATGGGAGGAGAGCTGGCGGGTGGTCTCGGGGTGAGCCGAGAGCAGCAGGGCCAGGCCGTGCGCGCTCAGGTTCCCGATGAGGGTGGAGAGAAAGTCCGCATTGTTGTTGAGGCCCATGGCGATACCCGCAGCCGCCAGGGGTGAGAGATGGGCCGACAGCTCCTCCGAAAAGCCCGTCGTCTGGCCCAGGATATACAAAAGAGTGTCCACGTTCAGGTTGTCCAGGGCGGCGTCGATCAAGGCGGCATTGCCGTTCACTCCCGCCGCCACCGCCTTGGCCACCGCCGGGTCCATGTTTGCCACCAGCACGCTCACGAAGTCACCGGCCCCCTCCAGCACGCCCGCCAAGAACTCGGGGTTGGAGGTGGCTATCACCTGTTCGATGAAGGCGGGGGCGAGGTTGAGGCCCTCCGCCGCCGCCCTTCCCAGGGAGGGGGGCAGGTTGGCTATGAGGGAGGTTATGAAGGCCGAGTTGGCGTTGAGGGCATTGGCCAGCACCGTCTGGTCCATCAATCCAATGACCTCGTTTAAGAACTCCTCGTCGCCGGCGATGTAGCGGATGTAGTCGTCGTCCAGGTAGGAGACGATGGCGGCCACGGCGTCTCCGGTGCCGGTAAGCGAGGCGGCCAGTCCCTGGGGATCGAGGCCGTTCATCACCGTCTTTATAAACGCGGCGTTGCCGTTTAAGGCTCCCGCGATGGGCGCGGGGTTTAGAAGTCCCAGGATGCGGGTGAGCACCGCCTGGTCGGAGGCGATCTCAGCCGAAGCCCGGGGGTCCATGCGGTCAACCACTCCGATGATGAAGTTTTTGTTCTCGTTTACGGCCCTCACGATGATATCGGGGTTCAAATAGCGGGTCATGCCGGCCAGGAAGGCCCCGTTGGCGTTGAGGGCTGACGCCAGCACCCTAGCGCTCAGCCCACGCAGCAGGCCCGAGACGAAGCCGGGGTTGGCGTTGATGGCCTGGGCCGTCGGAGCGGGATCGAGGAGCGCGAGCAGGGTTGAGAGCCAGGCGCCGTTGGCGTTGACCGCTGAGGCGATCACCGCCGCGTCCAGCACCTTGAGCAGCTCCGCGGTGAGGCCCGGGTTGGCGTTTGCGGCCGCGGCCAGCACCACCGGGTCCAGCCAGGAGACCAGCTCGGTCAGGAAGGGCCCGTTGGCGTTGACTATGCCCGCGATCACCTCGGGGTCCAGCTCCGGCAGGAGGGCGGCCGTGAAGTCCGAGCTGGCGTTCACCGTGCCCGCGAGGACCTCGGCGTCCAGAAGGGGCAGAAGCTCCGCTATGAGGGCCCCGTTCTGGTTTATGGCGTCGGCTATCGGCTCGGGATTGATATGGGCCACCAGAATCACCAGGAAGTCGGGGTTGTCGTTGATGGCCTGCGCCGTAGCCCTCTGGTTCTCCTCGTGCTCCAGCTCCTCGAGAAGCGCCGCCAGGAACTCGGGGTTCTCGTTCAGCGCCCTGGCTACCTGAACCGGGTCCAGGCCTTCGATGATCCCGGCCAGGGTATGTTTCTGGGAGGACATCTTGCCCAGGACGGTGCCTACGGTGCCCTTCACCGGCAGGAGCATGATGATGCCCCCGACGATCAGGGCTAATATGAGCCCGATGACCACCAGGTTGACCGCTATCTGTACCGGTTTACGTAACAGCATCTCTACTTCCCATACTCCCTCTACGGTGTAGGCTCGTAATGCGGGCCCGTCCAGCTGTGCGTCTCTCCGCCTTCAATCAGCGACCAGGCCCAGCCCTCCTGATAACCGAGCCACGTACTCGCTCTCAGGTAGACGTAAAACCAGGTGACCTGCAAAAAGGTATAGTGATTTCCACTCGTCGGCGATTCGTACGGTAGATTGTTTATCTCGTCCACAGTCAGCCCCGACCTGGTTGCGGCATTATTCAACGCCCTCGACACCACTCCCGCGTCCAACTGTCGGATAAGCTCGGTAAGAAAACCTCCCGGATCTCCCGCACCCGCATCGGCCAGCAGGTCGTGGAGGGTGGTGCCCAGCCCGATATCTCCGCCTGCGTTTATGATCTCCCTGGTCAAGCCGGGGTTAGCGTTTAGGATCTGAGCCACGTTGCCGCCATCCAGGTTGGCGAGCAGGTCGGTGATGAAGGCCTGTACGCCCGGGTTGTCCAGGGCGTCGTTCAGGACCCCCGCCAGGACGCTTGCATCCAGCGCCTCCACCAGGGAGGTCAGCCAGGCCTCGTTGCTGTTGAGGCCCTGGGCCATTACCGCCCCGTCGAGGTGGTTGAGCAGGTTCTCCACCAACAAGGGGTTACTTTCGAGCCCATCCCCTACTGCAATCGCCGTATTGGAGTTCAGGTTCTGAATAAGGACCCCCAGGAAGCTGTCCATGTTATAAGGCGAGGTGTTGAGCACGTTCACGATCACCTGGGTCAGCTCGGGGGAAGTGCCCTCCACCATGGCCTGCAGGAAGCCCCCGCCTCCGGGTTCCGCGTTCTCGTTCAGTCCCTCAGCTACCTCGAGCCCGACATTTTCATCCAGTTCTGGCAGCAGCGCGATCAACAGATCCGGGTTTGCCTCCAGGCCTTGCGTGATCGCTATGCCCACGTTATCGGAGAGGGCGCCCATGAGCTGCGAGGTCATATCGGTGGTGTTCTGGTTGAGGCCCTCGGCGATCGCCCTGCCCACCTGCGGGTCCAGGTTCTGGATGAGCGGCTGGAGGATCGCGGGGTTGGCGTTGAGCGCCTCCGCTATCCTGCGGCTGGTGGTGCCGTTGAGGTAGCGGGCCACCGTGGTGGCGGTGGCGGGATTGGCGTTCATGCCGTCCGCGATGGCCGCCGCCGCCGTGCTGTTGAGTTTCTGGAGCATCCCCGCCACGAAGTCGGGGTTGGCGTTGACCGCTTCCGCCACTACATCCGCGTCGGAGGCAACGAGGAGCGAGCGTATCATGGACTGCGCCACCGTCTGTGCCGCATCGGCGTTGACCCCGTTAGCTATGGCCTGGGCTGCTCCCTCGTCGAGGAGCGGGATGAGCCCGGCGATAAGCGCGTCGGCCGCCCCGGAGTTGAGGATGTTCGCGAGGTTCACCGGGTCGGCGGTGGAGAGCACGGTGTCCAGCATGGCCGGGTTGGCGTTCAGGGCCTGCGCCGCCGTAGCCGCCACGTTGTTGGGCAGCATGGCCAGGAGCCTGGGCACGAAGTTCCCGGAGAGATCCAGGGCCTGCGCCACCGCGGCGGCGTCCAGGCTGTTGGTCAGTTTTATCAGCAGCTGCGGGTTGTCATCCGAGCCTTTCAGGGCCGCGGCCACGAAATCACCCGAAAGCCCCTTCACCAGGCCGGTGAGGAACGATGGCGCCTGGGCCAGGGCGGAGGCGATCTGCGCTCCGTCCAGGTTGCCCAGCATGGCCTTGGCCAGCTCGGGGTTACCCTCCAGCGCCCGGTTGGTGATCTCCGCTATGGCGGGATCGAGCAGGGGCAGAAGCCTGGTCACCACGTCGGTGTGTTCTCCCAGGGCCGCCCCCAGGGATGCGGTATCGATGAGGGGCAGCACGCGGGTGACCATGCTCTCGTTATTGAGC
Source organism: Actinomycetota bacterium (assembly GCA_016931915.1). GTDB lineage: Bacteria > Actinomycetota > Geothermincolia > Geothermincolales > RBG-13-55-18 > SURF-21. The sequence goes on from JAFGDU010000107.1 coordinate 31,273, forward strand.
ATGACGGCCACGAGCTCGGGGTCTATGGCGTCCATGACCTCGTAGATGAGGTCGGGGTTGGCATTGGCTATACCCGCCGCCCAGGCGGGATCCAGGGCGTTGATGAGCCCTGAGGTGAAGGGGGACGAGTTGTTCATCATGGCGATGACCACCGCCGGGTCCAGGCGATCCATGAGATCGTTGATCCAGCCCGGATCGTGGGCGGTGAGGGCCAGCACGTTATTGAGAAGCTCGTCCGAGAGGTTGTTCACGAGGTCGGCGGTGGAGTCTGAGTTGGAGTTGAGCACGCCCGCGATCACCGCCGGATTGAGATACGCCATCAGCCTGGAGATGAAGGTGGGGTGCGCGTTCATACCCGCCGTGAGCACCGCGGCGTCCAGGTAGCGCATGATCCTGGAGACGAAGGAGCCGTTGGCGTTGACGACGCCCGCCACCACCGCGGTATCCAGGTATCCCAGCAGGTCCCCCACGAGGGACGGGTTGGCGTTCATGGCGCCGGAGAGGACCACGGGATCCAGAAAACCTATGAGGTCGGTGACAAAGGGTCCGTTTGCGTTGACGGCGCCCGCCATCACGGCCGGGTCAGTGTCTCCCATCATCGCGATCAGGAACTCGCCGTTGGCGTTGACCGCGTCCGCCAGCACCTTGGGGTCGAGATAGCCCAGAAGGTCGGCGATCACGGGCCCGCTTTCGTTCACCACCACCGCGATGGCCTCGGGATCGAGGTATTCCATGAGCTCGGTGGTGAAGGCCGCCGAGGCGGGGTCGTTGAGCGCATAAGCCAGGGTGGCGGGATCGAGTTCACCTACCAGTACCGCTATGAACTCGGGGTTCTCGTTGACCGCCACCGCGATCATCCTGGCCTCGTCCTCTCCCAGGACGGCGAAGAGGTCGTTCATCATCTCGGGGTTGTTGCGCAGGGCTTCCGCGAGGTCGGCCGCATCCAGGTTCTCGATGAGGCCCGAGAGGATTCCCCTCGCGCTCACGACCTTTCCCAGAACGGGTCCTACGGGGTTAGAGGAGGGTATAAGGGCTATGGCACCCATCGCCAGCGCCCCTATGACCAGGACGATGACGATAATGTTTATTACTGTCTGGACTGAAGTCCTCAGCATCCTTTTCCTCGCTTCAAGCCTTCAGCCGGCAACCGGATATTATACAAATATCCAGACTATATATAATAATTAACATCAAATCGGACACCTGTGTAAACCCCCCAGTTCTCTTTTTTGCACGTTTTTAACAGCTTGGTAACATGTTTGTAACATCGAACCAAGCACTAACATCTTTCGCATAGAATTGCACTTTAGCTGCCATTTCAGTATTTGTTGCCCTTCCCCGACAGAGCCGCTTCTATGATGTCCCAGGGTTATATTCCCCACGCATTCAGGCTTCTCCTCTTACTATATAGCTGGTTTTTGATGGTTTTTATGCGATGTGCAAGTGAAACGCATCCACTGCTCTATTGGACTCAAACCGACTACCCTATAGCGATATAGGGTATCAAGTTAATAGAAACAATGCAAGCCTGGCGGCGCGACGGGAGAGCAACGGCTTTCGCCTTGGATCTCACACTAATAAGAATCACGTGAGAACGTGGTAAGCACCAAGGCCTTCCGGTATGGCGAAGGGATCTCTGCTTCAGGCTTCAGACTTCAGGCCGTATCTAAGTACTAAGGCTGCAGCACCCCCAGGGCATCCGTGCCGCCTTCCTTATCAGACCAGTACATGGCCCTTTCCACCACCAGCGGCCGGTCGGAGACCACCTGCACCGAGGCATCACGCCCGGGATCCACTTCATTGGCGTGGACGGTTGTGCGCGCCCTGCCCGGGATGCTGAGCGCATGGTTCAGGGTGCTGCCGTCGGTGCGCATGAAAACCAGGGTGGCGTGGGCGATATCCTCGCTGGGGTTGACCAGCAGCACGTATTCCTCGAAGCCCCAGGCGGTGGTGCCCTCGGCCAGGTACCAGGTGTCCGCCGCGGTCACGGAGCCGGTGCTGCAATGCCCCCCGGCGCGGACGCGCGATCCCCGCGGCCAGTACATGGCCCGTTCGGTGATGACGGGCTGGTCCGCCTGCACGTAGGTGGAAACATCGCTACCCGGCACCACCTCCGCCACGTTGAGCGTAAAGCGCGACAGCGCACCCACCGCTTGCACGTAACGCACCTGACTACCTCCGGGCTTCATAAAGGTAAAGGTCACGCTGGCGGCAGTGGTATTGGGGTTCTGCACCAGTACGTACTCCTCGAAGCCCCAGGCGGTGGTGCCCTCAGCCAGGTACCAGGTCCCGCTGCCCTCGGTCACACCCAGCGTGGCGTGGCCTCCGTCCTTGCCGCTCCAGTACATGGCTCTCTCCACCACCACCGGTTGGTCGGCATGGATATGGGTGGAGACGTCGCTCGCTGCGACCAGATCGTTGACGGTCAGGGTCAGCCGCGAGTAGCCGGCCATGGTAAAACCGTACTCCAGTGTGGAGCCGCCCGGCTTCATGAAGGTGGCATATATGGTAGCGGGTGCGGCGTTGGGGTTCTGCACCAGCACGTACTCCTCGAAGCCCCAGGCGGTGGTGCCCTCGGCCAGGTACCAGTCCTGGTCCGAAGCATTGGCGCCTACGGCGACGTGCCCCCCCGTCCTGTCTCCCCAGTACATGGCCCGTTCCGCCACCACCGGCAGGTCCGCATGCACGTGGGTCGAGACGTCGCTGGAGGCGATGAGCGAGTTCACTGCGATGGTCAGCCTGGAGCTGCCGGCCATGGAATAGGCGAACTGCTGGGTGGAGCCGCCCGGCTTCATGAAGGTGACCTCCACGGATGTAGGCGCGGCGTTGGGGTTCTGCACCAGCACGTACTCCTCGAAGCCCCAGGCGGTGGTGCCCTCGGCCAGGTACCAGTCCTGGGCGGGGCGGGGCTGGCTGAGATTGCGGTAGACGGTCACGCCGTGCTCGCCTTGCCACGAACCCGAGCTGTCTATGGCCCTGACGGTAACGACGTGCGTTCCCTCCGTGAGCTGCACGAGGTCCCAGGAGTTGAAGGTGTGGGAGACGTTGCCCGCGGGAACAGCTACATGGTGGCTCTCCATCAGGGCTCCATCGAGCCAGAGCTCCAGGTACTCGATGTTGACGTTGGCGCTGCTCGCGGAGGCTGATACCTTGCCCGACGCCGGGTAGCTGAATTCCTGGGGGGAGGTGACCTTGACCATGGGTACCCTCAGGGCCCCGTTTGCGTCCAGCAACCCCCACCCGTAGTTCTCGTCGTATCCCGGGCTGCCCAGGTCCCTGGCGCTGTCCCGCAACCTGCGCCATATCTCCTCTGGCGTGGATCCGGGATACTCGGCCAGGACGAGCATGGCTGCGCCCGATACGTGAGGGGTCGCTTCGGACGTTCCGAAACCGGTATCGTACCTGTCGTTGGGCATGGGCCCGATTATCCTCTGCCCCGGCGCCGCCAGGTCCACCGAGGAGTTATGGTTCGAGAATCCGGAGCGGCTCCCGTCGTCGTTTATGGAGCCGACCCCGATGACGTAGGTCATACCGGCGGGATAATTGACGCGGGTGTCCCCCTCGTTACCCACCGCCGCCACCATAATGCACCCCATGGAGTGGGCGAACTCCACGGAATCGGCCAGCTCCTGGGAATACGTAGAGGACGTGAAGCTCATGTTGATCACGTCGGCGCCGTTATTGGCGGCATGGTAGATGGAGTTGATCACGCATTCCAGGAAACCCTCGCCGTTAGACCCCAGGGCTTTGAGTGGCATCACCCGCGCGTTCCAGTCCAGGCCCGCCAGCCCCAAGGCGTTATCGGTGTTAGCGCAGGCCATCCCGGTTACCATGGTCCCGTGCCCGTTGTCGTCCCAGGGATCGGAATCACCGTTGAAGTAGTCCCATCCGCCGTTGCGGCGGCCGAGCAGGTCCTGGTGGGTATAGTCCATGCCGGTGTCGATCACCGCCAGGGTGAGGGAGAAGGAGCCCCTTTGAACGTCCCAGGCCTCGTTCGCCTCCACACCGTAGGTGCCGTTCAGGTTCCATTGCTGTCCGTAGAGGGGATCGTCGGGGTCGGTGGTGGCGCATTTGAAGATGATATTGGGTTCGGCGGATGCGACAAGGGGAGACGACAGTAGCTCGCGGGCGGCCTCCAGCTCGTCCTGCCCCGGCGCGAGGCGCAAACGCACGGCCCGCGCCGGGCTTGTTGCGTAGGAGGATAGGGTCCCGCGCACGTCATCCTCCAGTATGGTGGCAAACGCGTCCGCCAATCTCTCCAGGTTCTCGGGCGCGGGCTGCTCTAAAACGACCACCACCTCTCCCTCGCGGTAACTTCCCGGCGGGTATAGAGAGGGGTTGAGACGCTGCATCAAGCGGCTCTTGGCTGAGCTCAATCCGCCTTCCGCCGCCGCGTCACCACCGTCCATGGCGACGGCGCCCACGCATAACAGCACCGCCAGCATGGCGACGGCCCAAACACGAAAGGCTTTGCCCACCCTGTCTCCTACCAGCAAAAAACCGCCTCCACCTCGGATCTCGTGGTCACTCTCCGTTCTTCGTACGCGTCCGTGTTTCCAGAGCCGCCGGTCGCCGCTGACTCTCCTTCTGGACCCGCAGTAATAGGATTAGACGCCGCTCACATCGGTTCCTTCGTCGCCCATGAGTATAGCGGTTGTCCTTTAGCATGTCCTTTGATGTTGATCAAAAACATCACGGGCTTTAGGTGATTATCGGCAGGGGGGCATGGCGTCCTCAAGGTCGTTTTCTCTAGACCTGGGGGAGGACCTTCTCCTCGACCGCCCCCACCCGGGTTATGGCGGCTCCCAGGCCGGACAGCTTGGTCTCGAGGTGCTCGTATCCCCGGTCCACGTGGTATACGTCGAGCAGGTGCGTCTCGCCCTCGGCCACCAGGCCCGCCAGGACCAGGGCCGCGCCGGCGCGCAGGTCAGGGGCGCAGACCTCGGCGCCGCTCAGGGCGCCCACCCCCCGTACGATGGCGTGATGGCCCTCGATGCTGATATCGCAGCCCATGCGGTTGAGCTCGTCGACGAACATGAAGCGGCTCTCGAAGACGTTCTCCGTGATCACGCTGGTCCCCCTGGCGACGCTCTGCAGGACCATCATCTGGGGCTGCAGGTCCGTGGGGAAACCCGGGAAAGGAAGGGTAGCGAGGTCCACCGAGGCGTATTCCTCTCCGGCACGCACCAGCAGGCGGTCCTCCCCTTCCTCGACTTCCACCCCCACCTCGCGCAGTTTCTCCAGGGGCAGGCCTAGGTGGCCCGGGTCTATCCCCAGGATCGATACCTCTCCACCGGAGACGGCCGCGGCGACGGCCAGGGTTCCGGCCTCGATGCGGTCTCCTATGACGGAATGCTCGGTGCCGTGCAGTTCGCAAGGGCCGTTTATCTCGATGACCGGGGAGCCGGCCCCCCCTATCTCCGCGCCCATGGACACGAGATAGGCGGCCAGGTCCTGGATCTCCGGCTCGCGGGCGGCGTTTTCGATCACCGTGGTGCCCTCGGCACCCATGGCCGCCATGACCAGGTTTTCCGTGGCTCCCACGCTGGGAAAATCGAGGATGATGTGCGTCCCTTTGAGGCGCGGAGCGCGTGCGTGCACGTAGCCGTGTTCGGTGCTGATCTCCGCCCCCAGCTCCGCCAATCCCTTGAGGTGCATGTCGATCTTGCGCGAGCCGATGTTGCAACCGCCGGGGATGGCGACCGAGGCCTCTCCCCAGCGGGCGACCAGGGGCCCGAGCACGATTATGGATGCCCGCATGCGGCGAACCAGCTGGTAGGGGGCTTCCCGCGAGGGGAACTCGCCCGGATTTATCATCAGGCTGCTCCCCTCCCACGTCACCTCTACGCCGAGTTGGCGCAGCACCTCGACCATGATCTCGACGTCGGTTATGCGGGGCGCGTTGTGGATGAGGCATTCCTCGGGGGTGAGCAGGCTGGCCGCCATGAGCTTGAGCACGGAGTTCTTAGCCCCTCCGACCCGCACCTCTCCCCGCAGGGGATTACCTCCCTCGATGACGAACTTGCTCTTCTCCATAACAAAATGATACCACCTGCCAATATAGGTTGCCGATATCCGGATCCGTTATATAATGTACGCCAAGTCCTTTTGTATATGGGGTGTTTTCAGAGGGAGGTTGCCGATGCAAAAGCGTAGCAGAACCACGGCTGGTTTCCGCCTTGTCTCCATCGTCCTGTTGTTGTCTCTCCTCGCCATTCCCGTTCTGAGCGGGACGGCACCGTTCGGCGAGAAAGCCTATGCTGCTTGGGGAGGATGGCAGACTCAGAATGATTTTCACAGATTTTTAAAGGATATTGCTGCCGTTGATTCCAATAACGCCTGGGCCGTTGGAGACACAGGGACTATATTGAGAACCACCAACGGTGGCTCCACCTGGATACACCAGGAATCCGGCACAGACTATGCTCTGTTTGCCGTATCTGCAAGCGATACATCGACGGCATGGGCTATTGGGCATGTCCCCTACTCATCGTCAAAACCCAGCATCATCCTCCATACTGTAAATGGAGGAGAGACGTGGACCACCCAGCTCTCCGAAGAAGGGTACCGGCTGTATGACATCTGTGCCATCGATGACATGAACGCTTGGGCGGTGGGAGACAACGGCACCGTGCTGACGACCTCCGACGGGGGAGCCACCTGGGCCTCCCGGGATAGCGGAACCACGGATACACTGAACGCGATCTGCGCGGTCGGCGCCGGTACCGCCTGGGTCGTGGGTGAGGGCGGTATAATCCTCAAGACCGGCGACAACGGAATAACATGGGAAGCTCCTGTTTCGGGGACTACGCGCGATCTGAATTCGGTCCATTCCCTGGACGGCTCCGTCCTCTGGGCAGTGGGAGACTCCGGCACCGTGCTCAAGAGCGGCGACGGCGGCTACACCTGGATAGCCCAGGGCTTGGGGGCCGATGATTACCTCGATGACGTATGCGCGGTGGACGGCCAGACCATCTGGGCCGTCGGAATAGATCAATCTACCTGGGATGCTCATATCTTCAAGAGCTTTGACGGAGGGAACAGCTGGTTGGTAATGAGCGATGTTCTACTAGAGGTGCTGGCTGTTTCCGCCCTCGACACAGATAACGCCTGGGTGGTGGGAGGAGATATCGACATCCTGAGGACCTGCGACGGAGGATGGACGTGGGTAGATCAATGGCCAGGTACCACATCCGTTCTTAAGGGGGTCAGCGTAGTCGACACCAACACCGCGTGGGTAGCCAGGGGTGCGGGAAACGTACTCAAGACCACGGATGGAGGTATCACGTGGGCCAGCAAATTCACTGAACCGTATGATGAACAGAGATCCCTATTCGACATATCGGCTTTGGACATCGAGAATGCCTGGGTGGTTGGGAACGAAGGGAAAATACTCCGCACCAAAGACGGCGGCGAGACGTGGCTCACCCTCGATGCTGAGACCTCCGCAAATCTCCTTACAGTAGCCACCGTCGACAGCTATGCCGCATGGGTAGCAGGGGAAACGAGCACAATATTCAAGACCAGCGACGGTGGGGAGACCTGGGAGCAACAGGATACGGAGCCTTCACTGGACGAGATCATCGATATATCGGCAGTAAGCGCAGATATCGCCTGGGCCGTCGGTTATGATTCCGAAACACATTATTACACCATCCTGAAGACGGTAAACGGGGGAGATGACTGGTACCTTCAGGATGTTAACAATCTACTGGCGACAAGCGTATGCGCGGTCGATGAGAACATCGTATGGGTAGTTGGAAACGGGAGGGGTGCTTTAAGTATAGACGGTGGGCAAAGCTGGGATTTTATGAATACTTACGAGCTTGATGGCGACAGTAAGGTATCAGCAATTGATGAATGTACAGCTTGGGTTTGTACTAATGATGACGACGAATCGCTCAGGATTTATAAGACCAGCGATGGGGGAGTGAGCTGGAACGCTCAGGTGATTGACGGACCCTATTCACATTACTTGAGCATAGATGCTGCTGACTGCTGCAGCGCGTGGGTGGTGGGTTGTTCCGGCATGATCATGCATACCTTCAACGGAGGTGACGACTGGCCGGACCTTCTCTCCATCTCTCCCGCCTCGGGCGGAAGCGGCGCCGAGGTGGCTATCTCCGGCTGCGATTTCGGAGATACCCGGGACAGCTCCACCGTCTTCTTCGGCGACACCCCGGCCCAGGATTACGTCTCCTGGAGCGACGACCAGGTTGTCGTGAGGGTGCCGGAACTCGCCCCGGGAGAGGCGAAGGTCACAGTGGAAACCTCGGCGGGGACCTCCAACTGGAAGACCTTCGCCGTCGAGCCCCTCTCCCTGCAGGCGGTTGCTCCTGCACAGACCATGCAGCACACCATCTCCCTGGACCTGGAGCTGAGTGGCAGCGGCTTTCAACCCGGCGCCACGGTGGAGCTGAGGCGCGGCGATACGACCCTGTCCGCCTACAACGTGCAGATCGTATCCGATGAGCTCATCACCTGTACCTGCGGCTTCTTCGGGGTCGAGCCGGGCGCCTACGACGTCGCGGTCACAGGCCCCGGCGGCGGGGAGACGGTGCTGGCGGAGGGTTTCACGGTGACGCCGATTTGCGGCACGGGCTCGGGCGCAGCAGTCCTCATGCTGGGCCTCTCCCTGGGTTTGCTCTCGGCCACCTTCTCCCTGCGCAGGAGGCGCTGCTGTTAGAAGCGTCGATCAGCTCATCGAAACAAGACCGTCGGAAGTCAAGGAGTTGGCCTGACCTTGCAGCTTGCGTCCCAACCCTCATGAATGTACTGGCCTATGGCTGTCTTCCTGGTAATTCAGCTCTTTCAGCTCGTGCGTCGCCGCCGACAACGCTTTCCGATCCGCCGTCTGATACCGCCGGATCCGGCCAGCGAAAGAAGCCCCATCGCGAGGAAGAAGGCCATGGCGGCAGTTCCGGAGCCCTGCCCACACGGGGGGGCATTAACGGTGAAACCGCCCGGCATCCTCACCTCCTGGCCGTCAGGGTTCCTGACGACCACGTCGTAAGCACCGGTGGGTGGAGCCCCAGTCAGGTCTATCTTGCAGGTGATCTTGTAGTGCTGTACAACGGTCTCATCGGTGGCCTCTATAACCGTAGCGCCTTGTTCTATCCTCACCTCTGCGCCTGGCTCGAAGGCGCAACCCGTAAGATCTGTAACATCGACTATGGTTTCCTGGACTCCGGAGTTCGGTGTGATGTAGTTGACAGCCAGCCGGTCACCCCCATCAACGGTATGGAGAATGGTCCCGTTCTCACCCGGGTAACCAAGCAATAGAATAGGGAATATCGCTACTTGCGGCCCCAGGGGTATCCCTCCCGACATATTGCCTATGGCGAAGGCATTGTCGGTATCCACCGCCTCTATTTCGCACAGGCTTGAGTGTGTTGATACGGGTTGTTCATACCAGTTAGCTCCGCCGTCGGTTGTCTTGTACATGCCACCGAGCCATCCCGAAGCCCATACGTTATTTGCATCAGCAGCGGATATCCCACCCAGGAGCTTTATTATGCCTTTCTGCAGATACCAGTTACCACCACCATCGTCGGCGTGCAATATCACTCCGGTGTAGGTATGGAAACACATCCCTGAGGCCCATGCGTTATTGGCGTCGACGGCGGTTATATCGGTGAGTTCGTGTGGATAGTAGCCCACGTCTGCCTCTTGCTCTTCCCAGGTCTCTCCACCGTTTGATGTCTTGATAACCGTGGCATAGATATCGTAGCTGCCGCCCTGGCATTCGAGTACGTAATCACTTCCCCCAGCCATCCAGATGGTGTTGGCATCGACGATACTAATGCTCTTGAGGTTTCCCGTCGTCCCCGATTCCCGGGGTTCCCAGGTACGGCCTCCGTCGGAGGTCTTGAGTACAGTGCCGCCATATCCCGCCTTCCATGCAGTCGACGCGTCGAGGGCGGCGATATCCGCGCTGATCACAAATCCAGGCCATCCCCTTCTTGTCTGGAAATAAGAGACCCAGTTTTCCCCACCATCGCTGGTGCGATAGACGTTGCCCCAGCGTGAAATCAACCAGGCATTATCTGCGTCCACGGCGTATATGGCCTTATACAAGTCTCCGACAACGCCCTGGGATAACCAGGTTGAACCGGAGTCGGTTGTTTTAAGGATAGTGCCACCGGACCCGATAGCCCAGACGGTCGAGGCGTCGACGAGGGCGAGGTCGCTCAACCCCTGCGTGGTTCCACCCAACTGGGCTTCCCAGTCAGCCCCACCGTCGGTGGTCCTGGCGATGATGTTATTACAGCTGGTTGTGGTGCCCGACAGGAATGAATGGCCTGCTACCCAGGCGGTATCCGCATCTACCGCCGAAACGCCGTAGAGACATGTCGTGGAGCCAAGGTGCTGGGTGGTCCATGTGGTCCCGCCGTCGCTCGTCTTGAGTATGCTGCTTGAATTTGCGCTATCGGGCCTATACATGCTCACCGCATACGTATATTCATCCTTTAAACAATCCTGCATACTCCCCCCCACCGCCCATGCACTGGAGGCGTCCGCCGCGGATATCCCATGTAGATCATCGCTGGCGCCGGAGTCCTTTGCGCACCAGGTGGCTCCACCCTCGTCGATCTTGAAGAAGACGTCGTCTCCCCCCACCGCCCAGGCTGAATCGAGATCTACGGCCGATATCCCTGGTGTATAGTAACCCGTGCCGGTATAGCAGGCATCCCATGTTTCTCCACCATCGTGCGTCCTTAGTACGAGCCCGTCACCTCCCATGGCCACGGCGTTGTCAGTATCGGCTGCGAAAATCTCTACCATGCCTACCCCAAATCCCGAACTGGAACAGGCCATCGGTGTCCAGTTAGTTCCTCCATCGGCGGTCATCAGAAGCGGCGAGGCGGCCCAAGCGTTATTCGCATCCACGGCGGAGACCGATTCCAGGTGCTCGCCGGCCTTCGATTCCTGCTGGTTCCAGCTCGCGCCTCCGTCCGACGTCTTGAGGATATAGCCGCAATCCCCCACCACCCAGGCGGTCGAGGTGTCGGCGGCGGAAACGTCCCTCATGGTCTGGGACGTCGATCTTACGTCCCAGGTGGCTCCGCCATCGCTGGACACGGCGATACCTTCGCCCACCGCCCAGAGCTTATCGGCACCTGTCATATCGATATCCTGGGTAAAATCATTCGCGCCAGGTGAAAGGGATTCGAAATTATCGCCTCCGTCGGTGGACCTAAGGATCGGGCCCAGGCAAGCCACCCAAACCGCGGAATTGTCAGCGGTATCTACCGCTGACATCTTAGTGGGTTTTATCTCCTGATAGAACCAGCTCTGGCCACCATCGGTAGTCTTGAGTACCGCTCCAGTATAATTAATGAAGAAATCGATGACTCCTACCGCCCAGGCGGTCTGCGAGTCCGCGGCGGAGATCCCCTCGAGCCACCAGGTGCCGGGACAGTCGCTAACGTTCCAGTGATCCCCGCCGTCCGTAGTCCTGAAAACCACGCCCTGGTAGCTCTGACCGGTCCACCTGTAACCAGAAGCCCAAACGTTGGATGCGTCCGTGGAGCTAATACTGTAAATGCATGCGGCCTGCCCCGAGGATTGCATACTCCAGGTGGCACCGCCATCGCCGGTCTTCAGTATCACGCCGTCGATACCCACGGCCCAGGCGGTCGAGGCGTCGCGGGCGTCGACATCCCTGAGGTCCTCCGCGGTTACTCCCGCCCCCTGCGTGCTCCAGGTAGTGCCGCCGTCGCTGGTCTTCAGGATCATCCCGTCTTCACCTACCGCCCATGCTAGAGATACATCGACGGCATGGACTCCCATTAGCCACTTCTGGGCAACGTACTGTACGACCCAAGTCACCCCACCGTCACTGGTCTTCAGTATGCTGCCATCGAGGCATACCGCCCAGGCCGTATTGGTATCTATAGCGGAGATTCCCCTGATCGCATTCGCGGTCCCTGACTTCTGTAGGCTCCAGGTGGCACCGCCGTCGCCCGTCTTCAATATCTCGCCATATTCGGATACTGCCCAAGCCGTGGAATCGTCGATGGCGCAAATATCGCGGTAATTTCCCCCGTTTCGCAGGCAATTGGCGCGCCAGGTAGCGCCCCCGTCGCTCGTCTCCAGGATGAAGCCTTCTCCAACCGCCTTCGCGCTGTTGGCGTCAACGGCTACGATGCTGCTGAGGTCGACCGCTTTGCCGTAGTCCTGATATATCCACGCCTCACCGCCATCATTGGTCCTGGCGATGACGCCGTCACTTCCCACCATCCAGGCGGTATCGGCATCGATGGCGGAGATCCCGCTTTTAATGCCATCAATTGCGGTTCTCGTCTCTGTCTGCCAGGTAGCGCCGCCATCCGCGGTACGGGAGGTCTTCTCCGCATCCAACACCCATACATTAGAGGAGTCGACCGCGCAGACATCGATGAGGTCGGGGAGGGTCTGCCCAACGTCCACGCCGCTCCAGGTGTTGCCTCCGTCGCTGGTCTTTACTATGGTGCCGTCCTTGCCTACAGCCCACACGTGTGAGGAATCGACCGCGGAAACGGCCTTGAGCCCGACGGTGGTGGTCGAATTCTGCATGACCCAGTTGGTACCACCATCTGTCGTCTTATAGATTGCGCCGCCATCGCCGGCCACCCAGGCGTTATTGGCATCTATGGCGCATATCCCGGCTGCCATGGCCCCGAGGTCGCTGACCGTCCAGGTGGCTCCTCCATCAGTTGTTTTTGCGACCTTGCCAGCGGCCTCCAAGACCCAGGCGATATTGGCATCTACCGCCGATATGTCCTCGAGGGCATTCGTGCCCGCGATGTTCCTCTCAGTCCAGGTAGTTCCTCCATCTATGGTCCTGAGAACCGTTCCGCTCCAACCGGCAACCCAGGTGGTATTGGCGTCCAGCGAAGATATCCCCATCAACTTTTCAACCGCCCCCGTAGGTTGGAAATGCCAGCCTATGCCGCCATCATCTGACTTGAGTACGACACCGTCTTCCCCTACCGCCCATACGGTGGATGAGTCCACTGCAGATACGTCGTGGAGACACGAGGCCCTCTTGTTATTTATCTCCCAATTGGAACCCCCGTCGCTGGTTCTTAAGATCAATCCATCCCTGCCCACTACCCACACGATCGTGGAGCTTGCCGCGTATACGTCGTTGAGGTCCCTGGTTGTCCTCGAGCTCTGGAAGACCCAGCTGCTGCCCCCGTCGCTTGTATGCAGGATTATTCCCTTTTCACCTACAGCCCATGCACAGTTCGCGTCGCATGCATAGATGGCATTAAGCTCGCTGGTGGTCCCGGAATCCTGCGTGACCCAGGTAGAGCCGCCGTCGGTCGTCTTCATTATTCCCGAGCTATCGCTCAAAGCCCAAATGGTATTTGCGTCAACGGCGTAGACTTCGCTGAAAAAGCCCGCTCCCCAGTTCTTGCGATCCCAGGTTGCGCCGCCGTCGCTGGTCTTGAGAATCGCGCCGTCCCAACCCAGGGCCCAGAGGTTGCTTGAATCGACTGCGTAGATGTCCGCTATCCTCTCGGTGACTCCCGTCGCCTGGGCTTCCCAGGTCGTGCCTCCATCCCCAGTCTTTAGTATTCTCCCATCGCTGCCGACTGCCCAGGCAGTATCGGCATCAGTGGAGGTGATGCCGTAAAGATCTACGAAGCTCAAGACGTATTGTTGATTCCAGCCCTGGCCCCCATCATCGGTCTTCAGGAGGATCTCGTGCCCCGCTGCCCATGCGGTATTGGCATCGACGATAGAGACGCCTCTGAGGGATTCATTTTCCGGCGAGCTCTGATGTGTCCAGGTAACACCATCGGTTGTCTTGATTATGGTGCCCGCATCGCCAACCGCGATCGCAGTATGGTTATCCAATACATCAACTTCCGCGAGCTTATTCGTTGTTCCGGATTCCTGCGGGTTCCAGTGGCTCCCGCCATCGCCCGATTTCATGATCTTCCCCGTTTCTCCAACCACCCAGATACTGCTTGCACCTGCTGCCCCGATGCCGTAGAAACCTCTTCTTGTATATTCATCCTGAAAGGCCCAGCTGGCTCCCCCGTCAACGGTCTTCAAGATCGTGCAATCGGTGCCAACGGCCCACGCCGTGCCAGTATCGGCGGCGGATATACAATTCAAACTGCAGGAAGTGCCCGTTGTCTGCTGTGACCAGCTTGCCCCGGCATCGATCGTCTTGTATATATGGCCGGCTTGGCCTGCCGTCCATGCGGTGTTCGCATCAACGGCGTGGATTGCCTGCAGCGCAACATACTCATCGATGACCTGGCTTGCCCAGGTGGTGCCGCCGTCTACCGTCCTGAGCGCAATGCCGCCATCGCCTACCGCCCAGGCATGGCCTGCATCGATCGCCGATATACCGTTCAAACCCCTCGTGGTCCCGGATGCCTGCACCGTCCAATTATTGCCTCCGTCGGTGGTCTTGAGGATGGTGCCATCGTAACCGACCGCCCACGCCAGCGAAGCATCCAATGCGAAAACCGATTCCAGGTTCTGCGTGGTTCCGGATACAAGCTGGGTCCAACGCTGGCCGCCATCGGTGGCCTTGAGGATAGTGCCATAATCGCCCACTGCGAAGACCGTATATGCATCAAGGCAATACACATCGTTGAGGGTCCTCGTAGTCTTAGATTTCTGCTCCGACCAGGTCGAACCTCCATTTATTGTCTTTCGGATCGTCCCGGCATTCCCTACCGCCCAGGCGACCGTGGCGCTGGCTGATGATATGCCATAGAGATGATTCCTGGTTCCCGAATTCTGAAAGGTCCACGTGATCCCGCCATCGGTGGTCATCAGGACCAGGCCATCCACTCCCACCACCCAGGCGATATTCGCGTTTACTACGTCCGTATCCTCGAGTATGGATACCCTCTTGTCTAGCACCTGCCAGGTGGTCCCACCATCCGTGGTCTTGACCAGGGTGCCATAACTACCGACCGCCCAGGCGGTGCTGGCGCTGGCGGCATATACGTCATTAATGGGGTAGACCGTTCCCGGATCCTGTGCTACCCAGGTATTTCCTCCATCGGTGGTCTTAAGGATGCTATTGCCATAACTTCCAGCCGCCACCCAGGCGACATCTGGGCTGACGGCATGCACATTCTGCAGGCTGGCGATCGATCCCGAGTCCTGAGCGGCCCAGGTGGCACCGCCGTCAGAGGTTTTCAGGATGGTACCCGAATGTCCGACCGCCCACGCAGTGTTGGCATCGACCGCGTCTATTCCATAAAGATGCTCCTGTATACCCGAATCCTGGGCAAACCATGTATTGCCTCCATCGGAGGTTTTCAGGATGGTACCATCCCTCGCAACGGCCCAGGCCGTGTTCGTATCCACGGCGCTTATGCTCTTGTAGTCGTCGCTTGCCTCTTCAATCATGGAAAGCCACGTTATACCCCCGTCGACGGTTTTGAGTAGCGTGCCTTCCACACCCGTAACCCAAGCACTATTAACATCACGCGAGAATATTCCCAGCAGATCCTTGTCCGTACCAGAGTCCTGTACGCTCCAGTTGCTGCCACCGTTGGTGGTCTTTACGATCGTGCCTTCTTCACCTATCGCCCAAGCGGTATCGATATCGAGGGCATGGATGGCGCAAAGCTTTGTTGAAGTACCCGAGTACTGCAGGTCCCAGCTTTCTCCACCGTCCGTTGTCTTTACGATGCCTCCGTCCGCGCCCACGCCCCAGGCGATATCCTCGCTCACCGATGATACGGCCTGGAGTTCGCCCGTTCCCTGTGATTGAACGTTCCAGTTGGATCCGCCGTCCTCGGTACGGAGGATGGTCCTGTCCTCTCCCGTCGCCCAGGCGGTCGTGGTGGAGATGGCACATACGCGACGGAGGTCCTTTGAATAGTGCGATGCCTCCCTCTGAACAGCCCATCCGGCGCCGCCATCGCTGGTGAACAATATGACTCCCTTGTCTCCAACCGCCCACACGTGGTCGGCGTCTGCGGCGGAAACTCCCCTTAAGAACTCGCTCCAGATGAGAGAAACGTCATATTGAACGTTCCAGGTGGCTCCGCCGTCTGAGGTCTTGAGGATGACATTTTTATCGGGGTAATCGATATAACCAACAGCCCAGGCGGTGCTGGCGTCTATAGCGGAAACGCCGGTAAGGCTAGCCTCGCTACCCGAATTCTGCATGCTCCACGAGCTACCCCCGTCCGTCGTCCTCAGGATGGCCTGTCCCCCTACGGCCCAGGCGTTCTGGGCATCGACGGCGGACAGACACTCGAGCCTCATCGCGCCCCCGGCACCCTGCGAGAACCAGTTCTCGCCATCGACCGTCTTCATGATGCTCCCCCCCACCGCCCATGCGATGGAGGAGTTGGCGACCGCCACGCCGAACAGCATCGATTCGACACCCGAGGATTGCGGATTCCAGGTGCTTCCTCCGTCAGTAGTCTTCAAGAGCTCGTCTTTGTTCGAGACCACCCAGGCGGTGTCGGCATTGGCGGCGTCTATCTTGTAAAGCACGTTAGTGCTACCCGAATCCTGGCGGTTCCAGTTATTCCCACCATCGGCCGTTTTCAGTATCGTCCCCCCGTACCCCACGGCCCACGCCATAGTTGAACTGACCGCGCATATGCCGTAAATGTCCTCGGCAGTATTGGATGTCTGGTGTGCCCAGGTCGCCCCCCCGTCGGAGGTCCTGATGATCGTGCCCGCGGTCCCGGCGGCCCAGGCGGTGTTGGCATCAACCGCGTGGATCCCCTGCAGGAACTGGTACGTCCCCGAGGGCTGCACGTTCCAGGTGGTTCCGCCATCGATGGTCTTTAGTATCATGCCGCGATCGCCCACCGTCCACGCGACGTTGGCGTTGATGGCGTGCACTTCTTTGAGTTCGGTATCGTAGTTGACGAACTGGCGGCTCCACGTGGAGCCGTCGGTTGTCTTCAGGATGAAACTTTTTCGGTAACTGTTATCTTCTCCTACGCCGACTGCCCAGGCGGTGTTGGCATCAACGGCGTGTATCCCGTTCAGGCTGGCGCTGGTCCCGGAGTCCTGGACATTCCAGGTCGCGCCCCCGTCGCTGGTTTTCACTATGAGGCCGTTGTACCCCACCGCCCACGCGACGCTGGGATCCACGCATGCCACGTCGTGCAATCCCCCTGAGCCTTTTCTCTGTACGTTCCAGGTGACGCCGGCATCCGTGGTCTTCATGATGGTGCCGTCCTTGCCCACCGCCCAGGATGTATTGGCGTCGATCGCCTCGACGTAGAATGCTTGGTTGATATCCGGTGGGCTCTGTCTCTGCCATCCGGCGGGCTGGTTCTCCTGGGCGATCGCCGCGTCCGAGCCGAGAGATGAAAGCAGCGGAAGAGAAAGGGCGAGTAGGAGAACCGTGACTGCAGCGATCAATAGGGTACAAATCCAACGCACATGCCTGAAGAAAAACATGCTATCCCCCCATCCAGTAATACGCGATACGAACATATCAGTTATGCCCTTGGGAAGAACACTTACCCCATAAGCATCTGTTGGTAGCAGTATATTACCATATAAGCATCCTGTTCATGCGATTTCCTGCTTGTCGAACCCTGTTTGCGGTGTCTTTGGCGGCACCTTGAATCCTTGACGGTTGAAAAGAAGGTGCAGGATGCAACGTGAGACATAACGCCAACGACGTACATGTAATCCAAGTGGGCTAAGATAAGTCCGAGGTAGATACGCTGAGGCTGCTGGGTGCTCAACGTACCCTGACCGTGATCAGAGTATCTCCATCGTCATGGAATTCCCAGGCGCAAGTGCTGCTGTCGGTCCCGTAGGCCATTTCCACCAGGCCCTGCACTATACCCACCTGGAATATGGGCAGGGCGGTATTCTCAACGCGTACCGCGACGTGCTCGCGGTCGGCATCGAAACTCGCGAGGTTCCCCATGCCGCGCAGAGCTGTCAGGCGCCTGAAATCCTCTTCCCCCCGCAACCACTTGTCCTTGCTCCAGGCGCTTTTTACGTAGCGCCTCTGGGCTTCCACGACGGTCCTGGTGATATCCTCCCCCAGCTCGTCCGTGAGATCGTTGAAGATCGAGTCCAGCGAGTGCGGGCCGAAGATCGCCATCCTCCTCCCCGTCTCCGGGTCGGTTATCTTTCCATTCTCGAGGTCCCATTTATAACGCGAGATCTCCGTGGGGACCCCGCATTGGGGGCAATGGTCGTATACGATGTCTCCGGGCTTGAGATCATAGCGCTTGCCCTTGAACCTTTCCGCCAGACCGATGGGGTGGTCGCTCGGAAAGAATTCGATCTCATAGGTATCTCCTCCTCTTCCCTCGTACCTGACCCACATGTCTATGCTCTCGAATGCCTCACAGGTCCCGAGGCTCTCGGCGACTTGAAAAAGCACCGAGTAGGGACCGTGGACGATGCCGAAGCGCCAGGGATGAGTCTCGTCTGTCTTCCAAGCCGGGCTTACGGCGATGTTGGCATAACCGAAAGCCCTGCCGACGTCATAGATATTTTTTAGAACGTCTCTGGCGGTGGCGAGCTTGGCTATCTTCTCTTCCGCTGTAATCCCCGGGTCATCGTATCCGCGAAATGCCTCTTTTGCTTCAGCCGGGAAAATCCTCTCCATATACCTGCGCGATTCGCGCCGCCGGCTTTCGATAACGATATTCTGTATCGGCACCCCGATAAGCTCCTCGATGCCTTGAAAGAGGGGGTCCAGGTTCTCCGACTCGTAGAATACCCAACGGTTCCGGGGTGAGGTCCTGGAGATGATGGCCCCGTTGCTCTCCCATGCGAGTTCGGCGCCCACGAGAGCAGGGACCCCACACTTGGCGCAGAGCGAGATATTATCCATCGCCGGCACCTCCCGTTCTTCCGCAGGACTCCGTATGAGTGCAGCAAACCGGCATCTTCGACTGATGTCTCGGTTTTCTTGCCGCTGTAAATATTTTACCATCCGGCAGGCATTATGACGCAGCTGGTGGGTTTTTGACCGGTGCCGAACAGATCTATCGCTACCCTCGCAACCTCTCCAGGCGCTCGGCTTCCTTGCGCTCCAGGGCTTTCTTGACCTTCTTGAGTCGGAAGATGTCCTCGCGCGCACGTTCCTCCAGGCTCATCTGGATGAACTTTATCTGCTCGTCGTAGTCGGGGATGACGATGTTCTCCAGGGCGTTCACGCGGCGGTTGGTCTTGCGCAGCTCCTCGCCCAGTCGCCGCAGGCGGGTCTCTATGTCCGCGGATTCGATGATCACGTCGATGATCTCCTCGAACTTCTCCGCCGCCGCATCCACCCTGCTCGATACGCCCGTGATGCCGTAGCCCCGCTTGAGGACGTTGCGCATGGTGCTCTGCCCCTTGCGGATGACCGGGATGGGCACCCCCATGACGTGGGTGCCGGTGATATCTACCAGCACGTCGCCCTGGGCGGCATAAGAGGCGGAGCGCACCTTGGGGCCGCCGTCCTTGGCCTTGGCCATGGCCAGG
>JAFGDU010000108.1 GCA_016931915.1 Actinomycetota bacterium
AGAGCGCCACGTACTTCGTGCGCTCTCCCACCGCCGCGAGCATGGCAGGGATGTCCTGGCGGTAGTCGCGCAGGGGCACCTTTACCACCCGGGCGCCCATGGTCAGGGCCGCCAGCTCGTAGGAGGTGAAGGTGGGATCGCCTACCACCACCTCGTCCCCATTGTCGAGAAGGGCGAAGGCCAGCAGGTCGAAGGCCTCGTCCGCCCCGTGGCAGATGACGATGTTCTCCGCTGGTACTCCCAGCTTGCGTGAGAGCGCCTCGCGCAGTTCAACGCTGTTGCCGTCGGGATAGATGTGCACGGAGGTGAGCTCCTCGCGTATGGCCTCCATGGCCTTGGGTGACGGGCCGAGGGGGTTCTCGTTGGAGGCCATCTTCACGCAGCCGTAGACTCCGAGTTCCCTGGCGACCTCCTCGGGAGACTTCCCGGGATTGTATATGGGGAGCCCCTTTATCTCTTCCCTCATCAACTTATCGATATCGAAATCCATCCGCTTTGCCTCGTTTAGATATAGGACGGGTTTGACCTGTCTATTATATATGACAGCCGGGGGCCAGGCCTCCACGCCGGGGGCCAGCCCTCCACATTACACGTAATCGTCCTCCAATATTATCAGAAGGAACCTGAGTCTGATTACTTGAAATGTGTCGTGATACTTTCCTCGCTGCCAGGGGTCAGCCCTCCACATTACACATGATTATGTATGTATATGGGTAAATGGGAGCTTTGTCGAATCATGTGGAATGTGGAGGGCTGACCCCGTGGGTGTGGATGTAGCCGGTGCGCTTGTAATAGGCGACGTTGATCACCCGCGTCTCGCCCACCAGCAACTCGCGCTGGGCGGGTTGGTGCACGTGTCCGTGGTAGAGAATACGTGGCCGGTATTCCTCGATGTATGCAAGCAGGCTGGCGCTTCCCTCCACCGGCCTGCCCGCCACCACGTCCATGGTCGCGGCTTCCAGGCGTGGCGGGATGTGGGTGCAGAGGACATCCACCGGTCCCAACTCACGCAGCTGTGCTCCGTAAGCTTCCTCGTCCATCTCCGCCGGCATCATGAAAGGCGAGTAGAGCGCCCCGGGCACGAAGCCGAACACGCTGCCCTCGATCTCCACTTGCCCCCTGGCCATGACGGCGTTGACGGCACCGTCCAGCGAGGCTTCCAGCGCCTCGGGAATGTCCCCGTTGCCGTAGATGATATAAGTACGGCATCCTATCTCCCTGATAACGCGGCTGAAAACGGCGTAGGACTCTACGATCCGGCGCTCGAGCTCGGGGTAGAATCCTCCCTCGGGCGCGAGAAGCTCATCCCTGAGCTCCACCCCTGCCTGGGGACCGGCGGCCACGGCCGACATGAGTTTATTCACCAGGTTCTCCTTCCCGACGACGTCGGGAAGGATGCCACTGATATCCGCCCAGTCGATGAGATCGAGGATGTCGCCCAGAACCAGGAGGGTATCCTCGGGAGCTATGTGATCGCGCAGGTCCTCGAAGCGGCCATGGGCATCCGCGATTAGCTTTAACGCCAAGTCAGTTGCCCTCCCCGCTGCCCGAGGCACGGTATATGGCCACGCCCCCGTCCGCATGCGCGCGTGAAGAGCGCATGGCCTCCACGGCGCAGGCATAGAGCTTCTCGGGAAGGCGCACCTCTTCCGGAAAGGACGCCAACCCCCAGTGGAGTTGGGGCGGTCCCTCCCCGGCCTCCGCGGTGGCCATCTCGTTCTGCAGGTACTTGTGCAGCCTCTCGGCCATAACCTGGCCGCCCCGCCAGCCCGTCTCCGGGAGCAGCACCCCGAAACTCCCCTCCCCCAGGCGGGCGACCACATCGCAATCCCTGGTCATACGCGCCATCGCGGTGGCGATATCGCGCATAACCGCCATCGCCCTCTCCTCGCCCTGCGCGTCCTTCAAGGTGCTATACTCGCCCATCTCGAACAGCACCAGGGTGATGTCGTGGCTATAGCGCACCGAGCGGCGCAGTTCCTCGATCATGCGCCCGTGGAAATAGCTCTTGTTGTACAGCCCCGTGTCCTCGTCGCGCAGGGGATTTTCCATCATCTCCCTGGAATGTTCGAAATGATATGCGGACGCCGCGGCCTGCAGCAGGCCATCGAAGCAGCCGTTGACCCTTTTCTCCAGGTGAAAATCCACTACTTTCTTCATGTCCACCTGCTCGTGGAAGAGGTTCCAGAACTCGTTGCGCATGATGACGTGCTCCTGCACGAGTTCCTCGATGGAGAATCCCTGCTGGCGCCGGAGGCGCCCCTGCTCCTCCGCTTCCCTGTAAGCATCTCCGCCGACCTCGAAAAGCCCTACGGCCTCCTCGTCACCCGTGACCGCGATGACCGCCGCCGCCAGGTTGGCCATCCTCTCGCCGGCCTCCCCCTCAGCCACCTGGACGTGTGCGGGAAGGGGCAGGCGCTGCATCTCCTGCTTCCAACGCTGTAGAAGCACGTCCTTTTTATCCGGCAGCGGTGCCATGACGCCTTCCTTTCCTCTAGCCGATTATCTTGGAGATAGGGATCTCGATGATGTCCTCCGCTCCCCTCTTCACCAGTTCAGGGATGAGCAGGTTGATACCCTTTTTCTCGGCCACGCTCTCAACGGCGTAATAATCCTTGTCCAGCAGCCTGGAAAGGGTCGGAGCCTTCATAGAGGGTAAGACCTCCACCACGGCATCCAGGTCAGATGCGGCTACGTTGAACTTTATGAGCACCTTGCCACGAGCGTTCATCGCCCCCAGGATGAGCAGTTTGATCTCCCCCATGAGAAGGCGTTTCTCTTCGTCAGCATAGCTCTCCTTGTTGGCGATAAGCTTGGTGGTGGACTCCAGCACGGTGTCGATGATGCGCAGGCCGTGCTTGCGCAGGGTGCCGCCGGTCTCCGTCAGCTCGACCACGGCATCGGCCATCTCCGGCACCTTGGCCTCGGTGGCGCCATAGGAGAGATATACGGCGGCGTTGATCCCCTTTTCCTCGAAGTAGGCTTTCACCAGGTTCGGATACTCAGTGGACACGCGTACTCCGTCCGGTAGGTCTTCCGGCTTCTGATAGGAGGAATCACCCGCCACGGCCAGCACTATGCGCACGATATTCCCCACCGCCGTCTTGGCGAAGGGCAGGTCGGCGACCTCCGCTACCTCCGCACCGCTCTCCATCACCCAGTCGTATCCGGTTATACCAAGGTCGAAGAACCCGTCCTGCACGTACTTGGGGATCTCCTGCGGCCGGAGGATACGTACCTGTTCGATGCGCGGATCGTCGATCGTAGCGTGGTATTCCCGGTCCCCGCTCCTGCGCACGGTCAGGTCCGCGTCATCGAGTATATCCAGGGTAGTGCTCTCAAGACTCCCCTTGGGTATCACAAACTTCAGCATCTCTCTCCTCTCTTCAGCCCGATCATCTCAAATGCTCTGCTCGTCCTTTTCCTCCGTTTTGCGCCCGTATAGATCGGTTATGCGGTAATTATCGTCCTCACTGGTAAAACCGATGTCTATCTCCAGCACCCTGCCCCTCTTCCCCAGCGACCTCAACTTGTGCATCCCCATGGCGGGGACCATGAACTCCTCCCCCTCGCCAGGCAGGAACACCTGGTCACCGATGGTCACCTCCAGGCCGTCGTCCAGGATTATCCACATATCGTCACGCAGCTTGTGATAATGGAGGCTGGTCTCCTGGCCAGGCTCAACCGTGATCAGTTTTACCGTGCACGGCTGGTTCAAAGCATAGGCGCTTATGCTGCCCCACGGTTTTTCCAATAACATATCCACCACATCCTCCGTTTACGGGCGAGTATCATACTAGTATATTACCTAATAACCCAGATGAAGGTCATTCATCAATACAAAACGTGCCTGAGTCAGGGGCTGTGCGCCAGAAGCCAGTCTATGAGGTCCTTTTCGCGGCCGGCCAGCTCTGTATGGCCCGCATCCTCGATAACCCACAACTCCGCCTTCTGCGGCAGCTTCGCCAGCATCACGTCCAGGTCTTCGCGGGGATAGAAGACCTCGTTGCCGCCGTGCACCACGAGCAGGGGCGTGGAGGGGAAGGACCCCGCAACGTGCATGGGCAGAGACCCTCCCTCGTTGACGGCCCTGAAACGGGCTCCCAGCACGCGCAGGAACAACGACCACATCGGGAGTATCCTGCGGTAGGGTTCTATGTCCGGCATCAGGGGTGGCGCTCCCACCGTTACCACGGCATCCAGGCCATCAGCGCAAGCGGCATGGAGGAAAGCGGCCATCCCCCCGAGGGAAAAACCTACCGCCCCCACCCAGCGGTAGCCCCTTCTTCTTATCGTTGTGACCATGCTGCGCATGTCATCGAGGGGTCCCTCCAGGTTGAGCTCGAGCCTGCCCTCGCTGCCGCCGTGGCCGCGGAAATCGAAGGTGAACACGTCGTAGTGTTCCGACAGCATCTCCGCGAAGTCAACCAACGGCTCATAGCGCTGGCCGGTCACGGCGGGATGGCACACGATCACCGCCCCGTGGGGTCCGCCCGGTATGCATCGTGCAGCAATGGAGAGCCCGTCCTGTGTGGTTACGGTGAATTCCTCGTAATGCAGCCGCGGGTCGCGCCTGGGCATGATCCTGCTCCGCCATGAACCGATCCTTCTTCGTATGTATAGTAAGGCCGCCGATCCGGCAGTCACCAGGAGAATTGCGCCCAGCACGGCTCTTCTTTTCTCTTTCCCCCTGCCTCTTCCCTCACGCATCCTGGTCTACCCGCACGAGCGCATCGGCGATCTTTTCCATGGTGCGCAGGAAAACTTGCGTTTCGTCTTCGTCCATCTGCGCGAGGACCTTGGAGACCATCTCCCTCTGTTTGGCATGCGCGTCCTCCACCACCTTTTTGCCCTTGGAAGTGATCTCTACATACACCAGGCGCCTGTCCTTGCTGTCCGTCTTCTTGCGCGCCAGACCTTTCTCGCACAGGGTGTTGAGCATGCGGCTGGCGGTAGGCTTGGACACCAGCATCATCTCGCTGAGATCGGTTACCCGCACCTTCTCCCGCGTCTTCATGTGCAGGAGAAGGTGCCACTGCTGCAACGTCACGCCGTAGCGGGAGAGAAGGTTCCTGAACAGGAGATGCCTGCTCCTGGCTATACGATAGAATTCCTGCAGAAGAAGCTGCGCATTAAGCTCGCTCTGGTCCATATTACCTCCGATAGTTAGCATTGCTAATAAATTAGCACCGCGTCATCCCCCATGTCAAGAAGCCCGTGCAGCCGATAGCATCCACGTACCGCTGCAGATGCTGAATGGGCACGACCGGGGACATTGCATGAGGGACAAAAAGGGATTTTCTCTATTTTATGGAAATCTCAAATATTTAACGTCAACAGGGCATGCGATGGGATTGCAGGGGGCTTTTTAACATGCTGCGTATGAGGCAGAACACGGGTGCCGGCAAAGCTATACAAGCACAAAAAATGCAAAATCCTTCCTCTAAACGCGCAAAATGACCCGCTCGCCGGATTGTCCTTATCTATGTTGACGCAGCGTCGATACGCGAATTGGGTGGGGTGTGAACGGCAAAACGGCATAAGGGTGTATACGATGGCTAGGAAAAAACAAGCCTCGAGACACGGGCGCACCAGGTCCGCTATCATCGTACGCATAACCATACTCGTCAGTGCCGTGATCATCCTGTCGGCCATGTTGACCATCCTGCTGGTCAGAAACTCGCAACGCAACCTCGCAGACAAATGCACAGATTGCCTGCTGCAGACCGTAGCCCAAAATGTCTCCAATAGCTATAACTATATCGCTCACATCCTCATGCCGGGTTATGTAGCACAGTCGGAAAACCTGGACATGAATGAGTTCGCTTCCGCGATGCTGCACGGCGAGATCAACGGGGTACAGGATGCGCTAAACCACGACCTGGCAAGGATGCTGGACGCTGGTTATCTGGGGCTGGATATGTTCATGGTCGTCATCCCTCCATCGACCATGATCAAGAAGCCCATGGTCTGGGCCTGCGACGAACCGGAGTTGGTTTACAACTGGGAGGTGCCCGGATATATGACGTCCGCAATCGAAGAAGATGCCCCCTACCTGTGGATGGAAGAAGGCGTTCCCGAGCTCAACCTCTCAGGGGGATATCTCGTCACCCAGGGGAAAGTGGAGAATCCATTGATTCCCGGGCTTGTTATCTCATATTTCGGTTTCAGGCCCATGCAGGAGGAGATGGACGCCGCCCGGTCTTTCTTCGATGATAAGGAAAAATCCGCCAATATCACTCTGGTACTCGTAATGGCCGGGTTCATGCTGGCCGTCCTCCTCGTCATCTTCCTGCTCTTGAACCGCCTCATCAAGAAGAGGGTCATCGGGCCCATTGACGAACTGTCGGCGGCCGCGGAGGAAGTGATGCAGGGGAATTTGGACGTTGATATAAGGGTGCGCGAGGGAGACGAGTTCGTCGATCTCAAATATGCCTTCAAGGAGATGATACAGGGTCTGCGCGGTTATATAGCGCGCTCGGTGGGAGAGGAATACAACGGGCGGGAGGACGATGCAGAAAAGCGCCCCTTGCAGGGCAGGCGCAAGTCGAGCATTCTATGGCAGATCGTATTCGTACTGGTAATCATGCTCTTCGTCTACGGGATAGCCGCATTTTTCGTCCTGCGTAGTTCCCAGGAGAGTCTCATCGACCACGGCACGGAGCGCCTCCTGCAGACCGAGGCCGATAACTTCATCTCCAGCCTCGACTACGCTATCCAGCTCGAGTTACCTGCATACGTGGAGTCCTTCGCTTCGACGGATTTAAAGACCATGTTCGCCGACCTGGACGCAGAGCGCTTGTCGGACCTGCAACGGGAGCTCGACGCGAGCATGCAGGAGATGGTAAAGGCCGGTTTTCACGGCCTCGAGAAGGTCATGCTCGTCGTGCCCTCCTCATCCGTCAATCCCGAGACCATCATCTGGGCATGCAACGACGAGAGCCTGATCTACGAGTGGCAGTGCCCGCATTACTTCGACGAAGCCCTCCAGGACGGAACCACCTATATGTTGATGCCGGATGGCATACCGGAACTGGGCCTCTCGGGCGAATACCTGGTCACCTTCATCCAGGTGGATAACCCCCTTATACCCACCATGCCCTTCTACTACATAGCGTTGAAACCCATGTCACTAGAACTGGCCGCCATAGATGAGTTCTGCGACAAGGAGAGGGCTCGCGCCAACCTGTTCCTCGCTTCCATACTGGAGGGATCGATAATACTGGTTATCATCATCCTCTTCCTCCTCCTCAATCACATGATCAACAAACAGATCGTGCACCCCGCGGAGGAGCTTTCCCAAGCGGCCAGGAAGGTCATGGAGGGAGACCTCGACGTCGCGGTAAGCGTGCATGAAGGCGAGGAACTGGAAGGCCTCAAGCGCGCCTTCAACGAGATGGTCGCGAGCCTGAGGGATATGCTCTCTAAGTCGGTCGAGGCCGGTACCGATAGGGGCGAGAACCTCTGATCGCAGGCTATCCGACATGCTTCCCGTACAAAGCGCCTTGCTCAACCCATGAGCGACCAGGAGCGCCTGTTCCGCGACTCCACCATGACAACCACGTTCAAATGCTTCAAACCGCCCGCTGGTGGGTAGAATTTAAAAGTCGGCGGTTCCATGGGAAAAGCTGAATCAATACACCATTCTGCCGGTATTGCTGGGAAGGGGTGAGTGAGATGAAGGGCGTAATCATGGCGTGTCTTGCACAACTGGTCAACGAGAAGTTCGGTGAGGACAGCATGGAAGCCATCATGAAAAAAAGCGGTTTCGATACCAGCAAGAGGTTCATGGCCACGGAGGACGTTCCCGAGGACAAGGCCATGGGTATGCTGGAGACCACCTGCGAGGTACTCGATATCTCTCTCGAGCAGGCTGCCGACGCTTTCGGTGAATACTGGGTGAACGAATATGCGCCCAAGATCTACGGCATATATTATAAAAACGTGGACAACGCGATGGATTTCCTCTTGATGATGGATGAAGTCCATGTCAAATCTACCAGGAACATAGAAAATGCCCGGCCGCCAAGGTTCGAATATGCATGGCAGGACGATAGAACCTTGATCATGACCTATAAATCACCGCGCGGCCTGATAGACATATGCGTTGGCCTGATAAAGGGCGTGGGCAAGTACTTTGGCGAGGAACTCGAGGTAACGAAGCTCTCCAGCGAGGATATCAAGGTGGTATTCAAAGATATCCCGGCCTAGAGGATACGATAATATGGGGAATTGGAGATGCGGGTACTTATCGCCCTGACGGGGCGGAATGTGCCATTATAGGACTTACGATCCGCAACTTGGCTTAAAGGCTATTGGAAAGGTGGTCTTGGAAAGTTCCTGCCGAGAACACGCACAAGACAAGTTTGATGTTGGAGCAGCCGATACTCCAACCGCCTTTGGCTTCATCGTCTTTCTACCTCTTATTTCCAAAAGCGTGGGAGCTGATGTTATGTGGAGAGAATAGACAAGCCCGGATGAACAATGCCAGGATGTCCTGACTTCGCACGGGCTTAGGATCGACACGCCCCCTCAGGCGTGTTTCCAGGGGGAGGGGATCATGGACGCAAACTCACGGGGTCGTAAGGAGAATGGCTGGAACGGCTTGCTCGCCGCGGAGGGCGAGGAACGGGAACGGCGCATCGCGGAACTGGTATCCAGCATGTCCCTGGATGAAAAGATCAGGGAGATGGCGGGAACCACCAACCTGCTCAAGCAGGCGATGATGCTGTTCCATTACAACAAGTATCACTTCCTCGCCGGCGGCGATGGACGATTGGGCATACCGCCCTTGAGGTTCACCGACGGCCCGCGCGGCGTGGCCTTCGGCAACTCCACCTGCTACCCCGTTTCCATGGCACGCGGGGCGACCTGGGACAGGAGGCTGGAGGAGCGCATCGGCGAGGCCATCGGCGTGGAGGCGAGGGCGCAGGGGTGTGATTTCTTCGGGGGGGTATGTATAAACCTCCCCCGCCATCCGGGGTGGGGAAGGTCCCAGGAGACCTTCGGTGAGGACCCCTACCTGCTGGGAGAGATGGGCGCCGCCCTGGTGAGGGGAGCGCAGAAACACGTCATGGCCTGCGCCAAGCACTATGCCTGCAACAGCATCGAGGAGTCGCGTTTCTACGTGGACGTGCGCGTGGACGAGAGGACGCTGAGGGAGGTCTACCTCCCCCACTTCAGGCGTTGTGTGGACGAGGGCGTTGCCGCCGTCATGAGCGCATACAACAAGGTCAACGGCTGGTACTGCGCCCAGAACCGACATCTGCAGCGGGATATCCTCAAGGGAGAATGGGGATTCGACGGCCTGGTGATGTCGGATTTTGTCTGGGGTACCAGGTCTACGGTGGACGCTGCCCTGGGGGGTCTGGACATCGAGATGCCCATGCGGCGCTATTTTGGTCGCAGGCTGAAGAGGGCGGTGATGCGCGGGAGGGTGCCGGAGGCGGTGGTGGACGAGGCGGTGACCCGCATCCTCAGGACCAAGGCGCGGTTCGCCAATGCCGGCTCGCCCGGTGATTATACGCACGACAAAGTGGCCTGCAGGGAACACGTCGCCCTTGCCCTCGAGTCCGCGCGCAAGAGCGTCGTGCTGCTCAAGAACGAGAAAGACATCCTGCCGCTGCGGCGCGATGCGCTGAAGAAGATCGCCGTCATCGGGAAGCTGGCGGACAGGGAGAACATCGGGGACTTCGGGAGCAGCCGCGTGAGGCCCCCCTACGTCGTAACCCCCCTGCAGGGAATCCGTGATAAGGCAGGTTCCATAGAGGTCACCTATGACAGCGGCGAGAATCCGGCGTTTGCCGCTGCGATCGCGCGGGAAGCCGACGCTGTTATCCTGGTGGTGGGGCTAACGGGCAGGGACGAGGGCGAGTCGATACCCTACGTGAAGATGGGCGGTGACCGCGAGGACCTCAGCCTGCGCGCGGCGGATATCGTGTTGATCGAGGCGGTTGCGGATGCCAGCGAGAGGTGTATAGTCGTTCTCCAGGGGGGCTCTGCTGTCCTTACCGCGGGATGGCGGGACATGGTCCACGCCATCATCATGGCCTGGTACGGGGGGATGGAGGGCGGCAACGGCCTGGCGGCCATCCTCTTCGGCGACGAAAATCCCAGCGGCAAACTGCCCGTCACCTTCCCGGAGTCGAACGATCAACTTCCCCACTTCGACAAGAAGGCCAAGTCCATTGAGTACGGCTACTACCACGGCTATCGCCTCTTCGACCATAAAGGAATGGCACCAGCGTTCCCCTTCGGGTTCGGCCTGCATTATACGGAGTACTGGTATTCCAACCTCCGCCTGAGCGCGCGGGAGATGGGAACGGGCGGCGCGATCACGGTGGAGGCGGACATCACCAACCGGGGCGGCATGGCCGGCTGCGAGATAGTGCAGTTGTACGTGGGCTGCCCCCCCTCGGGAGTTGACCGGCCGGTCAAGGAGCTGAAGGGGTTCACGCGCGTGCACACGGAGCCGGGTGAGACGAAAGCGGTTTCCTTCGAGCTGAAGGCCGTTGACCTAGCTTATTACGATGTGGATGCCGCGGCCTGGAAGGTCGAGGAAGGCGAATATACCCTGTACGTAGCCTCGTCCTCCCGTACCGAGGACCTGCATCTGAAGGGCGATTTCCGTATCACTGCCGGCTGACCCCCTAACCTTTATACATGCGGTCGAAGTGGCGGTAGGCGTTGATGACCGTCTCGCGGATGAGGTCCTCGGCCCGGGCCGTATCCCTCTGCGCCAGGTACTGCATGAGCAGGTCTGAGTCCATCTCCTCCTCCGAAAGCTCGCAGGCCTCCCAGCTGAGGATGGACCTCACCACCCTGTCGAGCGCCTGCCTGCGGTCGTCGTATGGGCGCACCTGCATATCGTGGCCCTTCCACCTGCCATACCCGGCCTGGCGTATGAGCCCGGCGATGGCCACGTTCATGCCGTTTATCCTCGCCCCGTGATCGATATCGTACTTTCCCGGTCCCCCCAGGATGATGCCGTCATTGTAGCCCTGGCTGTTCACGTGCATGTGCACCAGCATACCGTTGTCGGTTTCCTCCACGGTATCGTATACGTGGTCAAGGCCTACCATCTCGGAGTGGCCGAATTCCTTGTTTATACCCTTCCTGTCCAGATCGACGCCGTATTCCTCTTGCAGTCTCTTCCACAAGAGGATGGCGCTCGCCACCGTGGGCAGGAGCATGGCCGGGTGGCCCTCGTTGGGCTTGGGCTCGATGGCCACGTATAGATCCCCACCCTTCTCCGCCTCGTAACGGCAGAGGTCCGCAACGCTCTCCTTCAAGTTGCGGTACATCTCCGCGATGGCGGGCGTCGCCAGGTCGTAGCCGTATGACCCGTTCCAGAGCACCAGGGACGGCGCTTTCCCGGGGTCGGGATGCCATGCCTTGCGCAGCTCGCCGTGGGCGAGGTCCACCGTGCGCCGCCCGAATTCCTCCGCCGCCTCGCGCTCCCCCACGTCCAGGGAAGCTACGCCGCCGTAGGCGAAATGGCGGTGCGCGCCGGGGGTTATCAATGCAAGGTGTATGCCGCTGGAGGCCAGGGCATCAGCGGTGGCGGCGGCGTTGTCCTCGTCCACCTCGTAGTCGTAGTGGAGCTCCATACCCAGTTCTATGTGTCCGGGCAGGCGCGGGACGATCTCCTGCGCGATCATCTCCACGCATGCCGGCGTATCCAGGCTGTCCTTACCCCACTCCGGGATGGCATCCGCGGGTACGAACCCCCCTTTTCCGGCGTGAAAAGTCCAGCGGCAGACACTGTGATACGATACTTTATCCACCTTCTCCTACCTCCCCTGTCCGCTCCATTACTTCCACCAATATCCCGCGCCAGCGCGAGTAGGCTTCAGCATATAGCCCCACCTTGTCCGGGTCGGGTGCGATGGACTTCAGCTTCCTCAAACCTACATACGCTTCCCCCATATCCTTATATATACCAGCGCCGAGGCCGGCGCCCCTGGCCGCGCCCTGCGCCCCATCCGTGTCATATAATTCTACGGTCGCCCCCGTAACCGCGGCGAACACCTCCCCGAAGAGGGGGCTCAGGAACATGTTGGCCCTGCCCGCTCGTGCCTTCTCCACTTTTGCGCCCGTTCCGCGCATGATCTCCAGCCCGTAATTCAGGGCGAAGACGATGCCCTCCTGCGCCGCCCGCAGCAGGTGCGCACGGGTATGCAGGTTGAGATCCAGGTTGTGCGCGGAGGCCCCGATGCTGCGGTTGCCCAGGGTCCTCTCGGCACCATTGCCGAAGGGCAGGATTAACAGGCCCTGCGATCCTGCCGGTGCCGACGCCGCCAGTTCATTCAAGGCGGGATAATCCAGGGACCCTCCCGCCCCGGTGAGGTTGCTCCTCAACCACTGGTATAGTATGCCGGTTCCGTTCACGCACAACAGTATCCCGTAACGCGGTTCCCTCGCGCTGTGGTTTACATGCAGGAAGATGTTCACCCGCGACTCCGGGTCGCTCCGAGGCTCCGACGCGACGCCATAGATAACGCCGGAGGTGCCGGCCGTGGTCGCCGCCTCCCCCGGGTCTAGCACCTTGAGCGCGAAGGCATTGTTGGGCTGGTCGCCGGCGCGGTAGGCGACGGGCGTGCCCGGCGCAAGCCCGAGCTCCGCCGCCGCCGCCGCAGTCACCTCACCCTGCGGGGAGAAGGCAGGCCGTATCTCGGGCAGAAGCCGCGATGCTATGCCGTAATGCTCCAGTAGCATCTCCGCGGGGCTTTCGGCGCTGAAATCCCACAGGATCATCTCGGAGAGGCCGGATGGGGTGGTCACCATGTCCCCGGTCATCTTCATGGCCAGGTAATCGCCGGGCAACATCACCCTGTGGATGCACTCGTAAAGGTCGGGCTCGTTGTCCTTCACCCATTTGAGCCTGGAAGCGGTGAAGTTGCCGGGGGAATTGAGCAAACGCCCCAGGCATGTTTTTTCGCCAAGGCAGGAGAGGGCCTCATCCCCTATGGAGACCGCCCGGGAATCGCACCAGATGATGGAGGGCCGCAGTGGCTTCAGGTCGCGGTCCACGACGACCAGGCCATGCATCTGGTAGGAGATTCCCACCGCCTTCACGTCATGCAGCTCAGCTTGCGACCTCTCCCGTACAAGAGAGGTGGCGCGCTTCAGGTGTTCCCACCAGACCTCAGGATCCTGTTCGGCCCAGCCGGGACGTGGAGATGTGATCTCGAGTTCTCTCTCGGGCGAGGCCGCGGCTGCTACCAAGCCGCCCGTCTCTATATCGAGCAGTGCTGCCTTTATGGAGGAACTGCCCGCATCGTAACCGAGAAGGTAACCCAAAACCAACCCGCCTTACGCTCCGTCCACAACCCTTACATGGTCATGACCTGCAACCTGTTGCGCCTCTCGCAATCTATAATATGGGAAGACGGCGGCCATAAAAAGCCTCGGGGTTTCCGCACCACGGACGAGGTGAAAGCGAAAGGCCTTTTCTTCCCGTACATATGCCATCAAGGTATATTTATGCTGTGGAAACGAGAGCTAACGATCCAGGGGGTGAGGTAGTGGTTGACGAAGCAAAAAAGCTTGCGGTCGCGGCGGTGCAGATGATCTCCGAGAACGGCGACATCCCGGGCAACCTGGAGCGCGCCACAGCCTTCGTCGACGAGGCGGCGGAACGGGGCGCCAGGCTTATATTGTTGCCCGAGTTCATGCCCACCGGCTATATCTACAGCAAGGATATCTGGAACGCGGCGGAACCCAAAGAGGGCCCGAGCATGACCTGGCTACGGGAGCACTCCAGCAGGCTTAGCGTGTGGCTGGGAACGAGCTACCTCGAAGCCGAGGGGGAGGATTTCTTCAACAGCTTCGTCATCACCAACCCCGCAGGAGAGGAGGACGGGAGGGTGCGCAAGCAGACGCCCGCCTTCGCCGAAGCCTACTTCACAAAGGGAGAGGCGGGACCGCACGTGATAGAGACCGAGCTGTGCAGGATAGGGGTTGGTATCTGCTACGAGAACCAGCTGGCTTACACGCCGCGGCTCATGTACTCCCAGGGTGCGGACCTGCAGGTCATGCCCCACTCCGCCCCCCCCCCCCCGCCCCACCCCCCCCTCCCCCCCCCCACC
>JAFGDU010000109.1 GCA_016931915.1 Actinomycetota bacterium
CGCCCCTTTTCGACTTCGGCTCCCCGAATACGTTGTCCTCTCTCTTGAGGGAGTCGATCAACAGCATGTGCTCGGGGATGATCTGACCTTCTTCTACACACTTCGCCCGCAGTGCCTTGAACATAAGGAGGGGCTCCAGCTCCCTGCTTCGTTTACACATGATATCGCATGCTCCGCAGAGGTTGCATTTGTAGATAATATCCAGAAGGCTTTCGGTAAACTCCAGCTCACCGCGGATCAATCCCAATGCTATATCCATTTTCCCCTGGCAGGAGTAGGCATCAAAGAGATACCGGGCAATCGCAGGGCAGGCTTTTGCGAATCTCTCGCTTGAAAGCTCCCAGGGGTCTACCCATTTGCAGAGGGAACACCGTACGCAATTCAGACTATCCCACTCAAATTGTTCTATAGACATAATCCCTCCTCCGTATGCATTATGTTGTTTTTATCGAGGATTTTTTTCATCGTCTTTTGAGCAGCGGTATTCGAGGGACACAGCTTGAAGACTTCTTCCGCCCATATGCCCTGCGGCCTCGAAAAGAACCCACCCTGCTTGGAGATCTCCGCGACTGCTTTCCTGGAAAGGGACTTCAGCTCTCCGTCCTGACGGGAATCAGGCCTGACCGGGATGCTGAACTCCACGTGGAAAACCCTGCCATACTCCAGAGGCTGTACATACTTGCCGACGTCTTCTACGGCATAGCCATACTCCTCCAGCACCTTGTGAAATGACGATTCGCATTGAGAGACCTTGTTGCGGGTTGTTACAAAGAAGATGTCCAGGGAGTCACCCAGTAGTCCATGCTTCCAGTAAGGATCTTCAGTCCAGGGACCCTGGAACAGTGCAATGAGTTGCGAGCCCCGGCCTGCCAGGCCTTCCTGCAACGTGATCCCCAATTCCTTTACGATGTCGGCAAGCGCCTCCTGTTGGTACTCCATCTTTCTTTCGGGTAACCGGGGCCCGGCTGCCAAACACAGTATTATAGTCCAGGGCGGCAGGTCCTTTTTAAGTTTGGTGAAATCATCCTGCCGGTTCTCACAAAGGATACTCGCCAGATGATGGTTGTTCAGCGCAAAGCACTCTTTGCCGATCATGCGACGCTGGATACGGCATACGGGGCTTACGACCTCTTCCAAGGTATTACAGGGTATGGAGAACAACCTTTGCGTTGTTGGAAGGGTTTCCGCCTTTACATTGATCCACGTAACGATTCCCAGGGTTCCTTGAGCTCCTTGAAACAATCTTGAAAAGTGCATTGTAGCCGGACCTTCTTGGCCTACCAGATCGGCCTTGGTCTTTTTCATGCCGGCAGGACCTGAAGCAGAGCCTGTGCGAAAAACATCTCCGCTCGGGAGAACCATCTCCATGGTGAGTATCGGCTCTCCATACTCGAACATAGGGATGAGCATCGGCTCCTTCTCCAGGCAACTGCTGAGAGCCGATTGTCTTTTGTGGGGCAGCAAGGGGTTT
Organism: Actinomycetota bacterium; assembly: GCA_016931915.1. Taxonomy (GTDB): domain Bacteria; phylum Actinomycetota; class Geothermincolia; order Geothermincolales; family RBG-13-55-18; genus SURF-21. The sequence goes on from JAFGDU010000109.1 coordinate 1,472, forward strand.
GAGGCCTTGAGCCCGTGCTTTCTTAATTCGTCCTGGAGCTGTGCCCACCCTACCCCCGGCTCGAATCTTACCGCCCTGTTCCTCGTATCGACATTATGAATGGTTCTCATCTCTGAAAGATCGATCAATATGAGCCCCTGCTTGGAAGTGGGGTATCTATAAGGGTCAACTGATGAACTCCTGGCTTTTACAGGAATCCGGTGCCTGTTGGCGTACCGTAGCGTCTGCTGTATCTCCTTTACGGAAGTTGGTTTGACTATGCTAAGCCCTGGCTGAAAAGACCGTAGCAATGAAATAGCTTGCATACCCATCGTTCCCCTTTCCTGGTAGAATATGCCTTCTAGTATCTGGTGTTATACAAATCTCCCGACCTCTCCTGATCTTGATATAAAGGCCTGGTCTTTGACTTTTAAGATCCCTTCCTTGTATTTATTACGCCGCATTTGCCGATCTCATCATGCGCATAGAGATGCCCCTCTCTCATGCGGTTGAAATAGCTGCCCCCCTTATTGGCGGTTTTCACAGGGCCACAACCCCCCTTCAGAACAACGCCTCCCCGCTCGACCCACTTAAGCTTGCCGGAGTTAAATACAGGTCATCCGCGTACTGTTGCTTTCTTCGTTGGATGCTGTGAAGAGGGAACGGTATTGTGCTCCGTTTGATCGATTATGTTAGTACACAACATATGCTTAATAGTGATGAGTTTCTGAACCTGGGCACTTTTTACGTCGCTTTTTAACTGAGCCAGCCCATTTTCTCTCCTGTATCGCAACTGTCGCTGTCCCGATGCATATTTCAGCATTTCAGCTATAAAACTGTACTTCCTTTGGAGTTCTGTATGGAAAATCCGGGTTTCCATATCACCCTATCCCCTTCTACGGTCAGCCTGTACAGGAAAACTACTGAGAGTTATAATATTACCACTAGTTAATCCATGTCAAGTTAGTTTATGACCTGGTACCGGTGAGAGGGGGGAGAAGATGTACGAGCAGACGGCCTTATGCGGGACCTGATGTTCCGCCGCCGAGACTGGCAGGATAAACAAATTCCGCGGGCTGCTGAACCAGGAGGAGGGACGTTAACCATGATGGGAGGAAACTGGGGCAAGATACTGGAGGTGGACCTCGAGGCCGGCACAATCGAGGATCTGGAGCTGGACGAGAAGATCTACCGGGATTACCTGGGCGGAAGCGGCCTGGCCGCGAGGATCTTCTTCGAACGGAGAGGTTGGGAGGAGGACCCCCTGTCTCCCGCAAACCCCCTTATGATCATGCTCGGCCCCCTGTCGGGGGTGAACCTGCCCGGGGCATCCAGGCTGGAGATATGCGCACGATCGCCCCTCACCGGCATCTGGGGTGAGTCGTGCATGGGCGGCCACTTCGCCCCCCAGCTCAAGGGCACCGGCTACGACGGCATCATCGTGAGCGGGGCCTCGGATAAACCGGTATACCTTGTGGTCACGGACGAGGGGGCGGAGATACGCGATGCCTCGCACCTCTGGGGCAAGGATACCTACGAGACGGAGGACGCCCTCAAGGAGGAGGTGGGGGACAAGCGGGCTCAGGTGATATGCATAGGGCAAGCTGGAGAGAACCTGGTCAAATACGCCAACGTGATGAACGACAAGGGCTCCACCTCCGGCAGGGGCGGCATGGGAGCCGTGATGGGCTCCAAGAGGCTCAAGGCGGTTGTGGCCAGGGGCAAAAAAAGGCCTCCTCTCGCCGACGAGGAGGGCCTCAAGGAGACCCGCAAGAAGATGAACGAGACCATCAAGTTCAATCTGGTCGCGGAGGGACTCTCGTCCTTCGGTTCCAACGTGCACATGGAATACGGCATGGCCATAGGCGACGTTCCCACCAAGAACTGGCGCGAGGCCTACTGGGAGGCCGGTCCGGACAAGCTGGGCGGCACCGCCGTCGCGGAGTCCATCCTGACCAAGACCCATTCCTGCTACGGCTGCCCGGTCGGCTGCAAGAGGATAGTCGAGGTCAAGACGGGCCCCTTCGCCCTGGCGGAGGGCCCGGGAAGCGAGTACGAGGCCGCCGCTGCCCTAGGTACCCTGCAGAGGATGGACGACCGCGATGCCAACCACAAGGCGAACGAGCTCTGCAACCGTTACGGCATGGATGTCATATCGGCCGGCAGCACCATCGCCTACGCCACCGAGGCCTTCGAGGAGGGCCTCATCAGCAAGGCCGATACCGGCGGCATCGAGCTGGGATGGAACCGGCCGGGTATCCTCATCGAGCTGATAGAGAAGATAGCCCGTCGCGATGGTTTCGGGGACGACCTGGCGGAGGGCACCCGGACCATGTCTGCGAAATACGGCGGCGAGGAGTTCGCCGTCCACGTCAAGGGTATGGAGTGCCCCATGCATGACCCCCGTTCCCTCTGGGGCATGGCCCTGACTTACGCCACCTCGATAAGGGGAGCCTGCCACTGCGCCGACGCCAACCTCTACACGGATATGGGGGTCAGCAGCCATAAGGACATGGGGTTGAAGAGGTCCTGGCCCTACCGGGCAAAGGGTAAAGCGGCGCAGACTATAGGATCACAGGTGAAAGGGGTTATCGCCAACTCGGCCGTTATATGCATCTATATCTGGGTGATCACGGGCGGTATACCCGAGATGGTCGAGATGCTCAACCCGGTTACGGGCTTTTCCTACAGCGAAGGCGAACTCGTCGATACAGGCCACCGCATCTGGTACATAAAGCGGGCTATCGGCAACCTCTGCGGTGCGACCCGGGACCACGACCGGCTCCCGCGCCGGATACTCGAGCCTCACATCGAGGGCACTACCTCCAGTCTGACCAGCATGATCTACCCCACCTATATGTCGATGGGCCCGATGGGCAAGATGCGCAACGAAAAGATCATGGACATGAACCGCAAATTCGCCAACAACGTCCTCTTCCCCAACCTGAACAAGGTTATGAGGGCCATGAGGTTCATGCCCGGCCTTTGGGGCAAGCAGAGGGCGCTCGCAGCAGGAAAGCAGGAGGAGATAGAGCGCCGCACGGTGCCCTTCGAGGAGATGATCGAAGAGTACTACCACCTGCGTGACATAGATGATAAGGGCCGCCCCAGCCGCCGGCGCCTTGAATCATTGGGGATGAAGGACGTGGCCGACGCACTGTTCTAGGCCAGGTCAGGCGCCGCCGGCATGGCCGGGGTGCAGCCTTTGGTCTGCAGCGGAACGGGCCAGGGATCCGGCATGGCATGAGGTATAACGCTTTGAAACGATCGTAAGGAGGAGATCATGGCTCAAAGAGAGATGAGTATTGAGGAGAGACTTGCGAGAAGGTTGATAATCGGAGAACAGCTGGCGAGAAGCTCTAGAAAAACCCCCGATAAGGAGGTGCTGGTATACGGGGAAATGCGTCTCACATACGGGGAACTGAACCGGCGTGTCAATCGCCTCGCCAACCATCTCACTACATCGGGCCTGGGGAAGGGAGACAAGGTAGGGGCGCTCTTCTTCAACTGCAACCAGATATTAGAGGTTTACTATGCATGCGCAAAGATCGGTGCAATAGCGGTCCCACTCAATTTCCGCCTCGCTCCACCTGAGATGATATATATCCTGAATGATTCGGACTCCCGTGCCCTTGTTTTCGGAGAGGCTTTTCGCGAAGCGGTGGAGAAGGTCAGGGGAGGAGTCCCCGGCATCAAGCATTACATATGCTGCGGCGAGGAGATACCAGACTACGCACTCTCCTACAACGAGTTGGTGAAATCCGGTGATGACGGGGAGCCTCTGGTGGACGTCGAAGAGGATGATGAGGCGTTCATCGTCTACACTTCGGGTACCACCGGCAAGCCCAAAGGCGCAGTGTCCACCCACAAGCAGCAGTTGATCGGTGCCATAAACTCCATCATCGCCATGCAGGTCACCAGGTACGACCGCTTCCTGTTTATACCGCCGCTGTTTCACCAGGGAGGGGTGACCCTGGGAATAGTATATCCCCTGATGAACGCCACCATGGTCATCCCGCACTTCCTGGCTTTTGATCCCAAGGCGGCCATGGAGCTCATAGAGGGAGAGAAGATTTCCGGCGCCTTCCTGGTCGCGGCCATGGGCAATGCCATCTTCATGCTGCCGGACCTGGATAAATACGATACTTCTGCATGGAAGACCTGGCTGAGCACGGGTGGCGTTTTCCCTGTCGGGCTAAAAAAGAGAATACTCGAACAATGGCCTGAGATGCGCATATACGATTTCTTCGGCATGACGGAGATGTGCCCGTTGATGACCTTTCTCCCCCCCGACGATCTGCTGGATAAACCGGAATCCGTTGGCAGGGAATTCCCCTTCGTGGAGATGATGCTTGTTGACAACGACGACAATGAGGTTTCCATCGGCCAAGTCGGAGAGGGAGCTTACAGGGGCCCCACGGTGATGAAGGAATACTACGGGAAGCCCAAGGCCACTGAGGAGAGCATGAAGAGCGGGTGGTTCCACGGTGGCGATCTTCTGCGCAAGGACGAGGAGGGTTTCTACTATATCGTTGACCGTAAAAAGGACATGATCGTGTCGGGCGCCGAGAACGTCTATCCGGTTGAGGTGGAGAACGCCATCCTGGCCAACGACAAGGTAATGGAGTGCGCGGTTATCGGCGTGGCGGATGAGAAATGGGGCGAGATAGTCAAGGCCATCGTGGTACTGAAACCAGAAGAAACCATGGACGAGGACGAATTGAAGGACTTTCTCTCCGAGAGGCTGGCGGGATACAAGCGCCCACGCGTGATCGAGTTCTTAGAGGCCCTGCCCAGGAACGCCATGGGCAAGGTGCTCAAGACGGAGCTGCGGGCAAAACACGGCAAGTTGATACAGTACTGAAGCCTGGTTGTGCCAGCGCGTATCATTCAGTACCCGGACACTCGCCGGCATGAGGACCCTGTTGAAGCGATGTCTGTTAAATGAGGGCTATGCCCTCTAGCATGAGCCTTGCTGGAGGGATCGCAGCATACTAAGCAGTGTAACCGCTGTACTTGATCGCGGGGAGGGATCTCGATCAAGCATGAGAGCTACGAAATAGATGGAGCCCCTGGCGAGAATCGAACTCGCGCACAAGGATTAGGAATATTTCCCAACGGTATATGTGCTGGTGTAGCCACTTCTATCTTGTTGTTGCTTGCTGTGCTTAATTCCGCATCAGGCCTGCGTTATATCTATTTATTACTATTCCCTACTGTTTCCTTCAACAGTCTGCTGCATCCTGTTGTGTGGTCATATTGTGGTTACGAAGGGTGCTGAACATTTCCACTAGCGAATGCCTTCAACACAACCTACCTAGAATTATTTTCAATGTCGATTGTTCCATAGAAACGAAACATCCTTTTAAAGTTATCTTGGAGTTGTTGGTCCTTTTCCAAATCACATCTGTATCTAACGATTGCTTCTTCAAACTTTCTATAGAGCGTATACAAATCGATTTGATACATACATGGTTGAAAAAGCTCGCCATCCTCCTCTATTTGACGTCGGTGCATATAACATCTTGTCTGTTGGATAAGTGGGCTATTATCAGAAGTGGCTGTAAATTCATAAATTATTCCTTTATTGAAATCTACAGAATAGAGTCCAAAAGAATGTAGGAGCGCATTCCTGAATTGATAAAGAACCTCTTCATGCACGTGTGCATCTTCAAAAGAATTCTCCAAGTAAAAATACCTTTGTAAGAATTGCCGGAACCTCTCTCCAACTGGCACCTTTCTATGATTATCAGTACCAACGAGGAATTTACCTAGTAAATCAATTCCAGCTAGTATACCCATTGCCCCTATAAATAGTGCCTTATTCTCTTGAATGTTTCCTTTTAATTCATCGCCATTTCGCAATCTTTCTAATTCTCCGTTCCTATTTACATTATTAATCCCGAAGCAGAAATCTACATCCCTCCTTAGTAAGTAGAGTTCGCTATATGATCTTGGTGGCATGAAATACTCGGAGGGATCCTCAAAGAACAGCATTACCATTTCTTGAAAACCGGTCATAGCAAGCTCTTTCCAATTCATTCTCTCTTAATTGAAGCTACCTATTTATGCTAAACGGCATCACCAATAACTATTGTAGATCCTATAGATGTTTCCTTGAGACGAATGTCTATGGAGCATAACCGATGGAGTCATGGCCCCAGGAGCGGTTGTTGCCGTACATGGCGCGCTCCGCTACCACCGCCTGGTTAGATTTTACCTCAGTGGATACGTTCCACGAGGTGACGAAGTCGTTCAATTTCCAGGTGAAGCGGGAGTTGGGTGCGAGTGTCATGCTAGGTCCTTCCCTAGGACCCTCAGAAGTCATGAAGATCAGGGAAACGTTGGCCTCAGTTTTATTTGGGTTCTGCACCAAGACGAAGGTCTCCATACCTCCTTGAGTGCAGCCCTCGGCCAGGTACCATGTATCTGAAGGTGCTGTGGCCCCGATGGAGTCATGGCC
>JAFGDU010000110.1 GCA_016931915.1 Actinomycetota bacterium
ATCTCACGCCCATGGAGTTCCTGGAGAAATGGGATAATGGGAGCAGGGATAGGGAGCAAGTGTCCGCGATGTAATGAACCAGCACAAGGCTGACCCCCGGCTGACCTCATGCGATATAATATGCGGGAAACCCGGCAAGGAGGACAGAAGTGGATAGAGACAAGATCATGCAGGGCGTACGCCTGATCCTCGAGGGCGTCGGAGAGGACCTTCAGCGGGAGGGGCTGGTGAAGACCCCTGAACGGGTCGCGAAGATGTACGAGGAGATATTGAGCGGCATGGATGTCGACCCCCTGGAGATGATCAAGGCGATGTTCATGGAGGAGCACGAGGAGATGATCGTGGTCAAGGACATCCCCCTTTACTCTATCTGCGAGCATCACCTCGTGCCCTTCCTGGGAAAGGCGCACGTGGCCTATATCCCCGGCCCCGAGGGGCAGATCACCGGCATCAGCAAGCTGGCGCGGGTGGTCGACGTCCTTTCCAAGCGGCTGCAGGTGCAGGAGAGGCTGACCACCGAGGTAGCCGACACGCTGGTAAAGGCGCTGCGTCCCCGCGGGGTACTGGTGGTCGTAGAGGCGGAGCACCTGTGCATGTCCATGCGCGGGGTGAAGAAGCCGGGCACCCTGACCATCACCTCGGCGGTGCGGGGCACGTTCCACACCAATGCGGCATCACGAGCGGAAGCCATGTCCCTGATCCGACAGAAAAGCTGAGAGAGAGGCATGAGGTTCAACCCCCGTTTGCTTTCCGTGCACGAGCTGGATGAAGCCTACGCACGGCTGGACGAGTTGAGGCCGAGCGAGCAGGGCAGATCGATCATGGCGCCCAAGATGATCGGCCGCGTCGTGCGCGTGGACAACGTGGATACCAAGGCCGCAAATATCCTCAAGCAGAACATGCTCTCCATCGGTGGCGAGGTCTCGTTGCCGCGCGAGGTATTCGACTACGGTGGCGTGAAGGTCTCCGCGATCATCTCGGGCAACCTCAAACATTACAAACAGCTCATATCCAAGCTCAAGAGGCAGCCCTTCGGCCTCAAGGCGCTGGCGGTCGAGCTGGAACAGCTCCTCCGCCCCTCCTTCAGGGAGGAGGGGCGTGTCCTGCGGTTGGGGGGAAAGGAGTACGACCTGGGCGAGCGCACCTTGATCATGGGGGTGGTCAACGTCACGCCGGACTCCTTCTCCGACGGCGGCCGCTTCTTCGATGCCAAAACGGCCATAGACCACGCCCTGCGCCTGGAGGAGGAAGGCGCGGACATACTGGACATAGGCGGCGAGTCGACCCGCCCCGGCTCGGACTTCATAACCCTGGACGAGGAATTGCGCCGGGTGATGCCGGTCATCGAGGGCATCGTGGGCAGGATCGATACTCCTGTATCCATCGACACCACCAAGGCGGAGGTGGCGCGCCAGGCCCTGCAGGCCGGATGCGCCATGGTCAACGAGATCAGCGCCATGCGCCTGGATCCGGAGATGCTCCCCCTGGTGGTGGATAAAAAGGTGCCCTTCTGCCTCATGCACATGCAGGGCATGCCCAAGGACATGCAGGTGGAACCACATTACGACGACGTCATCGGGGAGGTAGCGTCTTTCCTGCGGGAGCGGGCGGAGGCGGCCGTGGAGGCGGGTGCCGATACGTCCAATATAATGGTAGATCCGGGCATCGGTTTCGGTAAGACACTGGAGCACAACCTGGAGATAATCCGCCGCCTGTCCGAATTGAGATCGCTGGGATACACGCTATTGCTCGGCACCTCGCGCAAGTCCTTCATCGGCAGGATACTGGACCTGCCGGAGGACGAGAGGGTGGAGGGCACCGCAGCGAGCGTGGCCGTGGGCATCGCCAACGGTGCGGACATAGTGCGCGTGCACGACGTCAAGGAGATGGTACGGACGGTCCGGGTGGCTGACGCCATCGTGGGCAAGGGATAAGGAGTGAAGCATTGGGTAAGGCCCAGAAACTGAAGCAGCAGCGCAAGGAGGAGCAGGAGAAGCTCAAGCAAGAGGAGAAGAAAAAGGCTTGGCGCAGGGTGTTCATCGTAACCGCCTGTATCGCGGCCGTCGCCGTCACCGTCGGCCTCATCTTCCTGGTCAACTATATGAAGAAGGAGGAGGAGAAGAAGGAGTCCGAGCCGAAGGTCACGGCGGAGATGGTCATGGAGACCACCAAGGGGGAGATCGTAGTCGGCCTTTATGGCGAGGATACACCGGCTACCGTACAGCAGATCACCAACCTCGTGAACCAGGGCTTCTATGACGGCCTTCTCTGGTACCGGGTAGAGGATTTCGTGGTACAGATCGGTAGCCATTACCAGGCGCTGCTGGCGGAATCCCAGGAGGCTGAGCCAGACGAGGCCGCACTCCAGGAAGCCATGATGCAGGACCAGGGGGTGGGGGTAGTGATCGACGAGATCGGCATATCCAATTTGCGGGGTGCGGTGGGTATGGCCAAGCCTTCCGACCCCGAGACACAACAACCCCTGGAGAACTCAGCCACATCGGAATTCTACATCCTCAAAGAGGATGCAACGGGCCTTGATCCGTATTTCACCATTTTCGGCAAAGTACTGTCCGGCATGGACGTGGTTGACTCCCTCGAGAGCACCGACGTTCTGCTGACGGTGACCATCAGAGAGAAATAGACATGGGAGCTGCCGCGAAGATCGTCATCTCCGGCCTCGAGGCCTTCGCCTATCACGGCTGCACGCAGCGGGAGAAGGACGAGGGGCAGATCTTCTCCATAGATATCGAGTTGGTTTACGATGCCGCGGGGGCGGTAGCCGCGGACGATCTGGCCGGGGCGGTGGACTACGACCGCCTGGCATCGCAGGTGTACGAGATCGTCGCGCAGGAGAGGTACGATCTCATCGAGACCCTGGCCTCGCGTATAGGAGAGCATATACTGCAGACCACGCCCGCCATTTCGCTGCTGGTGAGGGTGCACAAGCCGCAGGCTCCCCTGGAGCGCGAGGTCGCGGAGGTGGCGGTGGAAATGGCGTTCGAGCGAGATGGGTCGTAAAGAGGAGCACCGCGTTTTCCTTGGTTTAGGCAGCAACCTTGGCGAGCGCAGGGAGAACCTGCTCTCGGCGTTGCGCATTCTAGATGCCATGGAGGACGTGCGCGTCCTGGAAGTGTCGTCGGTATACGAGACGGAGCCCTGGGGGGTGCTCGAGCAGCCGGACTTTCTCAACCTGGTCGCCCAGGTGTCCACCTCCCGCGACCCCCACGGCATGCTTGCAGCGTGCCGGGAGGTCGAGGAGGAGCTGGGCAGGGTACGTGGGGAAAGGTGGGGCCCACGCATCGTCGACGTAGACATATTGCTCTATGACGACTTAGAGTTAGAGGAAAAGGACCTGATAATACCCCACCCCCGCATGCTGGAGCGGGAGTTCGTCATGGTCCCGCTGCTGGAGCTGCAGCCGGACGTGTTGCCGCCCGGCAGGGGGTATCCGCCGCGGTTTGACGGTGCCGGAGGTCGTGAGAGGGTGCGCATGGCTTTCCGCTACGACAAGGAGGAATGGCATGGCTAAGAGAGTGGACCGCTTCGTGATCATCGGCGGGGGCAGGGTCGGGACGGCCGTCGGGAATATCCTGCAGCGCAAGGGAGAAAAGGTGACCGCCGTGGCTTCCCGCAGCGATGAGTCCCTCAAACAGGTCGCAAAGCATATAAAGGATATCGTGCTCACTTCAGACGTGGTGAAGGCCGGCAAGAAGGGCAACGTGATCTTCATCACCACCCCCGATGACCTCATCGCCGATACCTGCCTCAGCCTGGTGAGCGGCCAGGCGGTTAAGAAAGGCGATCACCTGGTACACATGAGCGGCGCGCTGGGACTGGACGTGCTGGAGCCCGCGGAGGAACTGGGGGCCATGACCGCCAGCATACATCCCCTGCAGACCTTCGCCGATGTGCGCGGGGCTGTTAAGGCTATTCCGGGATCGGTGTTTGCCGTGACCACCAGGGACGAGGCGACCCAGGCATGGGCCGAGGAACTGGTGCGCAAGCTGGGCGGCGATCCGGTGCCCCTGGCGGAGAAGGATAAGACCCTCTATCACATCGGGGCCGTAGTAGCGTGCAATCTGCTGGTGGCCCTGGAACATGCCGCGGAACTCGTATACCAGGAGATCGGCATGCACCATGAGAGAGCGCTCAATGCGCTTCTCCCCCTCGTCGAGGGGACGGTGGGCAACCTCAAGAGGCTGGGTACCGAGAAGGCGCTTACGGGGCCGGTGGCCAGGGGAGATATCGGCGTGCTGCGCCGCCATCTGGAATGCCTGGAGCAGGAGGAGAGGAAAGAGTTGCTCAAGGTATATACATCTCTATCCATGTACGCGCTCGACCTGGCGGAGGCCGACGTAAGCAAGTCCCGCTGCGAGGAGATAGAGGAGCTCCTGCTCCACTATTCTTAAGACCGCATTCCGTGGATCGTGGCCCGGGGGGAAGGAGAAGGATGCGAGTCGTCACTTCCATCTCTGAGATGAGAAAGGTAGTGGAGGAGCAACGCTCGTACGGCAAGATCGTCGGACTGGTACCGACCATGGGTTTTTTCCACCAGGGACATATCTCGCTCATGCATGCGGCCAGGGAGGAATGCGACTACGTGGTGGTAAGCCTCTTCGTCAACCCCACCCAGTTCGCTCCCGGCGAGGATCTCGAGGACTACCCGCGCGACCTCTCGCGCGATGTCGAGATGGCGACGGAGGCGGGCGTGGACTGTATCTTCCACCCCCCCGCCGAGGACATGTATATGCAACCCTATCTTACCTACGTGATGGTGGAGGAGATAACGGATAGGCTGTGTGGAGCTTCCCGCCCGGGTCATTTCCGCGGTGTAGCCACGGTGGTGGCCAAGCTCTTCAATATCATACCCGCCCACCGCGCATACTTCGGCCTCAAGGATGCCCAGCAGGTGCAGGTGATACGCAGGATGGCGCGGGATCTCGATTTCGATATCGAGGTGGTTGCCTGCCCGACGGTGCGTGAGAGCGACGGACTGGCCATGAGTTCCCGCAACGTATACCTGGAGCCGGAGGAGAGGAAGGCGGCGACGGTCCTCCATCGCTCGTTGCAGCTCGCGCGCAAACTCGTGGCGGAGGGGGAGAGGGACCCGGAAAAAGTCACGGGTGATATGCACGCACTCATCGTACGGGAGTCCCTGGTAGAGCCCGAATACGTCGCGGCGGTGGATTGGGACCTGCTCACACCCCTTGACAGGTTGGAGGGATGGGTGCTGTTCGCCCTTGCTGCCCGGGTAGGGAAGGCGCGCCTCATCGATAACGCGCTCATCGAGGTGAAGGACTAGCAGAATAGGGCATGCACGAGCGGATGTGGACAAATGTATTCAGGGAGTTGCGCAGGTATGCTATATTTTTATTAGAAGATGCCGAGTATTAAGCTGGTGACGGATACAGTCCAGGAACTCGGGAAGCAGAGGAAGCTTGATGTGACCATGCAACGGACAATGCTCAAGAGCAAAATACACCGGGCGGTCGTGACCGATGCGGACCTGCATTATGTCGGCAGCATTACCATAGACGAAGAGCTCATGGAGGCGGCGAACCTCTTGCCCTACGAGAAGGTAATGGTGGTTGACATAGACAACGGCAGCCGCCTTGAGACCTACGTCATCGAGGGAATGCCTGGATCGGGGACCATAGCCATGAACGGTGCCGCTGCCCGCCTCATCCACAAGGGCGACACCATCATCATCTTTTCCTTCAGTATCGTTGAAGAGGAAGAGGCTCGCGCTCTGAGGCCGCGGGTCGTCTACGTCGACGGATTGAACCGCATCAGCCATATCGAGGACCACGTCACCGCGGACGATATCTGTTGAGGTAGAGGTAGCGGCCGCCCGTAACGGGGGAAACCCCGGTTTTTTTATCTCGGCCTTTCGATGGTGATGCAAGGGGCTGGCGGACACAAAACAGACTGAACGCTCGTGCCGCGTACGGCGATGCGCGCTGTCAGGGGGGCCCTCGGGTGTGAGATCGCAAGGGTGCGGAGACAGTGGCAGGGGAGGTGCTGCGACGATATATGAACGGCGACGAGGTGGTGCTCGAGAACATAGAGCGGCTGCGAGTCGAGCGCAAAGCGGTCATCCTTGCCCACAACTACCAGAGACCGGAGATCCAGGATATCGCGGATTTCGTCGGCGATTCCCTCGGCCTGGCCCGCAAGGCCTCAAGCGTTGACGCAGAGGTGATCGTATTCTGCGGCGTGCATTTCATGGCCGAGATCTCGGCCATCGTCAACCCGGACAGGATCACCCTGCTGCCCGATACGGATGCCGGCTGTCCCCTCGCCGATACCATCACACCGCAAGGCCTGATCACCCTCAAGAAGCTGCATCCCCAGGCCATGGTGGTCACCTACGTCAACTCGCCCGCCAACGTCAAGGCCGAGAGCGACTATTGCTGCACTTCCGGCAATGCCGTTGAGGTTGTGAAAGCCATAGAGGCACCAGAGATAATATTCACCCCCGATAGGAACCTGGGAAGGTACGTGCAGAAGGTCACTGGAAGGGAGTTGATCATCTGGGAGGGCTGCTGTCCCATACACGACAAGATCAGCGTCGAGATGGTGGTGGAACAGAAGCGCCTGCACCCGGAAGCGCTGGTGGTCGCCCACCCCGAGTGTCGCGAGGAGGTGCTGGATCTGGCGGACGAGGTGGCCAGTACATCCGGTATGTTCAAGGTGGTAGAGGATGGCGGGAGAGACGAGGTAATAGTCTTGACCGAGGCAGGAATGGGCCACCCGCTGAGCAAGAGATTTCCCGACAAACAATTCTTCTTCCCACGCGAGGAGCCGCTGTGCCCGGATATGAAACTGATCACGCTCGAGAAGGTGGAGAGATCCCTGCGCGACCTGGCCCCGAGGGTCACGGTGCCGGAGGATATCCGTCTCAATGCCCTGCTTGCCGTGGAAAGGATGCTGGAGATAGGGTAGCATCCGTGACCTTGAAAGGTGCGCTGTGATACCACGCTATCTCGTCAATTTCGACCTCGACGACCTGCCGGGCATCCCTTGCGACCTTGTGGTGGTGGGGAGCGGCGTGGCCGGGCTTTCCACGGCCTTGAGGGCGGCACGCCGCTTCAGGGTAGCCCTGCTGACCAAGACCACCCTCACCGTGACCGCGACCAGGATCGCCCAGGGCGGCATCGCCTCGGCCCTGGGGGCGGATGACAGCCCCGAGCTGCATTTCCAGGACACCATCCAGGCCGGGAAAGGCCTGTGCGAGGAGGAGGCGGTATGGACCCTGGTGCGCGAGGGACCCATGCGCATAACCGAACTCATCGAGGAGGTCGGCGCGCATTTCGATACCGTCGACGGCCACCTCGACCTGACCATCGAGGGGGGCCACTCCAGGCGCAGGGTCGCCCATGCACGGGGAGACGCCACCGGGAGCGAGCTTGAGGCCAGCCTTACGCGGCGGCTGATCTACAACAAGCGCCTCGACGTATACGAGAATTATTATGTCCTCGATATCCTCACCGTGGACGGCCGCTGCATAGGGGTTCTGGGCATGGACGTCGAGGAGGGGACGATCAATTACTTCCGCGCCCCCGCCGTGGTCCTGGCCATGGGCGGTATGGGGCAACTCTACCCGGTCACTACAAATCCTGAGATATGCACGGGGGACGGGGTGCCCATGGCCTTGCGCGCCGGAGCTGAGGTGTCCGACCTGGAGTTCCTGCAGTTTCACCCCACCTCGCTGCATCTGCCCGAGACACCCCGCTGGTTGATAAGCGAAGCCCTGCGGGGCGAAGGTGCGATCATCGTCGACCACGCCGGAAAGAGGATAATGGAGGGGGTGCATCCCCTGAAGGACCTGGCGCCGCGGGATACGGTGGTAAACGAGATGGTGCGGGTGATGAAGAAGATGGGCATAGATCATCTCTATCTCGATGCCACCCATATACCCGCGGACAAACTCAAGGAACGCTTTCCCACCATCTACAAGCATTGCCTGGAGGCGGGCGTGGATATTACCCAGGTGCCCATACCGGTCTCGCCCGCCGCACACTACATGAGCGGCGGCGTGATCACCGACCTGAACGGCATGACACGGGTGAGGGGGCTCTACGCCTGTGGAGAAGTCGCCTGCACCGGCGTGCACGGAGCGAACCGCCTGGCCTCCAACTCCCTCCTGGAAGGCCTGGTTTTCAGCTGGCGCATCATGCAGGACCTGCCGCAGGCGATCGAGGAGGGATCGAGGGACCTGGAGAAGACATGTGGGCTCAAGCACAAGATCAGGAGAAGCCGCCTGCCGGTGGAGGTAAACCTGTTGCGGCCTTTCCTGCAGCAGATGATGATGGATTGCGTGGGTTTCCGCAGGAGCAGGGAGAGCCTGGGCGAGGCCTGGGAATTCCTGGCGAAGAACATCGGCGTACTGCAGGTTGAATACGTGAGCCCCCAGGGCTTCGAGCTCCAGAACATGATCACCCTCGCTTCCTTGATGGTTAGAGCCGCGCTCCTGCGCGAGGAGAGCCGTGGCTGCCATTATCGCGTGGATTTCCCGGGACAGGCGGAGTTCTGGCGCAAGCACATCGTATTCAGAAAGGGCGGCAGGGGAACGACCCATGAGTTGAGACCGGTTGGGGAGTTGACGGGTTCCGGATATGACTGGGCGGCAGTCACGGAGAAGGGGCAGTAACCTTGGACGAAGCGTTCAGGCGCGTTTGCATGGAGGCCGTGCAGAGGGCCCTCGACGAGGACCTGCAGAGCTCGGGGGATATCACCTCCCGGGCGCTCATCTCCTCCGGCGCCCGGGGAAGAGGCCGGATAGTCATGAGAGAAGAGGGGATAGTGGCCGGCCTGCCCCTCGCCTCCATGGTCTTCCGCCAGCTTGATACCAAGGTGAAGTTCCAACCCCTGGTAAGCGACGGTGACCGCCTTCCCGCCGCGAGCGAGATCGCAGTCGTGGAAGGCCCCGTGGTGACCATCCTGGAGGGAGAGCGGACGGCCCTGAATTTCCTGCAGAGGCTGTCGGGTATAGCCACCTTAACCTCGCGGTTCGTAGCGCAGGCGGCACCCCATGGCGCGACCATACTGGATACGCGCAAGACGGCTCCGGGGCTAAGGGTGCTGGAGAAGTACGCCGTACGGGCGGGGGGAGGCAGGAACCACCGCATGGGCCTGTACGATGCGGTGCTCATCAAGGACAACCATATAACGGCGGTAGGCGGGGTGGGCAAAGCCGTGGAAGAGGCACGGGCGGAAGTCGGGGAGTCCACGACCATAGAAGTGGAGATACAGAGACTGGCGGACCTGGAGGAGGCTATCCAGGCAGGGGCCGATATAGTCATGCTGGACAATATGGGCACGGCCGAGGTGGGGGAAGCGGTACGGAGCGCGCGCGAGAGGGTCAAGCTGGAGGCCTCGGGCGGTATAGACCTGTCGAACGTCGCGGCCTACGCCGAAACCGGCGTAGACTTCATCTCCGTCGGGGCCATTACCCACAGCGCAAAGGCTCTCGATATCGCATTGGACCTTGAATCACTGCCGGCGCAAGCATGATAACCTCCGTCCCGCTTTAGCCCTTACTTGAGATGAGGCTGGGTATAGAGAACAGCAATCGGTTAATATAAATAGGCTGGGAAAAATCGAAAAGCGGGAGGGGTAACGTGCTTCTTGCGGTAGACGTGGGCAACACCCAGACAGTCATCGGGGCCTATCGGGGGTCGGACCTGGCGGGACACTGGAGGGTATCCACCAGCTCCAACCAGACCGGTGACGAGCTCGCCCTCTATTACCAGGGCTTCCTCATGCTGAAGGGGCTTACGTTTGCCGACTTCGACGCGGTTATCGTATCTTCCGTTGTACCCACGGCCACCATGTCTCTGGAGCACATGACCAGAGAGTGCTGGGATTTCGACGCGCTGATCGTCGGAAAAAATATAAGTGCGGGGATCAGCGTGCTCGTTGACAACCCCAAGGAGGTGGGGCCGGACCGGCTGGTGAACGCCGTAGCTGCATTCGAGAGATACGGCGGGCCGAGCATCGTGGTGGACTTCGGGACGGCCACCACCTTAGACGCGATCTCCGGCAGCGGCGAATATCTGGGCGGGGTGATAGCCCCGGGCATCGAGATATCGTCGCAAGCCCTTTTCAGGGCGGCCGCCAGGCTCACGCGGGTGGATATGTATCGCCCCCCTTCGGTGATCGGAAAGAACACTGTATGGAGCCTGCAGTCAGGGATCATCTTCGGCTTTGCAGGCCAGGTGGACCGGCTGGTAGAGCTGATGCGGGAGGAGCTGGACGACGGGGTCACCGTAGTGGCAACGGGAGGGCTTGCCGAGGTCATCGTGGATGAGTGCCATACCGTTCAGTTCCACGACCCCTTGCTCACCCTCCATGGTTTGAGGCTCATCTACGAGAGGGAGAAGAAAGAGGAGTAGCTGGCCGTAAAATCACATCCAGCATCGTATCCACAATGGCAAAGCATGGTAGTGAACCCTTTGAAAGGCGATTAACACCGGGGGTTTATTGACATGTATTAACCCTGCATATATTATGTTACGGGATTGATAGAACGCCGTTTATAGTGGGTAAAAGCAGCATCAGGATAGATATAAAAAGGCCGGCCAGAGTCGAAGCAAGAGGTCGAAACAGCATGGCAGGATCAAAGGAAAAGGTAAAGAAAGAGAAGGCTGAAAAAGCACAGAAAAGAAAAAAAGAAGAAAGGCATATATCCGATCAGCTGGAAGAGAAGTTCGTTGGAGCCAGGACCGAGGTTTTCAGCCGCATCTCCGCCAAAGAAGTAGAGATCCGTACCAAGACGAGCAACGAGAGAACGAAAGCAGATCGCCTTATCGAGGACGCCAAAGGCCAAGCCGCAGCCATCAAGCGCAAAGCAACCCTTGAGGAAATCGGAAAAGACGCCTATGCAAAGATAATCGCCGCTGCCCACGAGGAAGTTGGCGAGATCGAGAACGCTACCGCCAAGGAGACCGCCGAGGTCGAAAAGTCGGGCGAGAAAAACCTGGGAAAGGCAGTGGACTTTATCGTGCAGGCGATTATAACCGCCGAAGGCGGTACGGCGTGACCGGCCGACAAAAGGCCGCGGACGAGAGGAGTGCGGTAAAAGGCAGCGTGAGGAGACAGGATTACCGGAGCGCTATTGCGATCGGAATCGACATAAAGCGGAACATAGAGGGAGACTGATATGTTACTGACGATGTCAAAAGTGGAGATCGTGGGGGTAAAGACCCTGTTCTTCCAGGTGCTCGAAACCCTCCAGGACCTGGGCACGCTCCATCTCGAGGACATCACCAAGAAGAGGGGTCCGCGCTATGCCGACCTCATCCCCATGGAGATGGATCCGGCGCTGGAGGAGGAGCGTAACCTGCTACAGAACCTGGCCATGCGTAACAACGCTATCCTCGCGGAGTTGGCGCCTCCCAAGGAGAGGATCAGCAAGAGTGTTCTGGAGGAGAAGTACCGCACCTTCCAGGGCAAGACACTGGGTGAGATATCGGCGATGGTGGAGGAGGAGGAGACCGCCACCAAGGAGCTCATCACCTACAAGAACGAGCTGGAAGTGGAGATGTCGCGCCTCTCCAAGTACGAGCCCATCATCAAGAAGGTTTATCCCCTGGCCAGCAAGGTGACCACCACCGAACAGTATACATCCATCGCCCTGCTCATCGAGGAGCGCTACAAGCAGGTCCTCGACTACATCGAGCAGGAGCTGGAGAAGATCACCGGCGGGCAGTGCGACGTTTTCTCGGCCCGGGTGGACGAGAATACCCACGCGGCCATCCTCGTCTTCCACAAGCGTTTCTCCGAGCAGGTGCACAACTTCCTTGCCACCGAGAACGTGAACCAGGTGCGCCTGCCGACGGAGCTCGCGGACAAGCCCTATGACGAGGCCCTGAAGGAGATCGAGACGCGCTACAAGGAGATCCCTCCCAAGCTGAAAAAGGTCAAGGACGACCTGGAGGATATTTCTAACAAGTGGTACGCGACCCTGGTGGCACTGAAGGACTACCTGGCCGACCGCGTCGAGTCCCTGAACGCCATCCCCAAGTTCGGGCAGAGCGGTCACGTATTCGTGATCACCGGCTGGATGCCCTCGGACAAGGTGGAGGAGACCCGCAAGATCCTGGACGAGAAGTACGAGGGCAAGGTGGAGATCACCGAGGAGATGCCCACGCACGCCGAGATGGAAGAGGCGCCCTCGGCCATGCAGAACCCCAAGGCTGTCAAGCCCTTCGAGTTCATCTATCTCCTCATCAATCCCCCCAAGTACGGTCACCTCGATCCCACTTTCCTGGTGGCGATATTCTTCCCCATACTCTTCGGCTTCATGCTGGGGGATATGGGATACGCGCTGGTGCTCTTCGGCGTAGTGATGCTTATCAAACGCGTTCTCAAGAAGAGAGAAACGCCCAGTCTCTTCTTCAATCTCTTCGCGAACGTGTTGTTGATCTGTTCCATATCCACGTTCATATTCGGCCTGCTTTATTTCGAGTTCTTCGGGGACCTGCTCATCCGTGCCTTCGGCTGGAAGGATGCAAGCGGCCACCTTATCGTGCAATGGCAATGGGGCACGACCGCGAGCGGTGAGCCCTGGGGCTGGCCCCTGGAGCGTATCGCGCAGGCGAATCCCGACATGTTCAAGCTGCTGCTCATCGTGGTGATCATCATCGGTATCCTGCACATGGGGGGCGCCCTGGTGATCGGCATGATCGACGGCATCCGGCACAAGGACCGCAAGCACGCCATCGAGAAGGCCGGTTATCTCATGTTCATACTGGGCCTGGTGGTGATATTCGGCAGCCTGTGGGGCATAAAGAGCGCCAAGGACGTGGCGGTGCCCCTGGGGGCGGTGATCTCGGTGGTGGGCATAGGCATGGCGGGATACGGCGGGGGTTTCGGCGGCGGGCTGGAGGCCGCCCTTACCTTCGGGAACCTCCTTTCCTATGCCCGACTTTACGGTATCGGCCTGGCCTCGGTCATCCTGGCAGAAGTGGCCAACGAGCTGGGGGCGGAGTTCGGCGGAGGATTGATGATCATAGTCGGATTCATCGTTGCCGCCCTGCTTCATACTCTGAACATAGCACTGGGGGTACTCAGCCCATCAATCCAGTCCCTCCGTCTCAACCTGGTGGAGAGCTTCACCAAGTTTTATAAGGAAACAGACGTCGTCTACAAGCCGTTCAAACGTTCAGGAGGTGAATAGTTTGGAACTTGGACTCATCGCCATCGGGGCGGCTCTGGCCATCGGCCTGTCTGCCCTGGCGACCGGGTGGTCGCAGTCTAAGATCGGGGCTGCCATGGCGGGAGCCCTAGCAGAGAAACCGGAACTCGCCGGGAACGCCATCATCATGATCGCCATCCCCGAGACCATGGTAGTGCTGGGATTCGTTATATCCTTCTTGATCACCGGTTTGAAGCCCGAATGACCGGGAGAGGAAAACGACGGGCTGATCCAAACCGAGATAGACGGGAAGTGAAGGTATGTCTATAGAGGACATCCTGCGGGCATTGGACGAACAGTGTCGCCAGGAGTGCCAGGAGATATTCAGCCGGGCGGAGGCGGAGGCGAAGCAGATCCTGGAAAAGGCAGAGGTGGATGCGGATGAGATCCGTCAGACACGTCTGTCCAAGGTCAAGGCGGAAGCTGAAAGCGAAACCACCTCCATGCTCTATTCCGCACGCTTGAAATCCAAGAACGCGATCATCTCCGTAAAAGAGCAGATCGCGGAGAGGGCCCTTGGAGCTGCAGAGGAAAGCCTGCAAGATCTCAGAGCGCAGGGCGGCTATCCGGCTATCCTCGAGGCCTTGATAAAGGAGGGGTTGACGCGCATCACCGGCAAGATTGCGGTGCACGTAGACCCGGCGGACAAGGATATCGCCGACGAGATAATGCGGCGCTTGGGCATGGATTACGAAATACTCACCGATATCAAGACGGTCGGAGGCGCGGAGATCTCCGACGCGGCTGGAAGGGTGAGGATAATAAACACCGTTGAGGAGAGGTTGAACCGGGCGCGGGAGAAACTGCGTATGCAAGTGTCGGGGATCCTCTTCGAAGAGGAGGTAGAGGCCGCGGCAGGAGGGGGTTAAGCCCCCTCTTTCGATGTTGCGGTGAAAGGCGAGATTGCAGAGATGGTTCAGGTCCCGCTTAAGGATTACAGCTATGCAAACGCCAGGGTGCGGGCCATGTACGCCCGCCTGCTGGACGACAGCGTCTATAAGGAATTGCTCGACGCCCTCGATTACAACCAGGCCATAGCGGTGCTTGAGAACACGGAATACGGCGAGGATATCGAGCATTTCATGATGGAGGGAGCCCGTCCCACTACCATCGACCGCGCCTTCAACCGCAATCTCGTGCGCAACTTCGACCACATCAAGGAGTTCTTCATGGGCCGCCCCGAGGATCTGGTGAACGCGCTGCTCTCGCGCTGGGACCTGTACAACCTGAAGACAATACTCAGGGGCATGCGCGCTCTGATCCCCAAGACGGAGATAACCCGCAACCTCATACCCATCGGCTCCATCGACCAGGTGACCCTGGAGGAGATCATCAACCAGCCGGACCTGCGCGCCTCCATCGACGCCATCGTCATGTTCAGCCACGATTGGTGGATCCCCTACGGCCAGGCTCTTACGGCACACCTGGGTGAATTCCTCCGCGAACACGATCTGACCATACTGGAGCTGGCCCTGGATATATTCCATTACGAAAAGGTAAGCGAGCTCCTGAAGCGGCAGGACCAGGATACCTCGCTCGTACACGAGGTGGTGAGGATGGAGATAGACTCCATCAACATCGTCACCCTCATGCGCATCTGTGGGCTCGAGTTGAAGGAGAGCAGCGCCGAGGATTACTTCATCCCGGGGGGCGGTATAGCTACGGCCAAAGACTTTGCCAGGATCATGGCCTTGGGCCAGCCCGAGGACGTATATGAAGCCCTGCTCAAGCGGACGCCGTACCGCAAGACTCTGGAAAAGGCATGGGCGAACTTCGATGAGCGCGGTGAGAGCGCCTTCGAGGACGAGATGGAGAAGCACATGATAAGCGCTTGCCTGAAGATGTCGAAGGACCCCCTGGGCATCGGGGTCATCATCGAGTACATGTGGAAGAAGTTCCTGGAGATAACCAACCTGCGTATTATCATCCGCGGTAAGAGCATCGGGCTCATAGAGTCCCAGATCCGCAAGGAGCTCTTCATGCGGGGTGAAGAAGCGCGGCAGGGATGAGCGGAACGGAGAGGTGAAAGCGCTTGTATAAAGCGATAGTGGTCACGGACCCCGAGACGGCGGACGGTTTCCGCCTGGCGGGAGTCAGCGTGGTCGAGGCGGAGAACGCCGAAGAGGCGCAGGAGAAGATCAAGCTGCTCCTCGACGACCCCAATGCCGGGATCCTGGCCGTGAACGAACATTTTTACGACAACATCGACGAGAAGACCCAGGAGAAGATCGACAGCATCTATCGGCCTATCGTCATCCCCCTGCCCATCAAGGAGACGGTGGAGATGGCGGGAGAACGCAGAGCATATCTCGCGCGCCTCATCCACCGCGCCATCGGGTTCGACATAACACTGCGCGGGCGCGAGGGAGAGTAGGCCGGGCGAAATAAGCAGTGACAATGGATTAGAAGACGGGAGAGTGTCGGTATGATCGAGGGAACGATAGTCAAGGTTTCCGGGCCCGTGGTCAGCGCCGAAGGCATGTCCGGCGCCAAGATGTACGATATCACCAAGGTGGGCGATCTCGGGCTTATCGGCGAGGTCGTGCGTCTGGACGGCGACACGGCCATTGTGCAGGTTTACGAGGATACTTCCGGCCTGCAGGTGGGGGAGAGGGTCGCATGTACCGAGGAGCCCCTCCTCATCGAGCTGGGGCCGGGACTTCTGTCCTCCATCTACGACGGTATACAGCGCAGGCTCGTCGATATCGCAGACGAACACGGCGACTTCGTCGTACGCGGCGTCACCACGGCGGCCCTTCCCCGCGACCGCACCTGGACCTTCGAGCCCATGGTGGACGAGGGCGACGAGGTCGCAGAGGGGGACATAGTAGGGGAGGTGCAGGAGACCGCCCACATAACCCACCGCATCATGGTGCCGCCCGGTATGTCCGGTAAGATCGCCGAGGTAAGAGAGGGCGAGTTCACCGTGGACGACACCGTGGTCGTCCTGGAGGGTGGTGGCGAGATCAAGCTGCACCAGACCTGGCCGGCTCGCGTACCCCGTCCGGTGACGAACAAGGAGAACCCCACCGTTCCCTTCATCACCGGCACGCGCATCCTGGACACTTTCTTCCCCATCGCCCAGGGGGGATACAGCATCATTCCCGGCGGTTTCGGCACCGGCAAGACGGTGACCGAGACCACCCTGGCCAAATGGGCCGACGCCGACATAGTCATCTATATCGGATGCGGGGAGCGGGGGAACGAGATCACCGAGGTGCTCGCGGAATTCCCCAGCCTCATCGACCCCAAGACAGGGGTGCCGCTGATGCAGCGCACCATCCTGGTAGCCAACACCTCCAACATGCCGGTGGCCGCCCGCGAGGCGTCCATCTATACCGGCATCACCCTGGCGGAATACTACCGCGACATGGGGTACAACGTGGCCCTGATGGCCGACTCCACCTCGCGCTGGGGGGAGGCCCTGCGCGAGGTTTCCGGGCGCCTGGAGGAGATGCCCGGCGAGGAGGGATACCCTGCGTATCTCGCCACCCGCCTGGCCGACTTCTACGAGCGCTGCGGGCGCGCGGTCTGCCTGGGCGCCGACGATCGCATGGGCTCCATCACCGCCATCGGGGCGGTATCGCCCCCCGGCGGCGACTTCTCCGAGCCCATGACCCAGAACTCGCTGCGCATCACCGGGGCCTTCTGGGCCCTGGATACCTCGCTGGCCTACCGGCGCCACTTCCCGGCCATCAGCTGGATCAAGAGCTACACCCTCTACCTGGACCAGATCCAGGAATGGTACCTGAAGAACGTGTCCGAGGACTGGAGGGCACTGCGGGACAAGGCCATGACCCTGCTGCAAAAAGAGGTCGAGCTGCAGGAGATCGTACAGCTGGTGGGACCGGACGCCCTGCCCGATTTCGCCAAGGCGGTGCTGGAGACCACGCGCATGCTGCGCGAGGATTACCTGCAGCAGTTCGCATTCTCGGACACCGACGCGTTCTGCTCCCTGCGTAAGGCTTACCTCATGCTCAAGGTCATCCTCACCTACTACGACTGTCTCGAGGAAGTGCTGGTGCAGGGCGTGCCGCTGAGGCAGGCGACGGAACACCCCATCAAGAACGAGATCGCGCGCATGAAGGAGATACCCTCCGAGGAAGCGGAGGAGAAGATATCCGAGCTGGTGGAAAGGGTACAACAGGAGCTCAGGTCGCTGAGCGAATGGTAGGGAATAGGAAGCGGGAGAGATAAGATGTCGAACGGTAGTGCTTATCTGGCCACGACGGAATACCGTACGGTCGGCGAGGTCGCCGGACCGCTGCTCTTCGTGAGCAAGGTGAAGGGATCCGCCTACAACGAGATGGTCGAGATCCGCTCGGCGGACGGCTCCGTGAAGTACGGCCAGGTCATCGAGCTCGCGGGCGAGCTGGCCGTAGTGCAGGTATTCGGCCCCACCGCGGGCCTGGACGTGGAAAAGACCAACGTGCGTTTCCGGGGCGAAGTGGCCAAGATGCCATGCTCCATCAACCTCCTGGGGCGTGTCCTCAACGGCATGGGGCAGCCCATCGACGGCGGTCCCGAGGTCTTCCCCGAGGAGGAGAGGGAGATCACCGGCTCTCCCATCAATCCCTGGAGCAGGGAGGAGCCCCGCGATTTCATCCAGACCGGTATCTCCGCCATCGACGGGCTGAACACCCTGGTGCGCGGGCAGAAACTCCCCATCTTTTCCGGGGCCGGCCTTCCCGGCAACGAGCTGGCGGCGGCCATCGTGAGAAATGCCAAGATCCTGGGGGGCGAGGAATTCGCCATCATCTTCGCGGCCATGGGCATCACCCGCCGCGAGGCCTCCTTCTTCCAGGACAGCTTCGCCCGCTCGGGCGCCCTGGAAAGGGTGGTCTTCTTCCTCAACCTGGCGGACGACCCCACGGTGGAGAGGCTCCAGACGCCACGCTGCGCCCTCACCGTGGCCGAGTTCCTGGCCTTCGAGCACGACATGCAGGTGCTGGTGATCCTAACCGACATGACCAACTACTGCGAGGCCCTGCGCGAGATCTCCACCGCCCGCGAGGAGGTGCCGGGACGCCGCGGCTACCCGGGCTACATGTATACCGACCTGGCGTCCATCTACGAACGCGCCGGCCGCATCAAGGGCAAGCCGGGGTCCGTGACCCAGGTTCCCATCCTGGCCATGCCCGACGACGACATCACCCATCCCATCCCGGACCTGACCGGGTATATCACCGAGGGCCAGATCGTGCTCTCGCGCCAGCTGCACCGCAGGGGCATCTTCCCCTGCATCGACGTGCTTCCCTGCCTCTCGCGCCTCATGAACCTGGGTATAGGCGAGGGGCGTACGCGGGGGGACCACCGCGGCGTCGCCGACCAGCTCTACGCCTATTACGCCGAGGGCGTCGACCTGCGCCGTCTGGTGGCTATCGTGGGCGAGGAAGCCCTGACGGATATGGACCGCATGGCCCTTAAGTTCGCCGATGCCTTCGAGCAGAACTACCTGGACCAGAAGGATGAGAACCGCGAGCTGGACCAGACGCTCGAGCTGGGCTGGAAGCTCATCAGCATGATGCCCAAGGAATCAATCAAGCGCATCAAGTTGGAATACGTAGACAAGAACTACAATCCGGAGATGGCGGAGGAGTTCGTCACCGCCGAGAGCTAGAGCACGGCGATCGCCGGGAGAGGATAAATGGAGCAAGTACACCCGACTAGAAGCGAACTGCTCAAGCGCAAGGCCAACCGCACCCTGGCGGATCAGGGCATGAACCTGCTCAAGCGCAAGCGGGACGCCCTGCTCGCGGAGTTCATGCCCATCATCGACGAGACCATGCG
>JAFGDU010000111.1 GCA_016931915.1 Actinomycetota bacterium
GAGGAATAACATTCACCATCTTAAAAACCCCACTCTATTATGCTGCTGAAGATATAATCTAGATAGCAATGCGATCCTTTCGATAAACAGGATAATGGATTATCTGGAGCTTGACAAGGCGGGTTACCTCGTTCTAATATGAATGAATTATCATTCATTTATCTTATAAAGAATGTATGAATAGGGCCATCTTGGTACATATGTTTGGTTCGAGGAAAGGGGTAACGGATGGTAGACTTCGCGCTCACCGAGGAGGAACAGGACACGAGACGCATGCTCAGGGAGTTCGCGTTGAACGAGATCAGACCCAGAGCGGTAGAAGTTGACAAGGATCCTGAACATAAGTTCGACTGGGAGATCATCAGGAAGGCCGCGGAACTCGACATCCTGAGCATGCCCATACCGGAGGCATATGGTGGGGCGGGAATGCCGCTGTTCACTCTAGTGCTGGCCATAGAGGAGATCGCCTACGGTGACGCCGGGACGGCCACAACCATAGGGATAAACTGGGCCAACGTGGCCCTCATCCTCATTGAGGGAAAGCCGGAAAATTACGGCAAGTACCTCCCCTTGTTGGCCTCGCGAGAGGGCATGTTGAGCTGCAACGCCTGCACGGAGGCATCGGGAGGGTCTGATTGCGCCACCTACTCGCGCTATATACCGGGCACCCATAAAACAATGGCCAGGAAGGACGGCAGCGACTACGTGCTCAACGGTACCAAGACCTTCATCACCAACGCCGGCGTAGCGGATCTGTACCTCATACTGGCATCGCTGGAGGGCTACGAGGGGCGTGACAGCACCGCTTTCTTCTATGTGCCCGGCAACGCGCCCGGGCTGTCCATAGGAAAGGTCGAGGACAAGATGGGCCAACGCACGTCTCCTACGGCGGATGTGGTCCTCAGTGACGTGCGCTTACCCGAAGAGAACGTCTTCGGGGAGCTGGGCAAAGGCGTATGGTACGTCGAGAACTGTCTCTTCCCCATCTCCCGAGGAGCAGTGGGCGCTCTCTCCGTGGGAGTTGCGCAGGCTGCATACGACGAAGCCCTCGCTTACGCACGGGAGAGGAAGCAGGGCGGGAAACGTATAATCGAGCACCAGGCGGTGGCGTTCAAGCTCGTGGACATGCTGACCAACATAGAAGCAGGCAGGGCCCTGGCCTGGAAATCCGCCTGGGCCAATATAACCACCTTTGGTGCGAGCCCCGAGCTCTCCTGTATGGCCAAGGTCTTCTGCACAGACATGGCCATGCGCGTGACCATCGACGCGGTGCAGATCTTCGGCGGCTACGGTTACATGAAGGACTACCCGGTGGAGAAGTTCATGCGGGATGTCAAACTCACCCAGATATACGAAGGGACCAACGATATCAACCGGTTGGACATATCCTGCTATCTATAGATATCTACAGGGACTATTTAGGAGGTGGTCGGTATGCCGGAATACACCAAGTCGGAGGCCAAGGACTGGGCGCGGGAGAAGTTCCGCGGGATCGAGAACGTACTCATACCCTCCCTCAAACCCACGGAGATGGGGGAGGGAAAGATGCTGCTCATGGACGAGGCGGGTATCAGATACGACGTCAACATGGTAGCCAGGCACGGGTTTTTCATGACTACCGTAGCATGCGAGGGCATCCATTTCATGCTGCAGGAGATGATCTTGAGGCCATATTACGAGTGGGTTGTCGACGAGAACAAAGGGAGGGTGATCCTCGATGCGTATATCTGCAATAACACCATCGAGGAACAGATCAACAACGTGAAGATCGCCGAGGAGACGGGGATCGACTGCGTCATGGTAGCCTTCGCCCCCAGCTTCTATCCAAAAAGTGAGGATGATATCTACGAGTATTTCAAGACCATATGCGATTCCACTAACCTGGCGGTAGTGGCCTACCCCTCGCACAAGTATAACTTCGAGAGGTTTCACCCCAGCGGCTTCAACCCCAGGACGATCGAGAGGATCGCCCACATCGAGAATGTGGTGGCCATGAAGCTGGGCGTGGTGGACATGGCCCATACCATGGAGTGCGTCCGCCTCTTCGGCGACGTGGTCATGCTCAACCAGCCCATGATCTCATGGTGGCCCGTGTGCGTGATGGAGCTTGGGCTCAAGTGGGCAGGGTCGGCCCCTTACGAGTACCTGCAGACCCCGGAAGATCCGCGCCTGGTGGAACATTTCAACTTGTTGCTGGAAGGGAAAATGGACGAGGCCATGGAGATATTCTGGGAGCTCAAACCCGCGCGTGACATCTGGGAGGAGTTCCAGATGCCCCAGGTGGCGGAGGGGAGTTATAACTTCATGCACTGGAAGTACGTTGGCTGGCTGACGGGGATGAACGGCGGTCCCATGTATCTCTCCACTCCCCGTATATACGAGCACGAGAAGGAGCGGTACAAGGAGGGCCTGCGCAAGATCGGTATAACCCCCAGAGAGCCGGACGAGGAGTTCTACGTCGGCCGCGTGAACTACTCCGGGAGCAAGTAGCAGCCATAAGGGCGTACGACGAAGGGGAATAGATGATCAACTCCCTGCAGCATGTAGGAGTGGGCGTGACGGATGTCGACCGCTCATACGAGTTCTACCGCCGCCATCTGCGCTTCAAGATCAAGTTGAGCGAACTCGAGGATGACGTCGAGGAACTGGTGCCCATGTTCGGGCGCAGGCCGCGCATGCGTATCTTGAACGCCCTGAACGCCTATGGGGGAGCGACGCTCGAGCTCTTCAGGCACATCGATACGCCTCCAAGGATAAAGCCGACTCCGGCCAGTTGGGGCGATAGCGGCTACCTGGAATTGGGCGTCGAAGTGAAGGGCCTCGGGAAGATCTATGGAGGGATGGAAAAGGCGGGAGTGGACATGCTGACCGGCATCCATGAGCTGAAAACCGCCGCCGGCTCTACTTGGCGTTACGCCTACATCAAGGACCCGGACGGTCTGCCCATACAGCTGATCGACCTCAGCGTCGCCCGGGCGGACCAGGGGCCCGGCCTTGTATGCGGCATCGTCCACGTGGGCCTGGGCGTTTTGGACCTGGAGAGGGCCAGGGCTTTCTACGGCGTCCTGGGCTTCGATGAGGAGCTATATCACGGTCGGGATGTTGCCGGGGAATTGGAGCCGGTAATGTCCAGCCCGGGGGAGCTCGAGGTCGTTTACCTGGGTAGGAAAGCTGGCTCCACGGCGCGGCTGGTCTCCTTCACCGGCGGCATGGTAAAGCTTTTACATAGCAATGGGCGTGGCAGCGAGCGCGTATTCAAGGGAAGGCGTTTCGGCGATCCGGGCTTGGCGGAGATCGGCCTCGACGTCGACGACGCAGCTGCGGCGCTGAAAAAAGCAATGGGCGCGGGAGCCGCAGAGGTGGTCCCGCCCACCGATTTCAATTGGGGCTTCGGGCCCCGCGGTACCCTGGTCTACATCAGCGATCCCGAGGGAAACGTGGTGGAGTTCGTGAAGTTGAAGAGCGTATTCAAGCTGCCCCCCGGGGCCTTGAACTGGGTGGTAGCCAGGCCAGGGCGTATGCTGGCGCGGCTGCGCATCCTGTGATCGGCAAAGGCTGACGCAGCCTACGGTATAGGAGGGAAAGCGTGGATGAGAAGGGAATAGCGGTTAAAGCTCTCGTGGTTTACTACTCGTTGACCGGGAGAGGGGAGGAGATAGCGGGTATCCTGGAGGGAGAATTGAGGGAGTCCGGCATGGAGGTGACGGCGGTCGCCCTGGAACCCGACCCACCCTTCGCGTTACCGGTCAAGTTCCTTAAGACGCTGATGCTGACCGCCTACGGTGGGATGGGAATGGGACGCAAGCTGAAATCGCTGCCGCCGGAAGTATACGAGGATGAATACGACACGGTGGTCCTGATAGGTCCCTCCTGGGGTTTCCATCCCGCCCCTCCCATGACTTATTTCGCCCGGGAAATTCTGCCTGGCATACGTTTGTCTGCCACCGCAAAAACAGTAGTGGTGATAACGTGCCGCCGTTACTGGCGGAGGCACCTCAAGCTATTGAGGGAGTACCTGGCGCGCTCGGGGCTGAAGGTCTCCGGGTATCTGGCCCTGGAGCATCAGGGCCGGGAGCCCCTGAGATTCCTGGCCATCACCGCCCGCCTGGCCCAGAAAGAGCCGCCCTTGCGGCGGCAGTTAGGAAGGCTCTATCCGCCATTCGGCCTCTCCGAGGAACAGGTGGGATGTATCCACGCCCTGGCATCCGGGATGACGGAGGGAAACATCGGGCGTAGCGTAAGGGCAAGTGGCGGAAAGGAGAGACGGCTGTATGACAATCAGGCCTACCTGATATCCACACAGGAGAAGATGACTCTCCTCGCCAGGCGCCTGGCCACCATACCCTATCTCATCCTGCGCTACTGGCTGCGCGGCCTCATACCCACGGATATGAAAGAGCCCGGGGATATAATGCGCAAATACATCCGGGACTATGAGGCGGAGATTATCCTGGAGAGGTTGGGGGTCGTGGAGAGGGACGCTGCCGCCGCCATGAAGGCCCTTACCTACATGCATAATCTCACCACCAAGGGGGAGATCACCGAGATGACATCCCACAGGTGCGTCCGCAGGGAGAGCCATTGCCCGGCGGCCGGGTTCCTGACCCAGGGGTTCTGCCGGGATATCCTCAGCGGGCCCGCCTTCCGGGGTTTGTGTGAGGCCATAAACCCCGACCTCGAGCATATCCATACAACTTATCTCTCCGGCGGGGACGACGTGTGCGAGCTGATCTTCGAGATGAGGCGATAGGATTCACTGAGCGCAGAAGCTAGAAATCGCTAGGGGCTGATGAGCGGAGCGTCATGGTCAATTTCTCCCTGAGCGAAGAGGAAAAGGGCATACGCCGTATGCTTAACGAGTTCGCCGTCAAGGAGATCAGGCCCAGGGCGGCGGCGGTGGATAAAGACCCCGAACACAGGTTCGACTGGGAGATAGTAAGAAAGGCGGCGAGGCTCAATATACTGGGGATGCCGGTTCCCGAGGCGTACGGCGGCGCAGGATTGCCGCTTTTCTCCCTGGCGATAGCCACGGAGGAGCTGGCCTACGGCGATGCCGGTATATCCTCCTGCATCGGGATGAACTGGCTTAACGAGATTATGATCATCCTCGAGGGAAACCAGTACAATTACGAGAGATATCTTCCCATGCTTTCGGCGCAGGAGGGGAACCTCAGCGCCAACGCGGTCACCGAGCCGATGGCGGGCTCCGATGCCTGGACCTACCGGAGATATTTGCCCGGGGCCTTGCGGACTATAGCCAGGAAGGACGGAAGCGACTACGTCATAAACGGTGTCAAGGCCCATGTAACCAATGGGGGCTTGGCCGATCTCTACCTGGCACTGGCCTCCCTCGACCCGAATGGGGGTAGGGATGCCAGTGCGTACTTCTACGTCCCCGGCGATGCACCGGGGGTATCGGTGGGCATGGTGGAGGACAAGATGGGCCAGCGTGTCCTGCAGAACGCCGAGGTCATCTTCACCGATGTACGCGTTCCGGCGGAGAACCTCTACGGGGAGGAGGGCAAAGGGCTTTGGTACGTGGAGAACATCCATCACTCCCTGTCCGGCGGGGCCGTGGGTGCTAGCTCCATCGGTATAGCCCGAGCTGCCTACGACGAGGCCCTGGCATACGCGAAAGAAAGGGTGCAGGGCGGAAAGCCGATCATCGAGCATCAGTCCGTTTCCTTTAAGCTCGCCGATATGTCAACCCTTATCGAGGCTGGGAGGACACTTGCCTGGAAGGCAATATGGGCCAATATCCAGAACTTGGGCGGTGAGCCCCGGCTCTCCCGTATGGCCAGGGTCTTCTGTACAGAGGCGGCTGTTAAAGTGACCCTGGAGGCTATACAGCTTTTCGGGGGGTACGGCTTTATAAAAGACTGCCTCATAGAGAAGCTCCTCCGGGATGCCGCCCTCAATCTATGTCCGAACGACATCAACCGCCTGGATCTGGCCGAAAACCTCAGTTAGACAGATTATGACCATCAATGATGAGCTGGTCGAGGCATTGTCTTGATGACGAAAATTGGACAGGCAGTGTCAATTTTGGGTCCATTTCAACGCTAGGTATCGCGAACTATCGCGAATACAAAATGGTAATATTTATAAATATGCAGGATAATGACTCGCAGAAGTACCAGGTATTACCATAATATCGGAATAGAGTACTTGAAAACCATTAGCCTTCGCGGACTCGCGGGTTCGAATCCCGCCCCCTCCGCCACTAAAATGCCTGATAGATGAACATATATGATGGAGTTTACGGAATACAATACCATTATACAGATAGGTCATTTCTAACGTTTTCTAACGCATTTCTAGCAGCATTTCATCTAACAAGTCTACATCCAGGCATTCGATAGGAATTACATTGGATTTGTCTTCATAGGTTTACATTTCATGTATATGGGGTAAGCAAACCCCGAAGGGCAATAAGTTAGTGCAACACATTGTGTGTTATTTCATTGATCGCTGCTCGATGATGGGGATGATGAGGATAGGCAACTTTGAATTTTTCAACAGAAATAGTCCTTTCCAAACATCCCTTTTATACGATGCGCCGGTTCTGAATAAACGTCGGACCTGGAGATGGTTCCCGGCGGGACAAAGGGGTAGCCTTTATGGGAAACAGGAATCTTGGCAAGCTCGGTTTTGGGGCAGGGGCAGCAATGGGTTTGATGGTCTGGCCCAGGGTTGTCCGCAACATGGACCGTCTCAGGGAGAGCAGAAAGGGAGTCAGTGAACTGCCCTCCATCCTGGACGGCCAGGAGAAGAAGGGAATACGTTCACTCGATGGTACGGCCCTCTTCGTCGACTACCTGGGCGAGAAGGACCCTACCGTCTTCCTGGCCCACGGGTATACTGGCAACGGTACGGAATTCCACTATCAGAAGCCCTATCTTGCTGAGAAGTACAGGGTAGTGAGTATGGACTTCAGAGGCCACGGCAGATCTGAAGTACCCGAAAGCAAGGACTACCATGTCGAGCGTCTGGCCGAAGACCTCAAGGCTGTGGTGGACGCCTTCGAGCCGGAGCGATTCGTGGTGGCCGGTCACAGCATGGGTGGAATCACTGCTTTCAAGTTCTACGAGCTCTTCGCCAATGAGTACAAGGATAGGCTGAAGGGCCTAGCGATCATCGACTCCACTGGCTTGGATCTTGCTGAAGGGGTATCTCTGCGGTGGAGGTTGTTCATACAGTGGAATAAAAATCTGCTAGAGAACGATTTCAGTGAAGCCCTCGCCGCGAGGTTGAGCGATTCCCCTCTTATGTATCTATGTATGCGCTGGCTGGTCTACGGAAAGAGACCACCGGCAAGCGAGATCGAGTTTCTGCAGCGCATGGGATGTTCAACGCCCATTATCACGTTGAGGGGGGCGGCGAGAAACCTTCTTGAATACCATCTCGAGCATTGCCTGCCAAACGTGGATGTCCCGGTGATGCTGCTCGTGGGAAGCGAGGATACCCTGATGGCGAACGACCGCGAGAACAACCGCACCTTTTCTCTGCTTCCCGATGCAAGACTCAAGGTCTTCAAAGGGGCAGGCCATTGTGCGCCGCAGGAACAACCCGATGAGTTCAACCAGGCCCTGGGCGGTTTCCTCGCCGAGGTCTTCGCATAAGAGCGGGATTAGAGGAGATGTTTATATGAGACAAGAGATGATAACTAGAGAGCCCGAAACGGAAGCGCAACCGACACCGATACTTTTCATCCACGGCGCCTGGCATGCTGCATGGTGCTGGGAAGAGAATTTCCTGCCCTATTTCGCTAGCCAGGGATATTCCTCCCATGCGCTGAGCCTGAGCAATCATGGTGGTAGTGATGGACGCAAGCGTCTGTTCTGGACCGGCATCAAGGACTACATCGAAGATGTGGCTGAAGCCGCGGCAAAGCTGGAGAAGCCGCCCGTTCTGGTGGGCCACTCCATGGGGGGATGGATTATCCAGAAGTACCTGGAGAGATATTCAGCTCCCGCAGTCGTTCTGCTAGCACCTGTGCCGGTGAAAGGATGCTTTCGTTTTGGCCTCCGCATGGCCCGCCATCAACCCCTTACTTATTTGAGAACTCTGGTGACACTCAACCCATATCTTGCCGTCGGCGATCCCGACTTGGCCAGATACTGGTTTTTCTCCGCGGATATGGACAAGGAAAAGCTCATGGAGTACTTCCCCAACCTGCAGAACGAATCCTATCGAGCCGTCCAGGAAATGTTCTTTTTCTCTCTTCCGAAACCACAGAAGGTAAAAAAGACACCTATGTTATTGCTCGACGCCGCCAACGATAGAACATTCACGGTAGAGGAGGAAAGGGAAACTGCACGTGCTTATGGAGCCCAGTTCGAGATCTTTCCTGGTATGGCCCACGATATGATGCTGGAGGAAGGTTGGCAGGACGTTGCGGATAAGATAATAGCCTGGCTTCGAGAACAGGGGCTTTAATTCCAGCTGGTTAGATACGCAAGTGTATTGTGTAAAAGGGGGTGTGAAATGGAAACCGCGAAATCCGGCAGCAACCTGCAGGAGGTGGAGATGCCTCCTCCGCAGGGAGAGGGGGCGGCGCTGTCGATCGGTTGGCCTATCGTCAAAGCGATGTCCCATTCACTTTTCAGGGGTACCGGGATCCCGAGGGGCCTGGGGCTCCTGTTGAAGTCCAATACCTGGGACATGATGGCCAACAAGCCGCAGTGGCACCCCGAGTACTTCGAGTTCAGCGACGATGAGCAGGAGCAGGTCTTCAAGGAAGTCTTCGATCTGATGAGGCCGACCATCATCTTGTACGACAACCTTAAGAAACACTACGGTGAGTACCTCGCGGACGAGATGATGTCCGCTGTTGCCATTCGCATCCAGCTGGGCTTTTTCCTGCTGTATTCCTATCCCGAGGACAGAACGGACATCGACCAGTGGAGGCAGGCCATGGCGAATTATTTCAGTTCAAAAGCCTGGGAATCGACGCAATGGGTCTCCGAGGACAAGACCGAATACCGTATGCGCTGGACGAAGTGCGCACCTACGATGATACTGAAGGCCTACGGCCTGCATTCATACGCGAGATATGCCTGTCTGGCCCATCACATAGCCTTCGACTGCCTGGCTCCGGAGGTGATCTTCAGCGTTGCCAACACCATCGGAACAGGGGATCCCTACTGCGACTATCTGATCAGGATCCCCTTGAGCGAAGATGACAGGAAGGAGGAATCCGACTACGCCGACTGCTACAAAGTGGAAGGCGGCAGGGAAGCCGTCCGCCACTGGGAGGAGGTCTACAAGAGATTCGGCGACTTCAGGATCTGACTCACACCTTGGAATGACTTATCAATCAGTGCATTGAGACTGGACTAAGGAAAGCCTGGCGCGTGTCATTGGCGCAAGCGTCACATTCATACTGCGACGGCTATTAAAACGCGATCTCCCACCCCAACTCGACGGCCGGGTCCTCGCTTATGAGCCACTCGCCGCCGCTCTTCTTCATCTTGATGGTCACTGGTTCCTCGGAGAAGTCTATGGTCGTCAATTCCTCCTCGGAGAGGACCTCGAGCGTTCCGCTGACGGTGACTACCTCGGCCCTGCTCTCGCTGATCTCGGTCACCTCGAACTCCACGTCGGTTATGTCGATATCAGCCAGGTCAAAGGCTTCCTCGATGAGATCCTTGTAGTCCTCGATGTCGCTCTTTGTCATCTGTGATGTGTCCATGCATACGATATATGCATCGATGTCCTCTTCCTGCATAGCGCGCACGTATTCCTGGGCCAGGACCAGCCTTGGGTCCTGCGTGGCTTCGGGCGCAGCCTCCTCGGCCTCGGTGCCGCCGGAGAAAGCAAGGAGCAGCGCGAGCACCACGATCGCCACGAGCTGGACGGCGACCACGATGCCAAGACCGAGATTGACTTTGCTTCGTCCCGCAGGCTTTGCCTGGGCCGCATCCGCCGGTGCTTGAGGTACGGGGACCTGCTGCGGGACCTCGGCCTTGGCTGCTTGTGGAGGCGGGGTTTCGGCCTGTTGTGGAGGCTGCGTCTCAGCGGCCGGCGGCGTGGGAGCGGCAGGGGGCGCCGGCTGCGCGGGAGCACCTTCCTCCTCCACCAGGCTGGCGCCGCAGTTTCTACAGAACCTGGCATCTGGATTGGGCAGCCGGAACCCGCAGTTTTCACAGAACCTCATACCGTACGCCTTTCTTATCTGCCGCTAACGCCGCTTTCAGGGACTCATCTCCTTGACCTTCTTCCATTCGGTTCCCGCCTCGTACCCTTCCGCGTAACCCTCCGCCCAGCCATCGTCGAAGCCCCTGAGGTATTCCTCACTCATCCCCGTATTGACGGGTTTTTCCGTCTTTCCGCCATAGGCGCCATCATCAAACCCGGCGTTGTATCCCGGCTGTCTGGCGTCATTGAAACCCAGTTGATAATCATCGAATATCTCTACATCGAGTCCGATATCGAGATCCTCTTCTTCACTTTCCTCCATACCTGTGGCGGGGAAATCCATGAATTCGGGCCATGCCTCATCGTAGCCCTCGTAGAATCCAGCTACGAAACCTTCCGTGTAGTCTTCCTTGTACTCAACACCGGAGACGTCTGGATTGTCGGGCCTGCGCCCATGCAATAATTCCCCCGTTTCTTCGAAGTGATTCTTGTCCTTCTGGCCGCAATTATAGCCTTCAATAAGGCCAGCGTTATAACCTTGGTCACGCGTAAAGTAGTCATGCATTTCCCCGGCATTCCCACATCCACAGCCCCCCACCAATGGCAGCGTAGCGAAAATCAGGAGGACTACAGCCAGGGGCAGCTTCTTTCTTATACGGACAGATCCATCGAGCATATGCTTATCTCCGTTCACATCAGCTCGTCGCGCAGGTCGCGGAAGGGCTCCTTCACTAAATACCAAGTCCCGTTTTGCTTCTCCATCTCGAAGGTAATCGGGTTCTTCGAGAAATCCACCGACATGTCCTCGGGTTGCAGTTCTATGGTCTCTATCACGTCCCCGCTGACGATGATCTCCATTTCTCCCTCCACTGCGGTCACCGCGGCGCTGTCACTTCCCCTCATGTCCGTCTCCAGCTCCAGGCCCGTTATCTTTATATCAGCCACTTCGAACAAGAGCGCCAGGATATCTTTCAAACTCATGTCCTTTACGGTGTCCGCAAGGGGCCCCGATGCCTCATCCCTCATCTTGTCCAGGTAGCCCTTCTCGAAACATGCGATAAAGGCGTCGGCATCCTCTTCCTCCAGGGAGCTGATCATATCCAGGGCCAACTCCTCGGGGCCGCTATCGGTCACTCCGACCTCCTGCTCGCCGTTCTGATCCCCCTGCGCCGTTACCACTGTCGCCTCTTCCTCCCCCGACCACAAGGTCAGCCACAGCGCCAGCACGATGATAACCACGCTGAGGACCCCTACGGTAATGCCCAGGATCAACGTGGTGGTGTTCTCCTTATCCGCGGCAGGCTTCGAGGGGGATACCGCCGAGGTTTGGGCAGGCGCCCCTTGGGGCGCCACATGTTGGGGAGCAGCCTGCCCGACAGCTGCCGGCTCCGGCGGTACCTGGTCCGCTTCGACCAGCTTTGACCCGCAATTCCTGCAGAATGTCGCCCCGGGGACTTGCTCCCTGGCGCCGCAATCCGGGCAGATCTTCACGCGCGATTCCCCCTTCCGGAAACCATGGATTTTCCTGTCCCTATACCTTCTCGCCTTACTTACCCCGTTAATATGTTATCCCAAAACACATTTCAGGTAAAAACCATATGGCCTCTATGCCGCCTGTGGGCTTCGCTTCATGACATGTAAGTTATCTTGCAGGAAGGCATGCGCATACCCAGTGCGATGCTTGTGAAAAGCAACTATCGCCGGGTTTGCCGATTCACGTCTCTCGCAGATGCGTTTAAATTGCTAGAATTGATGCAGTTGGATCAGGTCCGGCTGGATGATGCATGGCCTTGAGTCCTGGAGCCGCAGCGATGGCGGTTCAGTCCAAAGCCTCAGAAACGACTTCGGGTGGGGTGGTGTGGAAAATGACGATCATCACCGGCAATATGTTAGAGGGTGAATACCTATGGAAGAAAAAGGGTGCCTGTACCTGCTGAAATTCGATCATCTCAGCGGGGAAGAGGTTGGATGTCTCGTCGAGATGCTGTACGACCGTGGAGCACACGACGTACAGGTCCTGCCGTCGATGACGAAGAAGAGCCGGCCGGGCTGTATCGTGCTGGTCGATGCGGATATGCCGGCTGAGAATATGTTGGCGCTGGCGCGGCAGTTCGGGATCTCCGGATTTCACCGTGTCGAGACGGTTCATCTCTTCGAGCAAGCATCGTATCAAACGCTGCCCCTTACCTTGCGTTATAAAGGGAGGTCGCTTGATGTAGAAATGCGCGTAAAGGTCATCGACGCTCCATCCGCCCTGACGCCGGTGAGACCGGAGTACGATGACCTGGTCGATCTTTGCAAGCGCATACGCGATACTCTCGGGGTGGAGACAGGGCTTCCGAGACTGCGCAGGCTCATCGAATCGCGGCTGGAGGCGGGAGAGCCGTTCGTCGTCGACCTGGACTGAAAGGGGTGCCACTATGCAACCGTCGGAGATCACCGAGATAATACTGTCTGACGTAGCCCTGCTTACCTGCGACCGTATCAACGCCCTGAAGGGCGGACACGGAGGTCTGCCCTTTGCTTTCCTGGGCGCCGCGAACACCATCGTGGAGGCCCTGCTGGCAGGCCGGGAAAGCCGCATCGAGAACGCCAATGCGCCGCATATACCCCTGGACGACCTCGTCGAACAGTGCGTATCCGCCGGAATAGCCGGGGGCGCCACTCCCTCCAACGCCGCGCTGATAGCCGCCCTGCTGCTGTACTTCAGCGGCACGCAGTCCCGGGCCGGCGTGCCCGCCGCCAATCGCAAACTGGGGGCGATGGCGCGACTGCACGCGGGGGTCGAACGCGGCGGGGTCGCAAACATGCCCACCCCCAAGATGGGCAACAAGATCTCGGGCTTCCCGGCGGTGGAGGCCCTCTACAGGGCCATGATGCGCAAGCGGCTGACGAGGGTGGACGGCGGCCTCCTGCCCCTGGGCAGCACCTCCGGTACTCCCTGGGGCCACAGCGCGCTGGGCGAGGACATAGTGATCCCGGACGTCGCCTTCAACGGCGCGCGGGTGGCCACCCGGGCCATGAAACGCGCCTACGCGGGGATCGGCCTGGCCCCCAGCCCTATCTTCAGCGCCATCTTCGGGGCGGCGGCGGTGGCCGAGGTCATCCATCCCGACGCCGCTGTGGACGAGAAGTACGGCCCCTACGGCAAGGCCGACTCAATCTACCTGGTCGGATTGGGGGCCAGCCGCGAGGCGGGCCTGGTCAAGGAGCTGCATATTCCCGGCACCGAGATAACCCTGGATACGGCGCGGGTCGTAGGCGACCTGGGCCTGATACTCAAGGACGTGGGCGCGCCCACGGTGGTGGGCATGATAGGCTTCTACGACCTCATGTCGAGCTTCGTCGAATCGGATTTCATAATGCCCAACGCCATCGGGACCGTGAATCCCCCCATGGCCCATGTCCCCATATCGTACCTGCTGACGGCGATGGGCCTCCTGCTCCAGGATGGCAGCGACGCGGCTTCCGCCGGGGCCCGGTTGAGGGAGGCGCGCATGTGGAAGTCCCTGGACGCGGAGACGTCCCTGGCATGCATGTATATCATGACCCGCAAGGGAGCGGAGTTGAGCGCCGGACCGGTGACGGACGCGCTTCTGGCGGCCTGCGAAGAGCCGGTGCGGGAAGCGGTGGCTCGCCGCATCGAGTCCACCACGCAAGCGTTCGCCGCGGGACGTGAGCTTGCGGATGTGGTACGCGCACTGGATGACGAGCGCAAAGCCGTGGTCGAGGAGAAGGCCGGGCTCATTTTCAGCGCCATGACCGGCCAGGAGATAAAGATACGCTTCACCGCCGT
This sequence comes from Actinomycetota bacterium, assembly GCA_016931915.1. GTDB lineage: Bacteria > Actinomycetota > Geothermincolia > Geothermincolales > RBG-13-55-18 > SURF-21. The sequence continues at coordinate 13,937 of JAFGDU010000111.1, forward strand.
CCGGCCCCAGGGGCGGCGCACGGACCCGTTCACCCGCAGATACCTCGGTTTCGACGGCTGTTTCGACGTGGAGGCATCGGTGGACGGCAAGGTGGAGACTATCTCAAACGTCTTCGCCGAGGCCCTTCCCCGTGTCATGCGGGGTGGTCTGAACCGGCTGAAGAGGCGTATGATGGCCGGCATGGGGCAGGCCATGGCCAGGCGAGGCAAGGTACCCAATATCATCCCCGGTCAGGAATGGTTGATACCCCATATGCTCGATATTCCGCTCACCGTGGCCATCGTTGCCAGCCAGGAACTCACCTATGCCAGCAACTGCCTGTTGAACGTCGTCGTACCGGCCGCCGTTGCCGTTGCCGAGGGAAAGCACGAGCCAGAGGAAGCAGCGCGGATCGCGGAAGGGGCCGCTTATATCACCGCTACGATCCCCGGTGCGGTTGCGCGCGCCCGCAAGGTAGGAGAGATGGTAGCCGGGACAGAATCGTAGTCTCGATCGCTTCCTTCAGGCCGTCCGCGACCTCGCGAGCGAACGGCTTTTCGGGCGAGGGACTGAAAGAAGCAGCGAAGACGATTAAAATAAAGGGCGGGGCTGCAAGCGCGGGTCACGACACGCAAGGCGATGACAGGCGTTGAGGGTGGCCGGGCGAGAAAAGGCTCTCATTACTGGAGAAATGGCATCTGCAGTGAATTGGCTTTTCTCCCGCACCCGAACGCATCAATATACGGACGGCTATCTTTATTACTCGACTTAGCTAGGGAGAGGGGTTGAAAATGGATTTCGAGTTCGACGAAAGCCAGAAGATCTTCCGGGACAGCCTCAGGGAATTCCTGGACAAAGAGATCGCGCCGCTCGTGGACGAGCAGGAAAAGAAGGGGCCTATGAACAAGGAAGAGGCCCTGGACATCATGCGGAGGTTCAAAAAGATCGGTGTCGGGTTCGACGTGGAGAGCATGTCCGATATGGCCAGCGATCCATTGGCAGTGGGGATCATGGCCGAGGAGACCTTCCGGGTATGGCCGGCCGCTGCCGGCCTGGTCGGGCTGTCTTTTCCCGCGGCCCTGGTCAATATCGCCTCCGACGATATGCACGAGCGCCTGCTCCCCAAGCTCATGGCCAACGAGCTCATCGGATGCTATGCCATAACCGAGCCGGAGGCGGGCTCCGATAACCGGTCCATGCGCACCAGCGCGGTGCTGGACGGCGACTTCTACCGGGTGAACGGGACCAAGACCTGGATAACGAGTTCGCCTGTGGCCGACCTTTGCATGCTGGTCGCCAACGACGAAAAAGGAGAGAGGATATTCCTGCTCGTGGAGAAGGAGCAGTCGCCCTACGAGGTGAGCGACCTCCACAAGCTCGGATGGAGGGGAGCTCCCACCGGGGAGATATTCTTCGAGGACTGCCTGGTTCCCAAGGAGAACAACGTCATGAACATGGTGACCTCGGCCATGTCGGGGGACAGGCTGAAGAAGCTGATGGGAGACAATTACGATCCCGAGAAGGTGGCGAATTCCAAGTTCGCGAAGATGATGGGGACCATGGCTCCCGAGAACATGATCTTCGCTTTCCTGCGCAGCGGCATGGCCCTGGCGGCGGCCGGTATCGCCCAGGCGGCCCTGGACGCCTCCATAACCTTCGCCAGGGAGAGAACGCAGTTCGGCAAGCCCATCGGCAGGATGCAGCTCATCCAGGAGAAGCTCTACAACATGAAAGCTCTCACGGTCACCTCACGCCTCATGGCCTACTGGGCTTACAAGCTATCCATGGACGCGGACCCGGAGGCCCGCATGGCTTCATCCCTCGCCAAGGGCTATGCATGCGAGGTGGCGGTTCAGGTCGCATCCGACGCTATCCAGATACACGGCGGCATAGGCCTGTCCGACGAATACCCGCTGGAGAGGTATTTCCGCGATGCGAGGATGCTCACCATCCCGGACGGCACGACCGAGATCCAGAAGCTGGTAGTGGGACGCGAGCTGCTGGGCAAGGGCTTTTCCGCGTATGTATAGAAGGGTGGCAAAGGAGTTTCTCCGCCGCCGGCTACTGGCGGTGGGAACTGTCACTATATTCCTTGGCCAGGAAAAGAAGAAGCGGTGATCGACTTATGCATGAGAGCTAGATGAAAGAAGGCGGAATGGAATATAAGAACCTGGTAGTACAGCGCGAGGGACCTGTTGCCGTGGTGACGCTCAACCGGCCGGATTCCGGCAATGCCCTCAGCCTGGACTTGATGCGCGAGCTCGAGAAAGCGGCCCTCGCCTTCCGCGAGGATACGGAGACCAGGGTGGTGATAATCACCGGTGCGGGCAGGCATTTCAGCGTGGGAGTGGATTTGAAGGACCCGGAACAGGCGCTCGTACGCACCAGCCCCTTGATCGCACGGCAGCGACTGTTCCACCTGGGCCCGCGCATGATAAGGGCGCTGCGCGAGATGGACCAGGTCACCATCGCGGCGATAAACGGCGCTGCCATGGGAGGAGCCGCATGCATCGCCTCCGCCCTCGATTTCCGCATCGGCTCCGAGGATTGCCTGGTGGGTTATCCCGAGAGCGGCCTGGCAATCCCCTTGAGCTGGGTAAGCCTGCCGCTCTGCGTGCACCTGGTGGGACCGGCGAGGGCCAAGCGCTGGGTGATGACCAGCGAAAAGCTGGGAGCAGGCGTATTGTTGCAGTGGGGATTCCTCGACGAGGTCGTGCCGCCGCAGGAGCTGATGGAGAGCGCCGGGAGGATGGCGGCGGTCTACGCCGCCCGGCCACCCGCGGCGGTGCAGATGATCAAGCGCAGCGTGAACGCGCTCACCACGGCCCTGGACAATGCCATAATGCACATGGACAGCGACCAGGTGCTGCTCGCCGAGACCAGTGAGGATTTCATGGAGGCCGTCCAGGCATTCCTGGAAAAACGCGAACCGGACTTCGGCTGATAATGGAACTTACGCGGCTTCGAAAGGGGTTTAGATGAACGGGATGGCTATAGATCTTTCCGGGAAGGCGGCGGCCGTGAGCGGCTCGGGGAGGGGCATCGGCAGGGCCATTGCCCTGGAACTGGCGCGGGCCGGCGCGGACGTGGCCGTCTTCTCGCGCACGGAGGAGGAATTCCGCGGCACCGCTGCGGCCATCGAGGACATGGGCAGGAAAGCCCTCGCCCTGCGCGTGGACATGATGGAGCCCGGGGAAGTGAACGCCATGGTCGAGAAGGTCCTGGGGGAGTTCGGCCGCCTGGACATCATGGTCAACAACGCGGGCACCAGCCCCAGCTACGACTACATGGAGAACGTCATCACGGAGGATTACGCGGCCATCATGGACACCAACATCAGGGGGACCTTCCTCTGCAACCAGAGGGTGATCCCGGCGATGAAGGAGCAGGGTGGCGGGTGCATCATCAACGTCGCCTCGCTGTCGGGGCTCAAGGCGCTCTTCAAGTGCAGCGCCTACTCCGCCAGCAAAGGGGCCATCATCGCGCTTACCCGCACCATGGCCGTGGAACTGGCGAGGTTCAACATAAGGGTCAACGCCCTCTGCCCGGGCTACATGCGCACCAGGATGATGGAGGGACTCTTGGCGTACGAAAGGAGCAGGCAGAGGATCGAGCTCTCCATCCCCATGCGCCGCGTGGGGGAGGCGGAGGAGATCGCCCCCATGGCGGCTTTCCTGGCCAGCGATGCGGCCAGCTATATCACGGGGGCGGCGATCTGCGTGGACGGAGGGCTGTCCGCCACCTGAATGCCCCTGGCGGGATGGGACCCCGTGCGCTCGCTCAAGGGTCCCCCTCGCCGCCGCGCAGTTTATCTCTCAGATACTTATATATATCTGTCTGTGCCCTTACCTTCCTGGTTCCGCCGCCGTTCCTCTCCGCGTTGTCCTGGGCCGCGTTGATCACCCTCGCCTTTACGTTGTCTTCGAACTGCACGTCCATGTAGTCGAGTAGTTCGCGCTTTAATGCATCGTCATATACCGGGGCCCCTACCTCGATGCGCTTCTCCAGGTTCCTGTGCATCCAATCCGCGGAGGATATATATATCAGCGGGTCGTTATCGTTGCAGAATATATAGATGCGGGAATGCTCGAGATACTTGTCCACGATACTCAGCACCTCGATGTTCTCGCTCAACCCCTCCACGCCTGGAAGCAGGCAGCATACCCCGCGGATGACCATCTTGACCTTGACTCCGGCCTGGCCTGCCTCGTACAGGCTGTCGACTACCCTCTGGCAGGAAAGGCCGTTGAGCTTGGCGTAGATATAAGCGTTTTTGCCATCCCCGGCGTTGGCGATCTCTTTATCTATAAGTTGCATGAGCTTCTTTTCCATCTCACCGGGGGAGACGAGCAGGTGTTTGTACTTGGGCTTCTTCTTTCCATCCTCGAGGGATTTGAAAACCCCCCTCACCTCGCCCGTGATCGCGGGGTCGCTGGTGAAGAGGGCATGGTCGGTGTAGATCCTGGCGATGGACTCGCTGAAGTTGCCGCTTCCAATACAGGCATATCTCTCGCTTTCACCCCGCTTCTTACGCGTGATCAGGATCAGCTTGGAGTGTACCTTCAGCTCCGGGAGTTCGCGGATCACCCTGGCTCCTTCACCCGCCAGTTTGTCCATCCAGTTAATGTTGGCCGCCTCGTCGAAACTGGCCCGTATCTCCACGAATACGGTCACCTTCTTGCCGTTGCGTATGGCGCCGGTGAGGGCGTTGACTATCTCGGACTCGTCGGCGACGCGGTAGAGGGTCATCTTTATCGAGGTGACGTGCTCATCGACGGCGGCCTCGCGCAGCAGATCTACGGTGTATTGAAATGACTGGTAAGGGTAATGAAGCAGGATGTCCTGATCTGCAAGCGCCTCGAGCATGCTCGTATATTTCCGCAGGACCGGGTGCTCGAGCGGTTCGGGATTACTGTAACGCAGTCGGGCGTAGCGAGCCCCAGGGTCCGGATAGTCCATCAGGTCCCTGCTGTTATGGTACCGGCTGCCCGCTATCACGATGTCGGGGGCCAGGCCGTTCTTAGCGACGATGTAGGACAGCAGGTCCTCGGGCATCTCCCGGTCGTAGACAAAGCGGACCGGGTCGCCGTGCTCTCTCGTCTTCAGCGAGTGCAGTGCGCGCTCGAGGAAAGCGGTGGTTATATCGGCCTCCATGTCGAGATCGGAATCGCGGGTCATCTTGATGGAGTAGGCGGAGAAGGCATCGTAGTCGAACATGGAGAAGAGGTCCCCCAGGCCGTGGCGGATGATGTCATCGAGGATGGTGACGTAGGTCTTGCCCTCGCGCCCCGGTATCCTTACGAAACGGGGCAGTACGTCGGCCGGTACCTCCAGCAGGGCATACTTGCGGTCGGACGGATAGTCCTTTTTCTCGAGTATGACGGCCAGATATACCACTAGGTTGTGCAGGAAGGGGAAGCCTTCCACGTTATCCAGCATTACGGGGACCAGCCTCGGACGCACCGTCTGTTTGAAATACCCGTCCAGGAACCTTGCCTGCTGCTCGTCGAGCTCGTTTTCGTTGACGAAGATGATGCCCTCGCCCCGCAGTTCCTCCAGCAACCTGTCGAGAGACGAGTCGAATTCCGCGCCCAGGTCCTTGGCCTTCGCCATAACCTTTCTGTATATCTTCTTGGGTTTTCCGCCGAGGAAGGTCTCGGGTTTCTCTCCCGCGGCTATGCGGCGCTTGAGTTTGGCGACCCTGACGCTGTAAAACTCGTCGAGGTTGGATGAATAGATGCCGAGGAACCGCAGTCTCTCGAGCAGGGGGACAGTGGCATCCTCCGCTTCCTGCATTATCCTGTCGTTGAAGGAAAGCCAGCTCAACTCGCGGTTCAGGTACTTTTCGATTCCAGAGACTCCCGTTCTTCTTTCCTCGGAAACTCGTAATATTCCATCTTTCCCATATTCTCGCGTATGTCTTCCCAGCGCTCGACATTGAAGCTGAGACAGATGCACGCGGATGTGGGCACCGTTGCATCGAAGCGGCCTTCCCAGAGGAGTTGCGCCGCCTCCTCCAGCTCGGGGTTGTGCCCCACTATCGCGATACTCTGCAGGCCGTTGTCCCTTCTTCTCGCGAAGTCTACTATCGCCTGCGCGTCGGGATGGTACAGCTCGTCGTGGAACGAGATGCTGTCGCACATATCGTAGAACGCGGCGTATATCGCCGCGGTCTGTGCGGTACGGTTGGCGGAGCTGGAGAATACGTGCTCCGGCTTGATGGCCTGCTCGAGCAGGGTCGGCTTCATCAGTCTGAGGTCGTTTTTTCCGCGCTCGGTTAGCGGCCTGTCCTTGTCCGGCATGGGCAGGTCTTTCGGCCCGGCCTTTGCATGCCTTACCAGGATAACGGCCTTCATCCCTTTCCTCGCCATACCATATATTCTAACCCATGCGGTCCCTGCGGGTACTCTGTCTCCCGGCGATGTCCTTGCACCTCGACGCGGCATTGAGAGGTAGAATACGGGAGACCATCATCGGGAAAAGGATGACGATAACGCCAGCTGGAACCCGGTGAGGGAATACCACAAAGCGGAATCTCTACAGGCGGTTCCCTTGAGTTTGACTACCGCAGGCGATTAACGCGACGAGAGTCTAATCTTTGCTGGCTACCGGGGTCTTCAATGACTTCAGGCACGATGCGAGCAGTTCTTTCAAGCGGTCCAGGGTTACGGGTACCGGCTCTATGCTTATGCCCATCCAGTCCGAGAACTCCAGCAGCTTTTCCGGGTCCTCCATCGCCAGTTTCTCGTAGTACCCTACGGGGTCGAGGAGAATGGCGGTGTCGTTGGAGGGGAAGGTCTCGTTTGCCTTGCCCGCATCCCATTCCAGGAAGACGTTTTTTTTGTACTCGATCCAGCCGGGAACAAGCCAGTAAACCCTGCGGCCCGACGCTATCTCATCCCTCTCTTCCTCCGAGGCCAGCATATCGATGCAGTTATGGGCCTTGATCCTGCAAGCGCTGTACCCCTGCTCCTGGATGACCGTGTCTATGCTGCGGAAGTAATCGGTCGAATCGACGAAACACCGGTCGCCGTAGAGGACTATCAAGCCGCTTGAATCCCCGCCACCCTTTCCCATCTGGCGTACCAGCTGGCTTTCGAGGTCTCTCGGTATCTCGTGCAGCCCCGGCGTGGTGTAGTAGATTTTATCCGCATCAAGGAAGCCGTCTTCCTTGAGCGTATTGAGTTCCATGCGCAGTGTACCGCAGGATACTATCGAGAGGCCCGCAAAGGATAAATCGTTCATCCCCATCCCTCCTGTGGATTATAATCGGAACCTGACGTTTCGCTCGTTCCCCGCATAATCGCCTGTGGTTGCAAGTATTCCGGTGGCAACCGCTGCGGGTTTGCGGCGCATCCAAGTCCAAAGCAACAACCTAGCCCCTGCCTCCACGCCGCCGGTAGCGGTAGCCCGATCCCAGCGCTCCCAACGAAGGGGAGACACTCTCTTTACGCCCCATGTTTGACTTGAACACGGCTCCACCCGTGCGCCGGGAGGGGATTATCCTTACGATCTCCAGGGCAAGGTCCAGGGCGACGGGCGCTAGGGCGGAAAAAACGGCCGGCCAGCGTCTTTCGGTCCGCGCCTTTACCGCGATTGGCGATCTGCTGGCAACCGCCGGGGGAGACGGCGTAACCGCGGGAGCGGCCTCATCCTGGTAGATCGCCCCCTTGGGGCAGGTGTAGAAGCAGGAGCCGCATTCGTTGCACAAAGAATGATCTATTACCGCCATCTCTCCAACGATCTTCACCGCATCCGTCGGGCACACTTTTTCGCAAGTGCCGCAACCCGTGCAGGTGCTCGAGTCTACCTGGTACATGATTCCGCTCCTTACGCTATACTCACCATATTTAGGGCATATGCCAGTAATAGTTTATCGTCATCGCGGGAATATGGCAAATCCCCCGCATATATCGCAAGTACGGTGGTGATTGGGATTTAACGATCGCCCCTGCTCTTGAGCAGTTCGCTTGCTTCCTCCAGCTCGCTGACCAGCATGGAGTCGAGGGCATCCATGACATCGAAGATCTTTTCATTTCTTACCTTGTAAAGAACGTGCTGCCCTTGCTTGCGGGACGTGACGATGCCGGCGTTTCTGAGTATATTCAGGTGCTGGGACACGTTTGACTGTTCCATGTCGAGGAGGGGGAGAAGCTCGCATACGCATTTTTCCCCATCCCGGAGCAGATCTAGGATATGCAGGCGAGTGGAATTCGCGACCGCCTTGCACACGTTCAGACGTTTTTGCAACCAGCCAAGATTATCTAGCACCCTTTTGTCCATCTAGGCTTCATCTCCTTTTGTATGGAACTTGACAATGCAACCGCTCCTATTATAATTAAAAAATTAATTTAATAATATCTAATATAATAATATTATAAAATTAAAGAGTGGGGGATTTCTTTGATGGTAGCTTGCGAAGACAGCGTAATTTCCTTTGCCATCCCCCGCGACATTTCTATACGAGGGCGGTTACTGCGCTCGCATTCCCCCCGTGTTTCCCATCGTTTCACACTCCCGGCAGGATTCTCTATTCATTATTGCTCGTTGATTATAGACAGGTTGCAGGCCCTTAGCGCTGGCAGGAGGTGAGATCCGCCTAATCGTTGCCATTAGCACTTTGATGATCGAACGGCTTACCACTGGCCAATGATTTACCAGAGGAGGAAGCATGGGAATTACAAGAAGGGAATTCCTTAGAAGTTCCGGAGTCGGAATCACGGCGGGGGCTCTGGCTGTTCTGGGTTTCGAGTTACCGGCAATTGCGTCGGAAAGGCCTCTCAGGATAGCTCACGGCAAGGAGACCTTGAGCACGTGTCAGTACTGTGGGGTGAGTTGCGGCCTCCTGGTCTATTCCGAGAACGGGAAGGTGACAAACGTCGAGGGAAACCCGGACCACCCCATAAGCAGGGGCGGGCTCTGCAGCAAGGGCTCCATGGTCTACCAGCTGGCCAACAGCGACAAGCGCGTTACGAAACCCATGTACCGCGCTGCGGGCGGCGGCGATTGGCAGGAGATGTCGTGGGACGAGGCCATAGAGAAAATCGCCGAGAAAGTGAAGAAGACGCGCGATGAGAACTTCATCGAGTACGACGAGGACGAAGAGAGCGGCAAGAAGCTCACCTGCAACCGCACCGAGGCCATAGCCTGCCTGGGGAGCACCATATTCCATACCGAGGAAGGTGCCATGCTGGGCAAGTTCACGCGCTCTCTGGGCATGGTGTATCGAGAGTTCTCGGGCAGGTTGTGTCAGACCCCCACGGTCGCCGCCAACGTCAACACCTTCGGCCGGGGGCCGATGACCAACCACTGGATCGACATGAAGAACTCCGACTGCATCATGGTCTGCGGTGCCAATTCAGCCGAGACCAGCCCCGTCTCCTGGCGGTGGATAAACGAGGCCCAGGAAAACGGCACCAAGGTGATAGTGGTGGACCCCCGCTTCACCAGGACCGCCTCGCGCGCGGACATCTTCGCGCAGATACGGGCGGGGACCGATTCCGCGTTCTTCTCCGGGCTGGTGAACTACGCCCTGGAGAACGACCTGGTGCAGACCGAATACGTCAACAGCTATACCAACGCCCCTTTCCTCGTCAACCCCGATTTCGCCTTCGACGACGCGAGCGGTCTCTTCTCCGGTTTCGATGCGGAGAAGAAGAAGTACTCCACCTCGAGCTGGAGCTACCAGACGGGGGAGGACGGAAAACCCCTCACCGACCCCACCCTGAGCGACCCCAACTGCGTTTTTCAGCTGGTCAAAGAGTTTTTCAGCCGGTACACGCCGGAAGTGGTCGCGGAGACAACCGGCATCCCGGAGGACAAGTTCCTGGAGATAGCCAAGGAATACTGCGCCACGGCGGCCCCGGAGAAAGCGGGGGTGCTCTTCTACAGCGTGGGCATAACCCAGCACAGCCACAGCTCCCAGATCATTAGGGCTTTCGGCGTGCTCCAACTCCTGCTCGGCAATATCGGCGTGGCGGGAGGGGGCATCAACGCCATGGCCGGAGCGTCCAACGGCATGTCCGGCGCCCTCAACGCCTTGGTGTGGAACCAGCTGCCGGTATCCATGCCCGCGCCCATCAGCAGCAGCCACCCGACCCTGGATGCCTACGTGGAGGCCAGGCTGAAGACGGCGGGAAACGGCGGCTGGAAGGGGATCAAGAACTATATCGTCAGCCTGCTCAAGGGATACTGGGGCGATTACGCCACGGCGGACAACGAGTTCGCCTACCAGCTCCTCCCCAAGGCGAAGAGCGGCAGGGACTATAGCCACATGTCCATGTTCCAGGCCATGCTGGCAGGCGACATCAAGGGATTGTTGTGCTTCGGCCAGAACCCCGCCGTGGACGGCCCCAACGCCGACATGGAGCGCCAGGCCATGGACAACCTGGAGTGGCTGGTGGTGGTGGACCCCTTCGAGACGGAGACCTCCAGTTTCTGGAAGCGCCCCGGCACCGATCACGGGGACGTGAACACGGAGGTATTCCTGCTGCCCGCCGCCACCTCGGTGGAGAAGGAGGGGACCACCATAAACAGCTGCAAGTGGATACAGTGGCGCTACAAGGCGGTCGAGCCGCCCGGCGAGGCCAAGTGCGACCTGTGGATCATGAACAGGCTGTACCAGAAGATAAAGGAACTTTACGAGAAAGACAGCTCCGCGCCGGTGCGGGAGGCCATAACCGAGCTCTACTGGCCCTACGGCGACGACCCGGACCCCGAGGAAGTCCTCAAGCTCATCAACGGCTTCACCTGGTCGGACAAGAAACAGGTAATGAACATGAGCAAGCTCAAGGGAGACGGCTCCACAGCCTGCATACTCTGGGCCTGTTCCGGCGTCTTCCCGCAGGACGGGAACATGTCCAAGAGCACCGGCCAGGAGGATCCCAGCGGCCTTGGCCTCTACCCCAAGTGGTCCTTCGCCTGGCCGGTAAACCGCCGTATATTCTACAACCGCTGCTCCGCCGATCCCTCGGGCAAGCCATGGAACCCGGACAGGGTACTGGTGGAATGGGACGGCTCCAAGTGGATCGCCAACGACAACCCGGACTTCTCCGCCAAGGACGCCGCGACCGGAGAGCCGGTGCCCCCGGAGAAGTCTGCCGCATTCCCCTTCCTCATGCTGCCCAACGGCAAGGGGCGCATGTTCGTGCCCGCAGGCCTCGCCGATGGCCCGCTGCCCGAGCACTACGAGCCGGTGGAGAGCCCGATAGAAAACCCGCTCAGCTCCCAGCAGCACAATCCCGTGGCCTTCATATGGGATTCGGACCTGAACAAGCTGGCGGAGATAGGATCCGACGCATACCCGGTAGTCGCCACCACCTGCAGGGTGGTTGAACACTGGCAGGCGGGACAGCTTACCCGCAACCTTTCCTGGGCGGCGGAGATGATGCCCGGGATGTTCGTCGAGATGGGCCGGAAGCTGGCGGGCAATATCGGCGTGAAGAACGGGGACAGGGTGATAGTGGAGAGCATCAGGGGCGAGGTCGAGTGCACGGCATGCGTAACCGACCGCATCCAGACCCTGAAGGTGGGCGGCAAAGACGTCGAGTCGGTGGTCCTCCCCTGGTGTTACGGCTATATCGGGGCGTGCCGGGGCGGCAACAACGGCAAGGCTTATTCCGCAAACCAGCTCACCGCCCATGTCGGGGACCCCAATGCAAAGATACCGGAGTATAAAGCCTTCCTTGTAAACGTGAGGAAAGCGTGAGGGGGTGAGCGGATATGAGTAACGAGAAAGCGATCCTCTACGACGCGACCAAGTGCATAGCCTGCCGAGGCTGCCAGGTGGCCTGCAAGCAGTGGAACCAGAACCCCGGTGAGGAGACCGAGTTCACGGGAAGCTACGAGAACCCCCCGGAACTCAGCTCCTATACCTGGATGCGCATACTCTTCAACGAGAAATTCGAGGATGGGGAGATGCACTGGTTCTTCACCAAGCACCAGTGCATGCACTGCACCGATGCCGCCTGCGTGGAGGTGTGCCCGCCCAAGGCGACCAGGCACGTGGACTACAAGCTCAGCGACGGGAGCACCATCACCGCGGTCGAGACCGATCCCAACCGCTGCATCGGCTGCAACTACTGCCGCGTGGCCTGTCCCTTCACCGTGCCCGGTTACAACCAGGAGAAAAAGGGCATGTTCCGCTGCACCCTGTGCACGGACAGGATAAGCAACGACGTGGACATGATGCCGGCCTGCGTAAAGGCATGCGCCACGGGGGCGCTGCTGTTCGGGGACAGGGACGAGATGATCGAGGCGGCGGAGAAGCGTGTCGCGGAGCTGAAAAACGCCGGCTATGACTCGGCCCGTCTCTACGGCAAGGACGAGATGGGCGGCCTTCGTTATCTCTATGTGCTGGCCGAAGAGCCGGAGGCCTACGATCTTCCCAACGACCCCTCCATACCCATAGGCGTGCAGATAAGGAAGGTCTTCACCAGCCCTTACGGCGGTATAGCCCTCGGTGGCGTGGCCGTGGCCCTGATCGTAAACGGCATCATAAATGCCCGCAACAGGGGCATGGAGAGGGAATTCGAGGAATCGCATCCCAAGGTGGGATGAGCGGTGCATGGCAATGGAATCCCGGTTAAGCAGGAGGTAAACAGGTGAAAATCAATACATTCCAAGGCGGGATACATCCTCCATACCAGAAAGACTTCACCGCGCACAAGGCTACGGAGGAAGCACCGCTTCCCGACAGGGTGGTCATCCCCCTTTCCCAGCATGTCGGAGCACCCAACGAGCCCACGGTAAACGTCGGTGATAAGGTGGAGGAGGGCCAGAAGATAGGCGAGAGCGAGGCCTTCATCTCCGCACCCGTCCACGCCAGCGTATCGGGGACGGTGACCGCCATCGAGGAGCGGAAGAACTTCGCCGGAAGGGCCATAAAATCCGTAGTTATCGAGGTTGACCCCAGCCAGCCGGAGAAGTGGAACGAGAAGAGGGATACGGGTTCCCTGGAAGAGGAAGAGATACGGCAAGCGGCCAAGGAGGCCGGCCTGGTGGGCCTGGGGGGCGCCGCCTTTCCAACTTTCGTGAAGCTCTCCCCACCGTCCGACAAGCCCATAGACCTGGTGATCCTCAACGGCTGCGAGTGCGAGCCCTTCCTCACCTGCGACCACCGGCTGATGCTGGAGAAATCCGAGGAGGTAGTCGCAGGGTTGGAGCTGATGATGCGGGCCGTAAAGGCGAGCAAGGGCATCATCGGGGTGGAGACAAACAAGATGGACGCCATCGAAAGGCTCGAGGGCCTTACCTCGGCGAAAAACGATATAGAGGTCGTGCCGCTGGAGGTGAAGTATCCCCAGGGAAACGAGAAGATGCTCATAGAAGCGGTCAGCGGGCGCAGGGTGCCGCCCGGAAAACTACCCAGCGAGGTAGGGGCTCTGGTCCAGAACATCGGGACCACGGTGGCACTCTACGAGGCAGCCGCCATGGGGAAGCCGGTTATCGAGAGGGTCATCACCGTTACCGGCCCCGGCTTGAAGGAGCCCAAGAACCTGTTGGTGAAGGTGGGGACCTCTATCGATAAGCTGATCGAGCACTGCGGAGGGTTTATCGCTTCACCCGGCAAGGTGATCATGGGAGGACCCATGACCGGCTTCGCCCAGGAGGATCTATCCGCGGTGGTGGTCAAGGGGACCAGCGGAATCGTTGTATTCCCCAGTGAAGACGTACTGGAAGAGACGGAGAGGCAGTGCGTAGGCTGTGACAAATGCGTGGATGCCTGCCCCATGTTCCTGATGCCCAACATGATCGTCAAGTACGTGAAAACGGCACAGTACGACAAGGCAGAGTTATATGGGGCGCTTGACTGTTTCGAGTGCGGATGCTGCTCCTTCGTCTGCCCGTCGCGCATACCGCATGTAGCCTATGTCAGGATAGCCAAGGCGGAAATCGCCGCCGCGAAGAAGAAATAGAAAGGGGGAGAGCTTACATGGCGAATTATGATCTCGCGGTAACGGCGCCGCCGCACCTGAAAAGTAAGGAAGACGTGTCAACCGGCATGAGGGACGTCTTGATAGCCCTTGTCCCCGTGATCGCCGTATCCATAGCTTTCTTCAGGCTCTATGCTGTGGTGAACCTGGCGGCAGGCGCGATAACGGCCGTGTTGTGCGAATTGATAATGCGGCGCATCATGGGCAGGAAGGCCACCATTAATGACTACAGCGCTCTCGTTACCGGAATCCTCGTGGCCTTGCTGATGCCCCCGACCTTGCCTTTCTGGTTCGTGATAATCGGGACCGTTGTCGCCGTTGCCATAGTCAAGGAACTAATGGGAGGGCTCGGTTACAACCTCTTCAACCCCGCGTTGTTGGGTTTTCTGGTGACCTCGCTGCTCTCTCGCCTCTGGGCACCCGTGACCCTGAACCTCGGAAGCATCAGCGGCGTCACCGGCGCCACTCCACTGACGTATATAAACAGCACGTCCAACCTGGGCGGGCTTCGCCCTGGTTATTGGGAACTGTTCCTGGCCAACGCCGGCGGAGCCCTGGTCGAGGTCTCGGTCCTGGCCATACTGGTGGGAGGGGCATACCTGCTCTACAAGCGCCAGATAACATGGCATATACCTTTTTCCATCATCGCCACCGTTTTCGTCCTCTCGGCGATACTGGTCGAGGATCCGCTGTACATGATACTCAGCGGCGGGTTGATGCTGGGCGCGTTTTTCATGGCCACGGACTGGGTCACCAGCCCGGACACCGCGCAGGCGAAGATAATCTACGGCGTCCTTATCGGCGTGCTGGTCGTGGTGATAAGGATGTACTCCGGCGCCACGGGTGCGGTAGCATATTCCATTCTCATCGCAAACGCCTTCACGCCGCTGCTAAATCGGCTGTTCGTGAGGCGCAAGTTCGGCGAGGCGAAGTTGGCAGGATAGACGAAGCAGAAGATTTCCTAGGTCGACGGCCCAGGCGGCTTTCCCCACGGCCGCCCGGGCCGCGTCCGGGTGAAGGCTCTTGCATCAGGCTCCACGATATAATATGGCGTGCGCTTGTCGCCACGCTTTTGATGTTTCAGGCCGAACCGGACCGGAAAGGCAGAAATGGCTATAAGGATAGAAACCAGGGATCCCGGCAAAGCCGGCATACGGAAGTCAGTGGAAACATACACGAGGATGTACCCGGACTATGCGGATGCCATAGGCTTCTACGGCGCCGTCATGGACGTGCAGCAGCAGGCTCTCTGCGAGATAGAATGTGCAGCCGATTTTTCCGGGATGGATATCGAGGGCAGTTTGAGACGGGGAAGCCCCCTGCTTGATCCCGCCGCTCTGGAAATTCCCATACGGGAGTTGCACGGAGTGATCTCCGGGGTCTGTTCGGTGGTCGAGCAGAGGGAGGCCCCGGGATTCATCCCTTGCAAGGAGCTCCTTGAGTGGGATGGCCTTGCCGAAAAAGGATTCCCCGAGACCAGGGAGAGACTGCTCCGGGGAGCGGAGTACGCGGGGAAAGGCGCAACCGATACGGCCTTGTTAGCCAGCGTGATATGGGAGAGCATGATGCCTTTCTACAGGAAGTGCGCGGCGGGGATCCAGGACGGGATCGACCATTCTCTCTGGCAGAAAGGCCGCTGCCCCATATGCGGAACGGGCCCGCTGATGGGTGAGTTCAGGCAGGAAGACGGGCTGTGGCTCCTCGAGTGCAGGCTGTGCCACACCTTGTGGAACGTCCAGAGGGCCGCCTGTCCCTTCTGCAGCCAGGGCCTTGAGGGGTCGCTGGAATACCTCTACCTGGAGGACTATACATCGTACCGCGCCTACTACTGCAGGAGTTGCGGGCTTTACGTAAAGAACGTCGATCTCCATGCAGCGCAACGGGATGCCGTTCTTCCCCTGGATAACATCGTAAGCGAGCTCATCGGGCTGGACCGGGCAGCCGAGCAGGAAGGATTGAAACCCGCTTAGAGCCTCCTGCAAGTCGGGATCGTAGGACCCCGCGGCGAAGATAGAAGAGGAGGAGGAGAGTCCGGCTTTCTGAACATAGCGCGTGATAGCGCAACTTCGAGTCCCCAGTGGAGCCAGTGAAACAAGCGAGGCCGAAAGGCCTTGCTTTCGTTTATCCATGTCGTGTTCTATGCTCCTTGATCTATTATGCTTTATCCGTTGTTTGCGGCGGAGTTACCATAGGCGGCTTGTAGAACACCTTCCATACGGGTTATTTCCTCATCCGACAAGGCAGCAAAGTGACTTTCTCGTTTCCGTGAGGAGAGTCGCCCGTTGTTCAGGAGGCAGAAACGGATGAAGAGGTCGATCTGCCGGTCGGGCATATCCACGATCTCTTGGATGGCTTTCTTGCTCGCGTCATAATTAAACAGAAATGCTAATTCACCGGCGAGTTCCGTTTCAATGGTTTGATCTATAAAACGAAAAAGCGCCTCTGCCTGGGCTGTCATATCGATATAACGATACCAGATGGCAGTATCGTTATACACGGTCATACGACCATCTTCGTCGAGCGAGCATTCAACGAGGGTCATTATATGGCGGGAGAACGCTTCCAGAGAAGCATTGTAGTCAATGGCGTTCCTTAACATGGACGCAGAGACGGGGAACATTAGGCCTTCTGGTGTAAAACCTTTCCGGGCAAGAATGTTGTGGATCAGAAAGCGATGTATGCGGCCGTTGCCATCTTCAAATGGGTGTAGGAAAACGAATCCATAAGCGATAGCAGCAGCGTGAACCACGGCGGAAACGCCCCCCGTGTCCATGCGCGCATGGGAGGCCAGCAAGCCATCCATGAGGCCGGCCAGGTCTTCGGGCTTCGGGCATACGAAATGAACCCTCTCTTCTTGCCAGGCAACCGTTTCACCGACGTAGTTCTGGCTTAGCCGATAGTCGGAGTCGCGAAACCGTGCGTCAACAATGCGGTTCTGAGCTTCTACCAGCCGCGATTTTTGACAGAAGTCTTCTTGCTCCGCCATTTGAAGCAGCGCCACGAATCGCTCGGTACGTGTCGAAGTGGGTTTTATACGTTCGATTTCAAAGGAGGACCTCGTCTCTTTAGTGTAAAGATATCCGAGTGCCCGCTGCAGCAATTCAGGGGAATAGCCGGACACCACTTCCCGGCATCGCTTGGGAAAGTCGAATGCTTCGAAGTCGCGAAGAGCATCCGTTCGCCGTACAACCGGGCAGAATCGGCTATCACCCAGTAGATTATCATTGACCCGTTGTCTTCGGACCCGGCGTACCGGGGCGACTGTATAGTACTTATCCGGTTCGAGTAGATAGACGTAATTGCCCCGCTTGAGGTCGGCCAGGGGCAGAGCTACTCCGGTCAGGAACTCGTATAGAAACCACACCCGACGGGCATACTTACCAGTCGGCTTGGACCGGATATATTCAAGGAGGTCCTCCTCAGCCGCTTTCTGAAACAAACAGGCGAGGATTTCCAGATTCGTGCCGTCATACTTGAGTGCGAACTCAAGATGATCGCCCAGAGTATCCCCAGGCCAATACTTATTCGGGTAAACTTCCTCGATGAAGCCTTCTCTTGAATCAATACGGTGAACCCCGCTGGTTGCTACAAAGGACCTGTGCCAGTTCGGTATTACATCGATGTCATACCGCTCGATGAGCAATGCATACCCTGCGATTCTGTTATCCGACGCATACTGCTCGTTTTCAATCATAGCTCTTCCCAGAAAAACAATTACAATATTAGAAATATAGTTATATTATAGCATGGATAAAGAATTATAATTATGTTTCAGTGGTGATTTTACTTATAACTAGCAGAAAAACAATTACGATCACAGATTTTCGTTTATAAATAGCCTTTCCCGTGAGATTTCATTACGCCAGGCAGATCTAGAGCTCAACAGGCGGTGCTATCAATCTTAGGAATTATGATTTCCCTGTTCAGGCAATATATCCTGGTTCTAACTTCGTCCACTACGAGGAGCCGGGGCAACCGTCTAGCGGGGGGTCAGCTCTCCCTGCGGGCGAAGAGCATGCCGTAACCCATCAGGCCGTCTGAGAAGGCCTTTTCCAGGTTGACGCAGGCCTTGCCGAAGTCGTCCAGGTACTGCCGGGATGACTCGCAGCTCTCTCCATCGCGGAAGCTGAGCGCGCTCTCCCTCCAGCACCTCATGGTGGGGGTCACCTCGCTCGTGATATCCAAGCCTTTCACGCTGGAGAACCCGGCCTCCATCATGTAGTCGCACAGCCTGCCCATGGTGAGGATGCGTGCCGGCCCCCACGCGTTGGGGGCGAAGAGGAAGTCCTTGATGTTGGTGATGAAGTACCACAGCCCCTTGTGGAGAGGGAGGGTCTTGAGCTGCACCAGGTCGCACATGGCCAGCCGCCCGCCCTGCTTGAGCACGCGGTAGCATTCCTCGAACAGCGCCTTTTTATCCGCTATGGGATGTGATGCCTCCATGATCCAGACGAGGTCGAAGGTCTGGTCGGGAAACCCGTTGTCCATGCCGTCGGCGACCCTGAAACGCACCCTGTCGTAACCTTTCTCCGCGCTGGTCTCGTTGGCAATGCGCACCCCTTCGGCGCTGGTGGATATGGCGTCGATGGTGCAGCGGGTGCGCTCGTATATGAAGAAGGCAGGTCCGCCTACACCGCACCCGACGTCGAGTACCCTGCTTTCCTCGTTTAAACCGCACGGCTCGAGCATCCTCTCGATCATGTTCTCGGCGGCCTCGGTGAGGTCCGTGTCCTCGCTATCGAAATAACCGAAATGGAAGTTGTCGCCCATGAAATCTTGCCACAGGCCGGTTATCCTGTCGTAGTGGGCGGCGGAATCCTCGGCCACGGTTCACGCTTTTCCGAACAGCGGCAGCACGAACTCGGATATCGCCCGCGACACCTCGGCGGGTTTTTCCATGGGACAGAGATGGCCGGCATCCTCGATAACGACCAGGGTGGAGTTCTCGATGTGGTCGGCCATGAAAGTGCCGTATTTCACGGGGGTCATCTTGTCGTCCGCCGAGGCGATGACCAGAAACGGGACCTCGATCTCGCCCAGGCGTTCCATGACGTCGAAGGTATCGCATGCCGTGAAGTCGCCCCTGGTGATAGCGGGCGGGCACTGGGCCATGCTGTCTACCAGCGGTTTTACCAGCGCCGGGTCCGTCTTCTCCGAGATGCTGAAGGTATAAGACCCGTTGATGAAGCCCTCGAAGTTCTTCTCCAGGGTCTCGAAGATGAGCGGCATCACCCTCAGCCTTGCTCCCGAGTTCACCACGATGCCGGCCTTGTACTTCTGCGGCATGTCCAGGAGCAGCTGCAGGACTATGCCGCCGCCGATGGAGAGGCCGCAGACCACGGGTTGGGTTATGCACAGGGAGGCGACGAAGTCGTCGACTATAGCGGCATAACCGGTGATGCAGTCCATCCCCTCGCCCTCGCTTGCGCCGTGGCCGGGCAGGTCCAGGGCGATGGTGTTCATCTCGCGTGAGAGCGTCTCTACCTGCGCCCTCCACATGATGTTCGACCCTCCGGAGCCGTGGATGAATACCATGGTGGGAAGGTCCGGGTCCAGGGGCCACCGGCCCGCGATAAAGGCTATGCCGTCGCTTTTTGATTCATGCATCTTACAGCCATTCTACAACAATCGTGTGCCATATTATATTTGCATTGTTCTTCAGACCCATCCGCGTTTGGCCATCTGATCTACGATAGGCCTGGCCAGTCCCGATCCGTAAAGGAACGGCAACATCTTTATAAAGAGGGGGAGGCTGGTCATTTTCATCACCGGGTTGAGTTTGCCGAATCCCAGATTTCGACTGCTGGCCAGTTCTGAGAGCATGTTGAGGTAATTCGCCGGTATCGGCGCCGTTTCCCTGGCTATGAGCGACAATGCATCCTGCTGGCAGGTGGAGACACAGAGGCCGCAACCGATACACCTGGCAAGATCGATCTCGATCGTTCCGTTTGAATCGGTTATGGCTTCCATCTGGCATCGCTCTATGCACTCACCACATGCGTTGCAGCTCTCCGGATCCTTCCGTACCTGGAAAGCTGAGCGGACGTAATCAGCGGGTCTATCGTGCGCCTTCAACATGCGTAGTAGGGCACAGCAACATGAACAGCAGCAGCACATATGGACAATATCCTTTGCGTTGGTGGGCATGAGTATCATCGCGTTTTTCTCCGCACGATCGATTATCTCCAGGGCCTCATCGATACTTATCTCCCGTGCCTTATCCGTTCGTATCATGTGGTCTGCGCCTATGCCGAAGCTCAGACATGTCTCGAGCGGCTTCTCACATTCCCTTCCTAAAAGAGCTTGCTGTTTTTTGCAAATGCAGTCCGCTACAGCCGCCAGCTTCTGCTTCTTAATGATTTCCTTAGCCTTCTCGTAGCTGGCGATGGATGAGGTAGGATCCACGGCAGCGCCCACGGGCACCACGCGATGCTGCTGGAGCACATTGTCGCCAAGAGACTTTTCAAACTCCACCACCATCTCAGCCAGCTCGCGATCGATAGTGGTAACGAAAAACTCGAGAAAGCCGACCTGGTATTGGGTAGCCTGGTAGAAATCATGCTTCCCGCTATGGATCCTTATGATGAGTCCTTTGTCCGCCATCTCCTTGAGTTTTTCAGCCGCCTGCTCCTCGGACATCCCCCACCGCTTTGCGATCACTGAAGGCGGTTCGGGGAACATCCGCAGCTGCATGGTCAGTCTGGCATCCTCCGGAGAGAACAGCTTCTCGAGAATCCTCAGTTCCACCCCGCTCTCGGTTGATGGAAATCCTCCCGGCATTCCATCAAGGTACTCACGCAATTGCGTATAGATCTCCTCCGGCATGCCCTTCTCCTTTCTGCATTCGGATCTCATCTACGAGTCCAGACATACCGCATTAAGAATCCATATCCCTGTGTGGCCATATCGCGGTACACTCTCATTCTGCCGGAATGATCGCCAGTGCCTCGACCGGGCAGATGGTGACACACGCCCCGCAACGTTCGCATATGTCCAAGTCGATCTGTGGTCTTCCGTTATCCATAGTCATCGCCCCATAGATGCAGGAAACGCACTTTCCGCAGCCGTTGCACCTGTCGTCGTCGAGACGTATGCGCAGGGATTGGGGTGGAACCGCGGCGTTCATGAACTGCACGACGAGCTCTTCCATGTTGTCGATGTGTGGAACCGCAAGCCCCGTTATCTCCGAGACCCGGTCATAACCCTTGCGCTCCATGAACTGCTTAATGCCCTCTATTATCTCGCCGAAAAGCTGGTAGCCTTTATATTGCACCGGGCTCTCCAGGGCGGCTATGGTAGCACCGCACATCATGCGTTCGATTGCATCCCTCCAACTCCATATGCCTCCACTGCTGATGACCTGCATGCCTGTATCCTGCGCGGAGAGGAAGGCGGCGTAATTGGCTAGACCTCGCAGCCAACGGCCGTAGCCGAAGGGGACTGCAAGAGGCGGTTTCGCTGTCTCGATATCGAGGAATGTGACCCGGAAGTCGCTGTAAGTATGCATGGCCGAGGCCCCCAGGTCCCGCATGGTCTCGAGGTAGCGAAGCCAGAACAGATCGTGGTTGAAACCGAGTTTTAGCCAGAAAGGCACTTTGAGGTGGCCGTCGAGTGCTCTGAATACAGCCGGTATGGCCTCATCCACAAAGGTAGCCGTTTCGCTTGCACTGCAGGACAGTCCGCAGGTACAGACCACCTCGATAGCCTCCGCACCCGCTTCTTCCAACTGCAGGGCCATCTCGCGCAAAGTCACATCAGAGGGCGGCGAGACGACCTCGAAAGGCGGTAGACCTGTCCATGGTCCTATATAGAAAAAGCTCCCTATGATTCGAGCATCCTCACTCTCTGCTATCGGCTTGACGGCACTGATGTTTTCGACCGCTTTTTCAAGGGGAAGGATACCGGCATAGCAATGCATGAGACTGCCGCGGTCGCCGATCCTGTCACAGAACCAGTTACCCGGCCGGGGAAGAAATTGCGTTACAAGGTCAAGGCCGACGCTTTTAACGATAACCGCTCCGGCCCCGGCTTCGATACAACTTTTTATCGTATAGGGCGTCGAGGTGATGGCACCCGCGGCGGCGACAACGGGATTCTTCAGGCGTAGTCCGGAAAACTCAGTTACCAGGTCGATCATTTTCCTCACCCCTTTTTTGATATCGGACAGGGATAGTTCGGGGGAATGTATTTTACGGGGATTGTGGTATGGAGAAAGCCGTGGACAGTTCTGGTTATCTGGTGCGTTCAGTCGGTTATCTTATACTCTGTGAGTACACTGTTTCTATACATCACCCCTTCAAGCTCGCTGACAGGCTCCCATTTCCCTCGAGCTTTGGCCTTACAGCAAGATCTCGGTCCTAATATGTGTCAATCATCTTTACCATCGATGTCATCGCCGCAGGGCGTCAGCAGACTGCTGGTGCCCGCGAGCAGGAATGAGATGGTTTCGTCGGCCAGATCGGATATGATATCTGTCTGGTCCTGCCAGATCAGGTAGTGGTAGGCCAGTTGGTTGTAAATCCCCACCACAAGAGCAGCTATAAGCTCCGCCGAGTGAGCACTTTTGAATACCATTCCGCGGCGCTGCACGACTTCCTCCAGCCCAACCTTTATGTCCTGCGTCAACACGCTGAAGAGACGCTTCCTCTGTTCTTCAACTTCGTCGCCCTGTCCCACTGATTCGCGGAACATTATGGTGGCTTTTCCAGGGTAGCTGAGGCAGAAGTCCTTTATGAAACCGGTACCCACGGCACAGAAATCCTCGAGGGAGAAATCGGATCCCGCCAGGCCCTCCCCCAGAATCCTCCGTATCTGGTATCCGATTGCGTTCATGAGCTTTATAAGAAGATCCTCTTTGTTCTTGAAGTAGAAGTAGATGGTTCCCGTGGAGACTTCCGCCAGGTCTGCGATCTCATCGATATTGGTCTGCTGGTAACCCTTTCTGGCAAATAGCTCCTCAGCGGAATTGAGGATGGTGTTGATACGCCGCTCTTTCTCGCGCTGCTTTCGCAGCGTTCTGCGTGGAACCTCAGAACCTGAAGATGTCATAGATTCCATCAGCTCTGCATTCAATCCTTGCTATACCCTACCGTATGCCGCCATTAAATCCACTTACTTTGAATAGATATTGAAATTTGAATCTGATTATAAAATTAAATAGGATTGCAGTTAATGTCAAGTCGATGCCGTGTGATGGGTTTGGTGGAGCTCATGTCGCGCTCATGCAGCGCCAGCCTATTATTCGTAAACAGCCTGATCAACGAGTACCGGTGCGTCCGAGACGACGCATACGGCGACGTCCGGCGCCACTCCGGCGATGTCGTTTAAAAGCAGCGCTACCTTGCCTCTGGCGGGAACCACGCAGTGGTAGCGCGAGGAGCGGGCCCCGGCTGTCATAGCGGAGACGACAGGGTGGGCCTCCGACTCTCCCGGGTTGGAGAGGTAAAGCCAGGTCTCGTAGCCCTCCGTGGTGCTGCCCCCGGGGATGTACCATTCCGTTGCTGCGTACTCAGCCCCCAGCATACTGTTGCCGAGCATGCCGCCCTGACACGCGTAATACGCCGCTTCCTCCGCCGCGATGGGAAGGTCCGATTCCACGCTCAGGGCCAGGTCTTTTCCCATACCGAAGAGCTGATTCATGCGCAGGGAGATGGTGCTTCTGGGGGGAACGCATATCCTGCGTTCGGTGTTGCTTCCGGTTTCCCCCAGTGGCCGGATATATGTGATGGCGGTGCTCTTTTCGCCATTGGTCAGACACAGCCAGGTCTCGAAGTTCGCCGCCGTGGATGCATGCGCGAAAAACCATCGTTGCGAGGGTGGGATGGAGAAGGCGGCGGAGGCGTCTCCATAATATGTGCCCGTTATGTACTCGTAGACCAGGCGCGATGCCTCTGCATGGGTGCTGAAACCCGGGGCGCCCTTGGACATCACGCAGAGTACGTAGGTGAGGCCGCCTAAGAACACCACCGCGGCATCGTTATAGTAACCCTCGAAATTGCCCGTCTTGTTGCCGACCGCCACGCCCTGCGGAAGTCCCGCAGGGATACCTCTGCTGGAGGTGCTCTCCTCGAGATAGGTGACGACCTCCTGTCCCAGGGAGTCCGTTTCTGCGAACTGCAGTACGCGCATGAGCAGGATGCCCATCTCGCGCGCGGTGGTCGAGTTTATGTGATATGTCCCGGCGACCGGGCAGCCGATGGAGCGGGCATAGTCGCGGAACTTGTGGTAGCCGTAGACGCGCTTGAGCATGCGCGCGGCCACGTTGTCGCTGTAGACGACGGCGTAACGGCAGCACTCCCGCGTGGTGAAGCTCGAGCCTGAGTTCTGGATCATTCCCTCCTCGCCCTCCAGGTCTGCGGCCTGAAGGGTGATGACCCTGTCCAAGTCCATCTCCCCCCGCGCGGCGCCCTCGTAGATATACATCACCAGGAACAGCTTGTAGCAGCTGGCCGCGGAGAAAACCTCGTCCTCCCGGTATCCCGCCTGCTCCCCGGCGCCAAGGACGTTGAGGTAGATGCCGTAGCTGCCGTAATTGCTGCCGGCCAGTTCCTGCAGCTGTGCCGCGATGGGAGGCGCGGCCGTTTCTCCACCTGTCTCCGTGCCGGATGCGTGCAAGTCTCCCCGTGGGGTGTACGCATATACGCCGGGATTCAGGGTTAACACGGCAAGCAGCGGCAGCAGCAGGAAGCAGAGTAGAACAATCGGCCTCGCGTGAATCATGCGTGTATCCATGTTCAACCTGTCACCTGCATATATCCGGCGGCGAGAGCGATCAAAGGCTTCTTCGGCACCCTCAAGAGACTCGTGTCATCCACCTTCCCAGGGCCTTTCCCATGGTCTGCGTGCCCCCGCCTTCGCTTATGACCTGGCGCACCCTGTCCGGGTCCGAGACCACCGATCCAGCGAGGATGGTAACCGGTGAGTCCTCGAACGCACCCGGCGCGTAGGGAGTGCTGGGGCCGAGGATGGCGGCCTCGCGCACCCCCGTGATCTTCTCCAGGAGCTCCTCTATGGTGTTGTTGATGATGGAGGTAGCGGTGATGAGGGCTACGTCACAGCCTTTCAAGGGGGTCTGGGGATCTCCCCTCTCGACCACCTCCAGCTCGACTCCCATTCTAGTAAGCTGCGGTTCCATGGGGCGGAATCTTCCCACCGTGACCACGCGTTCGCCCGGTTGAAGGTCGAGGTATGCGAGCAGATCGGCGCGGAAGGCTTCCTGCGGCGGCAGCAGCAGCGCATTGGCCGCGGCGAGGCCGATCGCCGAGGCGATAACGGAGCTTCCGCCTATCCAGGGAAGGACCTCTCCCAGTTCCCTGCCGCTCATTCTACCCGCCTCGGCGAAAGCGTCGCAGCCCCGCTCCAGCTCGTCCCGCAGGGTGTAGGCAACGCCGCAGGCGCCGTCATCGAGGCGGGCCAACGTGAAACCCAGACCTACTATTACCTCCGCCAGTCTGCGGCCTCCCCCGCTTTGCCCGGCGAGGGACACGATTCTATCGATCAACATAAGTCCACTCCTTGATCAACAACATCATACAAGGTTCTTCTCCGAAAAATGTCAGGCACTACGTGCCTGGAGATATCGTCAGCCCTCCAGGTGGCCGTCGTCGCGCTTATCCCTGTAGAGGGAGACTTTACCTTCCAACCAGCCGATGCGGACTTCGAGCGGGCAGTCGAAATGCGGGACGTGCGGCTTGATGTCGAGCAATGGCGTGCCGTCCAGGATGTCTATATCTCTTATATGCAGGACGTTGCCCTCGATATGGTCCAGGCGGACCACGCTCATGCCGATATGGTTCGGGCGCGTGGGAGCCCGGGTTGCGAAGACGCCGTGCTCTGCATCGTCCAGGAATGGTTTGACGACGAGCCTGACAGCGGCATTATCGTGGAAGTGGTAGACCAGCACGATGTGGGAGAAGCCCTCCAGGTCGCGCAATCCCGGCACGAACTCCTCGCGCACCTCGACCGTGCCCTCAACACCCCTCCCGCCCTCCGGCTGTATGGGTGTGCCGGTGCTGCTCGTGTAAGGCGAGCGGATTACCCCGATGGGCCGGTAGGTTATCTCGTCCATGACTATCTCCTGTCCATACTTACGCGGCGTATTCTCAACGCATCCGGGGCGTTCCAGTAGCAAGCTCGGGCCGGCCAACTCCCTCCAGTCGCAGGTCGCCGGGTTCTTATACCACGTGTGATCTGATCATCATTGAAATTTCGTTCATCTCCCCGATAATCGGACTGACTATAGCATAGCTCAGGTAGTGTCCCGGTGGCGAAGGACGGCCAGGGTTCCGTAGTTGTAGAGGGTCCGAGCAAAGCATTCGATAGCGATGTCCGCCCCCAGGCAGGCATGGGTATAGATGCTGCGGTTGCCTGCCGCAACGGAAGTGCCGGCCGCATCCTGACCCATCAAGCCGTGGGGCAGCTCGTTGAAGATGCCGGAGTAGGGGTAGATGTCGACCTCCAGGTAGTAACGCAGGCAGGGGGGGTGGCCGTGTTCCGTCATGTGTTTCCCCGCCGAGAGCGCCAGGTATTGCGCATCCCCCAGCGGATAGCGGAACCACCCCATGGTGTTGTCCACAAGCTGATGGCGCCAGGGGAAATCCCCGCCCCCCAGTCCTTCGATGAGGATGAGGGCCATGCGTTTTCCATCGCGGGTGCTGCGCTCCACGTATCCCTTCAGGTCGGTGATGGAGGCCAGCGGCAGCGGCTTGCCGCCGCTCGCCAGCGGCAGCGACTCGTCCTTGCACGGCATGCGGCATGGTTCCCGGGCCGGAATCCCGAAACCCTTTACCGTGCAGCCTTCCGCGAGCTCGAGGAAGTAGTCGGGAAGACGCTCATAGAAAACCTCGCATCCCCCGAATGCGGCCCGGAAATCCTCTCTGCTGACTACGCGGATTATCTCGTCAATGCTGCCCAGATAACGCCTGTCCCGTCCGGACGGTCGGTATACCCCGGCGTACGAGGATGGGAAGCCGCTCCCCAGGCCCAATCCATCCAACCTCGACAGGTCGACGAACCCCTCCACGGGCATCAGGTTCCCGAGACCCAGGATGACGTGGTCCAAGCCGGTCGAAGCGATGAACCTCTCGATCTCCTCCTTGACCGTCTCGAGCTCCGGTTCGAGGGCGTCCGCCTCTCCGTACATGGTCTTGAAGGAGGGGCTGGCATGCACGAGCATGATGAGCGAAGGGGAGTAGAGTTGGTTCATCTCGAGGGCGATGTCCGTGACCCAGGATGCTGAAAGCGGGGAGAGATCCCCGGGGAAGGGGTACCGCCTCAACAGATTCCGCAGTTCCTCGTAGCCCGCTCCCTCTCCGTGCAGGATGCGTCCCGTCTCGAGGTCGAAGGCCGTTTGCCACTCGCCTACGTCTATGAATCCCGTTTCCCGCTCTGTCCCTGGAGACATCTTATTCACCCTCGCGATGCATTTAAAAGGACAGCTCCAGTCCCTGCCCCTGCAGGATAGCCATGCTGCCGTAGTTGTAAACGTACCTCGCGTAGCACTCTATGGTGATATCCGCGCCGAAGAACGCATGGGGCAGGATGCTGCGGTTCCCCACCGCGACGCTCAGACCTTCGCTTGAACGCCCTAGCAGATCCTGGGAGGGTTCGTTGAAGGCCACGGTAAAGGGATATTCGTCTTCCTCCTTGTACATGCGGATCACGGGGGGATATTCGCTCTCCACCACCGGCTTACCGCTGAAGATCACTTCCAGCTTCGATTTGAGATCGTATTCGAACCACCCCATGCGGCTCTGGCAGACGTCGAACGCATACGGGAAGTCGTCGACGGACCACCCCTCTCCCAGGATGATGGCGACCCTACGTCCCTTCGCCACCGAATCCTCCACCAAGGGGCGGATATCCTCCAGGGTGTTCGCTCTACCCAGATCGGTGCTGACGGGAACGTTACCATCGCTGCGCCCCAGCCTGGCCGGGGGTCTGGCCATGACCAGGGAGCATTTGATGGCCCAGTCTTTATCCATCTCGACCAGGTAATCGGGGAAGCGGCGGTAGAAAGCGTCGCATCCGCCGAATTCGTTGCGGAAGTCCTCGCGAGGGGTCAGGCGGCGCAACTGCGGTACATTGCTCACCAGCTCCACGTCCCCGGGAGTGGGATGATAGAGCCCGCAGGTATGGCCGGACACCCCGCTCACCGCCGCCATTCCCTCGAGGTGCATAAGGTCGACGTACCCCTCCAGGGCGGTATAACCCCCCAGGCCGATGATCAGGGGCTCGTAGCCGGATGCTTCGCGCACGAACCGGTCGACCTGGAGTTTCAATTCCGCGAAGGCAGTTGCGAGTTCGGCGTCCGACAGCCCCCCGAACATGGCGCGGAAACTCTGGTTGGCGAATTGGAGTACGATCAGGGTAGGGTCGAAGGCATCTATGGCATCCAGCGCCTGGTCGACCACCCAGGTGTTTCCGTGGGGAGAAAGATCGCCCGGATAGGTGCGCCGCGCCAGGAGGTCGGAAACGGTTTGCCACTTCCCTTCCAATCCATCGAGCTGCCGCCCCGTCTCCATATCCACCCAGGCCTGCCATTCACCTACATCTAAGAGGCCGATTTCCCCGGCCATCAGACCGCCTCCTCCGTTTCGGCCGAGTCCCAGTCTACCCAGCCGCCCTCGATCCCCAGCACCCCGCCGCACTTGGGGCAGGCGCCGTCCTCGAGATCGAAGGATACGGGCTTGACGCCGCATCCGCCCAGCCCGACCCTTTCGATGAGGCGCCGGCCGCATTGTGGGCAATAGGTTGACAACCATTGCGAGCCGGCGAAGTTGCCGAAGTAAATATGGTTGAGGAAGAGCCCGGCTTCCTGCAGTCCGTTTGCGATCTGCCGCACATCCGGATAATCCCTGTCGGCCATCTTGTACTCGGGTAGCAGGCGGAAGACGTGCCACGGTATATTCGTATCGATGCCCCCCAACCACATTGCAAGGCGCCCGATATGGTCTTCGTTGAGTCCGGCGATGATGGGGGTGGTTACTTCCAGGTGGGTCCGGCCGTGGTAGTATTCCACATTTCGCTTGACGGGGGCGACACTCTCTCCATCCACGTATTCCCGGTAGAAATGGTCGTCGAACCCCTTTACGCTCACGTTTATGAAGTCGGAGGCCTCGGCCAGTCGTTGCGCCGTCGCCTCCGTCTGGTAGCCATTGGTAAGGCAGCCTACGGGAAGGCCTGAGGCGTGGGCTTCCTCGGCTACCGCGAGGTAATAATCGATGGACACGGTGGGCTCGTTCATGGCAAAGGCGATATTGTGGCATCCGGTCTGGCGGGCCCTCTTGACCAGCTTCTCCGGCTCCAGCCGCATGAGGTAGATATCCTCCAGGCGCCCCCTGGCAAGGTAGGCGTTAGAGCAGTAGTGGCAATCCAGGTTGCACCCGGCCGTGGCGAAGACCAGGGTTCGGGAGCCGGGGTAAAAATGGAACACGGGCAGGGATTCGATCCGCCATACCATGAGCAGGGAAACGTGCTCGGGATACCTCGTTTCCAGCCGGCCGCCGCGGTTTTCATACATGTTACAGTAGCCGTACTCGCCCTCCGCTATCTGACATCTCCGTTCGCAGATACCGCACTCTATCATCTCCGCAACAACTCCAATCTTCTTGGTTTTCCGTGCACTCCCTACATACAGCGGGTGCCAGTCTTCAGAACCTTTCAGGCATTCATTTCGTCATCCGTTTTCCCGTTCCGGTCGGTATTATCGTGGACAGGATCGGGCCGAAGCCGTACGTCAGCCGTGGGTACGACTACCCTTGTGCCACCTTCGGTAAGTTCGCACTTCACCTCCATCCCGTAGACCTTGGACAGGTTCTCCCCGCTGAGCATCTCATCAACCGGGCCGTGATCGAGCATCACGCCGTTGCACAGGAGTGCGGCGTAATCGCAGTAACGCAAGGCGAGGTTGGGATCGTGCAGGGTTATAATGGCGGTCGCCTTCTTGCCGTGGGCTATCTTCCTCACCATATCCATGATCACCACCTGGTTGCGCAGATCGAGGTGGGAGGTGGGTTCGTCCAGGAGCAGCATGCGGGCGTCCTGCATGACCGCACGGGCCAGAAGGACGAGTTGTCTCTCGCCGGCGGACATCTGCATATAGTACTGGTCCGCCAGTTGATCTATGCCCAGCGATGCCATAACTTCCCAGGCCTCGTCGCGGGCGCGGGGTCCCGGGGATGACCATACACTCATGTGAGGGGCCTTGCCCATGACCACCATGTCCAGCCCGGTGTAGTTGAAGGGCAGATTGGTGGACTGGGGTACGAAGGCCATGGAGAGAGCGATCTCCTTGCGCGACATCGACTGCACCTCCCGCTTCTCCAGCAGTACCTTTCCGCCCAGGGGTTTCAATATGGCGTTCACGTTGCGCAGGAGAGTGGTCTTGCCGGAGCCGTTCGGACCCAGGAGAGCACATATCGAACCGACGGGGACCTCCAGATCGAGATCGCGCAGCACCACGTGATCCTTGTAGCCCACCGCCAGATCCACGAGCTCAAGCCGCATACCACACACCGGCTTTCTTTCTCAGCAACAGGTAGGCGAGGAATGGCGCCCCTATGAAGGAGGTGATAATGCTGATGGGTATCTCCGAGGTGCTGATGATACGCGCCAGGGTATCCATGAGCAGCAGCAGGGTACCTCCGAGTAAAGCGCAGAACGGCACCAGGACCTTGTGGTCCGAGCCGGCCAGGTATCGCCCGATGTGGGGTATTACCAGGCCTATCCAGGCGATGGTGCCACAGGCGGAAATGGAGCTGGCGACGATGAGGGTGGAGACGGTTATAAAGAAGAGGCGCGCCTTGCGCACGTCCACCCCCAGGCTCAAGGCATCCTCGTCCCCCATGGTCATGACGTTGAGCCGCCAACCCAGGGCGGAGAGCAGGGTTATGCCCACTACCACTATGGGCAGGGAATAGGCGACGTCGCGCCAGCTGGCGGCATGGAAGCTGCCCATGGTCCAGAAGACGATGGAGGGCAGCTCCTCGTAGGGGTCGGCGATATACTTGAGGAAGGACAATCCCGCCGTAAATACGGCCGAGACCACGATGCCAGCCAGCACCAGCACCACGATGGTACTCTCCTTTGACCTTTCCGCGATGCTGTAGGCGATGAACACTCCCACCATCCCGAACAGAAAGGCCATGGACTGGACGGCTATAGCGCCTCCGGTCAGGAACATTATCGCGGTGGCGGCACCGAAGCTCGCCCCCGAGGATACGCCCAGTATATCGGGGGATACCAGCGGGTTGCGGAAAAGTCCCTGGAAAACAGCACCGGAGGAACCCAGGGCCGCTCCCACCCCGATGGCCAGAATGGTGCGGGGGAGCCTTATGTTCCAGAAAACGGTGTTCATGGCGGCTGCGTTGGGGCCGAGGTCCACCCCCAGCCCCAACTTCGCCAGTATCAGCTTGACTATATTGATTGGATTAATCGGATATCGCCCTACGCTCATAGAGAGAAAGAAGGCAGCGAGGAGCGCCAGCGCGATCAGGATCAGTTTCCTGTTCTTGTTCGCGCTCCCGCTCGATACACCCTGCTGCGTCGCCCCGCCTTCCATCTTCGCTAGATGGTGCCGCCCATTTCCGTAAAGCTCTTGCCGAAGAACTTCTCGAAGTATTCATCCGCGTACTCCAGGACATCCACGTCCTCGAATTCGTCCGGCTGCAGGGTCTTGGCGCACCATACCAGTCCCAGGACCGCTTGCATGGAGGGATAATCCCAGGGCGCGAGCTCGGAGGGGAACCACATCACGTTGCCGTCCTTGACCGCCGTGAGATCGGCGAAGGTCGCATCAGCCGTTATTTGTTCGGGGGTCGCGGGGCCGTAATGCACCACGAACACGTATTCGGGATCCCAGGCGAGGACCTGCTCCGCCGAGACCTCTTTCCAACCCCCGCTGAGTTCCTTGGCCACGTTGTCCCCGCCGCAGAGATCGAAGACAAAGCTCTGATACATGTCACCGCCGGCGGTGCTGAGCATGCCGGTTGACCCGGCAAGGTAAACCGTTGCCCTTTCGTCGTCCGGCAGATCCGCCAGCCTCTCCTCGATCATATCCTGGATGTCCTGGTAGTAGGCCACGTACTCCTCGGCCTTGTCCTCGCAGCCCATGGCCAGCCCGAACATCTCGACCGACTCGGCCAGGAGGTCCAGGTCCTCGCAGTTGACGCCCAGGACGTTGAAGCCCAGGGCTTCCAGTTGGTCCACCTGTTCGCTCCCCCGAGAGCAGGGTACGAAAACCACATCCGGCTCTAGGGAAGCGAGGGTCTCCGTGTTGATCTCCTTGGGGTTTCCCACCGAGGGTATCTCGGTGAAGCCGGGGTCTATCTGGGAGAAGAAAGCATCACTCATACTATGGGAGGGCGCGTCGCAGCCCACCAGCTTGTCCTGCTGCCCCAGGGCGAAGACGATCTGGGTAGCTATGCCGTAATTGGTGGCCACCCGCTCCACGTCGGCGGGTAGTTCAACCTCCCTGCCCAACTGGTCGACCACGATTTTGGTGGTCGGCTCCTCCTCGACGGCATCGTCTCCGTTGTCTCCACAACCCACGACAAGGATCGACGTCACCGCGAATACCATCACAAGCAGGACTACCAATAGAGATTCTATTCTCTTGCGACTCAATGCTGTCACCCCTTCTTTCCTGGATCAATTATCCGCCAGATGTTCATGCCGGGATCCGTTGCCGCTATGGCGCGTATTAGTGGGATTCCGGATCTAGCGGCACTACAGGTTGGTGAAGTACCTGGCACCCACCTCCTTTCCAAGCACGGGAGGCGCAAGGGTTTCCCCCGGCACCCTATCGGTCCACCGCCATAGCCTTCGGCCTTAGGCACATGGAC
>JAFGDU010000112.1 GCA_016931915.1 Actinomycetota bacterium
AGCGAAAGCCAATTCGACATCTACGCCCAGCGGGTGGACTCCTCCGGCACTCCGCAGTGGACGACCAACGGGGTGGAGATCGGGGGGACGGGCGTGGACTATGGCGCCTGGGATCCCTGCATAACCACCGACGGCTCCGGGGGCGCCATCGTCGCGTGGATGGACGACCGCAGCGGTGTCAAGACCGACATCTACGCCCAGCGGGTATCGGGCAATACCGTCTTCTACTTCGCGGAAGGGTACACCGGGGCGGGATTCCAGGAATACCTCTGCCTGGGCAACCCCTGGAACGCCCCCGCCGGCGCCAGCATAACCTTTATGTTCGCGGACGGCAGCACCCAGGACCAGACGCTGACCGTGCCCGCCAACTCCCGCACCACCATAGACGTCAACGCGGTGGTGGGAGCGGACCGGCAGGTATCGTCCAAGGTGGTATCCGACCGGCCCATCGTGGCCGAGCGCCCCATGTACTTCTCCTACAACGGCACCTGGGCCGGGGGACACGACTCCGTGGGGGCCACCTCCACCTCCAAGACCTGGTACTTCGCCGAGGGCTACACCGGGGCGGGCTTCGACGAGTACGTGTGCGTCCTCAACCCCGGGGGCAGCCCCGCCGACCTCACCTTCCGCTTCCAGACCCAGGAGGAGGGGGAGAAGGTAGTGAGCGGCCTCTCCGTTGCTCCCCACTCCCGCGCCTCCTTCAGGGCCAACGACCTTCTGGGGGGCTCCTACCAGACCTCGCTCAAGCTGGAGTCATCCCAGCCGGTGGTGGCCGAGCGGCCCATGTACTTCTCCTACTCCGGTACCGGGGGCTGGGGTTGGCAGGGGGGACACTGCGTCATGGGCACCCCCTCCCCGGCCAAGGACTATTACTTCGCCGAGGGTACCACCCGGGCCGGCTTCGAGGAGTGGATCACCCTGCAGAACCCCACCGGCTCCGCCATCACCATAGACGCCACCTACCAGCTGGGACCGGGCCAGGGGGACCCCATAGATGCGTCCTACGAGGTCCCCGCCTCCTCCCGGCGCACCCTCTATGTCCCCACCGAGGTGGGCCCGGACAAGGACGTCAGCGTGCACCTCTCCTCCGCCTCGGACTTCCTGGCCGAGCGGCCCATGTACTTCTCCTACTCCTACCCGGGTCTTTCCTCCCAGGGGGGACACTGCGTCATCGGGGCCACCTCCCGGGCCTCCGAGTGGTTCTTCGCCGAGGGCTACACCGGGGCGGGCTTCAACCAGTGGCTGTGCCTGCAGAACCCGGGCAGCTCCGACGCCGAGGTGCACATAACCTACCTGACCCAGGAGGCGGGTCCCCTGCCGGTCCAGGACATCACCCTGGCCGCGGGGTCCCGGCTCACCCTCATGGTCAACGACACCGCGGGGGCGGACTACCAGCTCTCCTGCAGGATAAACTCCAGCCGGCCCATCGTGGTCGAGCGCCCCATGTACTTCGTCTACGGCGGCATGTGGCCCGGCGGACACGACGTGGTGGGGTATGTGCCTTAGAACTACCCAGATAAACTAAGCAGAGCCCCCGCGGGAGATCGCGGGGGCTCTTGATATCAATTCCGACAAATTCCGATTTATTTGAGATAGAGCCTGCCCTATCGATACCCGCAAGAGATGACTTCCCGACTCGAGTGGTTGCAGAGTTATGGGCATTGACCTAGAATTGTAACGCTAGCGATTGAGAGAATGAGCGGCGAGAAGCCGCACGCATGATGGCGACGTGAGCGAGACCGAGTATAGAGTGACCACGAAGGTCGCGGACCTTCGTGGTATTTATTTTTGCGCCGCCCTTATCGCCAGCGACGGAGAGCACGAAGAGAGAAACCTGAAAGCCGGAGGAGATGAAACGGGCATGATGACGGCGACAAGGAGCTTCTTCAACCAGAGGGCTGATACCTGGGACCGTACCGGCGCGGCGGAGAGGAAAGCCGTGAGCGAGCGCCTCATCCACGGCCTGGGAATAAAGCCAGGCAGCAAGGTGCTCGACGTCGGCTGCGGCACCGGTCTCATCATCCCCTGGCTCCTGCAGGAAGTAGGGGCGGAAGGGCGCGTGACCGCCCTGGATATCGCCGAGAGGATGCTGTGGATAGCCCGCGAGAAGCACGAGAGGCCCAACGTCGAGTACATCCACGCGGACATATCGCACACCCCTTTCCTCGACCAATCCTTTGACGAGGTCGTCTGCCATAACTGTTTCCCCCACGTATCGGACAAGGAGACGGCAGTGCGGGAGATGTTCCGCGTGCTCAAGCCCGGGGGCAGGGTTTCCATATGCCACAACGAAAGGCGGCAGGCTATCAACGCGATGCACCATGGTATCGGAAGAGATGTAGGTGGGGACATGCTCCCGGATGAAACCGAGATGAAAGCCATGTTCACGAGGGCTGGTTTCCAGGAAATAATGCTGTTCAATAAGAGCGACGCGTACATGCTGCAGGCATATAGATGTGCGCAGCGAAGAGTGTCCCGTGGTTCAGGGAAAGATCGCTTCTTACCGGTAAAGGAAAGAAAGGCCGAGAAGGCCGAAATCCAGCTAGACGGGTAGACAGGAAGAGAAAAAGCAAGGACGACCAAGAAGGTCTTCATGCCCGCCACGAAGGCAGGCAGTGAAGGCCTTTCATGCTTTGAGGGAGCGGTTTGAAAGAAAGGAGCGATGGTTGGAATGATGCATAGCACGAGCGGAGGTGAAACGATATGCCCAAGGTGATCGTGTGCGGCAGAGGCGGAAGCGGCAAGAGCACCCTGGTTTCACTGCTTGCCGGGGAGCTGGCCGACCGGGGGGCGGTGCTGGTGGTGGACGCGGACGAATCAAATCTGGGGCTCAACGCGATGCTGGGACTGGAGGCGCCGAGGTGCAGCATCATGGATCATCTCGGCGGGAAACCCGCGGTAGGCTCCAAGCTGATGGCCAGGTTGAGGGGCGAGGGCGACGAGGACCTGAGTCTCTTCGATGGAGGACTGGCCTTCGCGGACTTGCCGCAGGAGTGTTCGAGCGGAAACGGCAATGTGTCCATGGTGAGGATAGGCAAGATCGAGCACAGCATGGAGGGATGCGCCTGCCCCATGGGGGCCGTGGCCAGGTCCTTTCTCAAGCAACTGTCCGTGGATAAGGACCAGTGGGTCCTCGTGGACACGGAGGCGGGCATAGAGCACTTCGGGCGCGGCGTCCTGGAGGGAGCGGAATTCATATTGGCCATGGTGGAACCCTCCCAGGAGGCGGTTGTCCTCGCCGAGAAAGCCTGCGGGCTGGCGAAGGAAGCCGGGAAGGCCTGCGGCACCGTGCTCACTAAGGTCGACGGGGACACGAAGCCGCTGCTGGAGGAGAAGCTCTCGCGGATAGGCATCCCCCCTATAGGCTCCATACCCTATTCGGCTACCCTCGCCCGGGAGAACCTGGAGGGCGAACCACTCGCAGACGCATCCTTGCGCGAGGAGCTGCGTAGCATCCTTACTTCGGTGATATCCGGCATGGAGAGCTACAACATGCCAAGGCATTGAACGAAACATGAAAGGAGCAGGACAGGTATGAAAAAGAAGCTGATCATCGTCATCGCGATGCTGGCGGTAATCGCGTTGACCGTGGCGCTGCTCGCCGGATGCGGCGATGAGTCCGCGGACAATGAAAGCAACGAGCCGGACAGTATAACCGTAACCGACCTGGCGGGGCGCGAGGTGGAGATCGCCGCGCCCGTGGAGAGGGTTACGGCCATCGGGCCCGGAGCCCTGCGCCTGATATGTTACACGGGAGACGCGGACAAGGTGGTGGGGATAGAGAACATGGAGCTGCAGTGGGGCACCGGCCGGCCTTATATCATGGCCAACCCCGAGCTTCTCGATCTGCCCATTATCGGGCAGGGGGGCCCGGATTCTACGCCCGATCCCGAGATGCTGATCACCGTGGACCCCGACGTGATATTCGCGGCCTACCTGGTGGATGCAGCCAAGGCGGATGAGCTGCAGTCCAAGACCGGCATACCGGTGGTGGTGCTGAGCTACGGCGCATTGGGCACTTTCGACGAGGAGGTCTTCGCATCCATCGAGATCATCGGCGAGATAACGGGCAGCGATCAGAGAGCACAAGAGGTGTCCGACTACATCAGGAGCTGCCAGGACGAACTGGATGAGCGCACGGCGGATATACCCGAGTCCGACAAGCCCACCGTATACGTGGGGGGTCTGGGCATGAAAGGCACCCACGGTATAGAGAGCACCCAGGCCGATTACCCGCCCCTGGACTCTATAAACGCCTTGAACGTGGTTGACGAGACCGGGGCAAGCGGCAGCGTGATGATCGATAAGGAGCAGCTGCTGGAGTGGGACCCCGATATCATCTTCTTGGACGAATCCGGGTACGGGATGGTGGTGGAGGACTACCGGAGCAACCCCGGCCTCTACGATTCGCTGCAGGCGCTCAAGGAGGGGAATTTCTACGGTTATCTGCCCTTCAATTACTACGCTACCAATATCGACACCGCCATCGCGGACTCCTACTTCATGGGCAAGATCATGTTCCCGGATGCCTTCGAGGACATAGACCCCGTCGAGAAAGCCGACGAGATATACGAGTTCCTCCTCGGCACGGCCATGTACGAGCAGATGGCCAGGGACTTCGGGGGCTTCGTGCAGCTCGACCCATCATCGGAATGACAGCGATGCAAGCCGGCAGTAACAGCGATAGGAAGAGAAGGGTGAATCGCCCGTGACCACGGCGACCGTGGAGACGGCGCGGGAGAGATACCGCGGCTACACCAGGAGGAAGGTCCTGGTGATAGCGGCGGTGGCTGCCGCTACCTTGATGCTGGCGGTAATCGCCATGGCGCTGGGCTCCGCGGGCGTCTCACCCCTCGAAGTGCTGAAAGCCCTGGTAGGGCAGGCCGACGAGCGCACCACCCAGATCGTGATAAACATCCGGCTGGTGCGCGTGCTGGCGGCCATTGTGGCCGGGGTCGGCCTGTCCGTCGCGGGCTGTATCATGCAGGGCGTACTCCTCAACCCGCTTGCCTCCGACTACACCCTGGGCATATCGCAGGGCGCGGCCTTCGGGGCGGCCGTGGCCATCGTGGCCATGGGCGCTGGAAGCGTACAGAGCGGCGGCGCCGACGCGGTGTTGATAAAAAATCCCTACGTGGTCACCATCGCCGCCTTCGCTGGTGCCCTGTCCGCGACCCTCGCCATCTTGATCCTGGCCAGGTACAAGGGGATAACCCCCGAGGCCATGATCCTGGCCGGGGTCGCCTTCGGCTCCCTGTTCACCGCGGGCACGGTAATCACGCAGTACTTCGCCAACGACGTGCAGGTGGCGTCCATAGTATTCTGGACCTTCGGCGATATCGGGAGGGCATCCTGGCAGGAACTGGCGATAATGGCGGCGATCACCTTCCCCGTAACCGCTTACTTCATTCTCAACCGCTGGAATTTCAACGCCCTGGAAAGCGGTGACGACACCGCCAAGAGCCTGGGGGTGAACGTGGCCAGGACCAGGATGGCGGGTATGTTTACGGCCTCCCTGGTCACGGCGGTGGCGGTATCCTTTCTGGGCATCATAGCTTTTCTCGGGTTGGTCAGCCCCCATATAATGCGCCGGATGATCGGCAGCGATTACCGCTACCTCATACCCGGCTCCTGCGCCATGGGCGCCTTCCTGCTCCTGGCCTCCGATACATTGAGCAGGACCATCATCGCCCCCATCGTCCTGCCGGTGGGAGCCATAACCGCCTTCATGGGCGCGCCCCTGTTTCTATATATTCTTATCAAGGGATACAGGAGGGCATGATGCTGGCGGTGGACGGTATACGCTTCGCCTATAACGCCAAGCCGGTCCTCGACGGCGTGACTTTTGACGTCGCGAGGGGCGAGCTGTGCTCCATCCTGGGAAATAACGGTGCCGGCAAGAGCACCCTCCTGAAA
>JAFGDU010000113.1 GCA_016931915.1 Actinomycetota bacterium
ACGTGCACCGGGTCGGTGCCGGGGTTCTGCACCAACACCCAGGTCTCGAAGCCACCCTCGGTGGCCCCTTCGGCCAGGTACCAGATGTTACGCGGGGTATTCCTCCACACCTGTGTGCCCAGGGCTGCGTTCGTCGTGCCTCCATATAGGGCCCCGTTATAGGAGCAGACCGTGCTGACGGAGATGTTGCCACTGACGCCGAAGCCTCCTGTGCTGCATTGGGTCCAGTCGGTGCCGTCGAACTCCCAGATCTCGCCCCCCGTCACTTGATTGGTCACTCCATAGTAGAGACGGTTGTTGTGCAGGGTGTGATGGAACATCTGGGTGTTGTTGACATCGCCGAATCCGCCGCTGGCGATGCAGGTCCAACTGGTGCCCCCGTCGTAGCGCCATACCTCACAACCCTCCGTCCCGTTCCATACCCCCGCATATAACATATTCTTATATACTGCCAGCTCTGCGTTGACGTTATTTGGGTTCCCGAAGCCGCCGTTGCCGGGGGAGACGCCCCCGTCCACCCGCGTCCAGCTGGTGCCCCCGTCGTAGCGCCATATCTCGCAGCCGGTGGTCGGGTTATTTATCGCAGCGTAGAGTTGACCGCCGAGATTTACCATGTTCCATACCTGGTCATTGTTGGGGTCCCCGAAGCCGCCGTTGCCGGGGGAGACGCCCCCGTCCACCCGCGTCCAGCTAGTGCCCCCGTCGTAGCGCCATATCTCGCAGCCGGTGGCGTTGTTGCCGGTTCCCACGTAAGGGATTCCGCCCTGTTGCGACTCGGCACGGATAGAGTGATTATTAGTGTCGCCGAAGCCACCGCTTGCAATCTGGGTCCAGTCATTATTCCCTTCATAGCGCCAGGATTCTCCACCAAAAATGTTATAGGTTCCGACGTAAAGGACTCCAGCGATGCTTCTTGCCCCACCGCGCTGGTTAAAGATGTTTCCGAATCCTGGTTCGTTGACGGCGGTCCACCTGGACCCGTCGTATTGCATGATCTGTAATCCAAATATGGAAGAAGCACAATCGTAAAGGTATCCATCATTAACGATCATTCCCAGGGATTGGCCGCTGCCGATTCCGAAGCCGTTCTCGTTCACCTGGACCCAAGCGTCTTCTCCAGCCTGGGCAGCCGGCGTATAAACGTAGATGCCCAAGGCTATAAAGGCTATGGAAATGATGAGCAACAGGACTCTTATTGACCTGGCCGGCTCTCGTTCTCCATCAAGACCTGTGCGGTACAGTCTTCTCGCCTCCCACACTCCAATAGAATAAAGAATTCATCTTTCTGAATGAATATTGTTGCTGCAACCCGCAACCTTTTTTCTCCTATCGTCTCTTTCTCGTTGATTATTAAGGCGGGAATGGATTTGATATGGGAGAGATTAGTGACGCCAACCGCCGCTAGCCCACGGGAAATCCTGGATCACCTGCAGCGGTCACCCGGAAAGCAGCGATTGCCCTCGGGATGTATCCCCACTCATATCATGCACCTCCGCGCTTGCCGACAGGGCGGGCTGGTATGCGAACTTATGGAATCGACTAGCTCTCTACCCCTATACGTACACAGTGACCCGATTATAATGTGGACCGGCACTTCGCAGCCAACTCTTTACAAAGATCGCTGATTGGGAAAAATAGTTGAAGAGCAACTTGCTCGCGCATCTCCGGAATCCGGTTTCCGGTGCGAGCAGCTATGTTGATAACACGAGGCAGGAGGACCAACACATGAGATCTCTGGAGGGACTAGCCCGCAGGTCGGTGCAATCTTTGCTCGTTCTACTGACGCTGGGAACTCTCGCAATACCGCCGCTGGTGGTGGCGACCTCGGGAACGGCCTCTGTAGACGCGACCTGGACCGCACTGCGCATCCTGGCGCTATATGCGCTGACCATACTCTTTCTCAACATCATGACCGGTTCTTTCAGACCTCTGCTTATAAAGGTGTTCAAGCCGAAGCTGCTCTACCGGGTGCACAACAACTCCGGCCTGGTGGGGTTCTCAATGGCCGTCGCCCACATGGTCCTGGTGATCGAATTTGGCCTGTGGCCGGGTTTTGAAAAGCTCGGACCCGTAGCCCTGTACGTTTTCACCGCTACCACCATCGCCATCCTGTTGAGGAAGTACATGAAGAAATGGTGGAGGATGATCC
Source organism: Actinomycetota bacterium (assembly GCA_016931915.1). Taxonomy (GTDB): domain Bacteria; phylum Actinomycetota; class Geothermincolia; order Geothermincolales; family RBG-13-55-18; genus SURF-21. Next base: position 2,150 of record JAFGDU010000113.1, read on the forward strand.
ACCGCTTGAACTACGCGGTGTTCGTCATCGCCCTGATCCACGCCTTCCAGGTAGGCACGGATGTTATAGACCAGACCTTCATCGAGACCATATTGATCGTCTACGCTGCGCTGGTGGGCCTCGGCTTCATCTACCGCCTTCAGCTGGTGGCCCGCACCCGCCTCAAGAAGAGGACCAGTAAGGCATAAGCCCGCGCGAGACATCCAAGGCCGCGATATGTCGGGATAGAAGCCGCATCCGGCACTTTGATTGATCAAAACGGTTTTACTGGCCGCATATCTCCACTAGGATAGGGGTAGCTAGAAGTCGCCGGAAGAAGGGTGGTCCATGAAAGTCCTGCTGATCAGCGATAACCGCTGCCGGGAGAACCTCGTCCCGTTCCCGCTGGGCATAGCATGCATTGCTGCAGCGGTGGAGCAGGCCGGCCACGAGATCTCGTGCCTGGACCTCATGTTCTCGCAGGACCCCGCCGCGGACACCGTGGCGCGTATCCGTTCCTTCCAGCCCGACTGCATCGGGCTGTCGGTTCGCAACATCGATAACCAGGACAAGTACAGGGGCGAGTTCTACGTCCCCGACGCCAGGGAGATCGCCGACGCCGCCAGGTCTGAGACCGGCGCGCCCATCGTGCTGGGCGGAGCAGGGTTCACCATCTTCCCCCTGGAATGCCTGGAGTTCATGGACCTGGAGATGGGCATCGTGGGAGAGGGGGAGAGGTCATTCGCCGAGCTCCTGTCTCGCCTGGAGGCGGGGGCTCCGCTCGACGACACGCCCGGCCTGGCGCTGTGCCGCGATGGCGCGAGCCTGATCAACCCGCCCGGCCCCCACGCCTGGCCCGGTCTCTTCCCGCCTCCGGAGCGCGAACTCTTCGACGTCACGCGCTACAACTGGAAACCCGGCTGCACACCGCCCTTCGTCGCCAACCTGCAGTCGCGGCGCGGCTGCCACCTGCGCTGCATATACTGCAGTTCGCCTACGATCGAGGGCCGGATGGTTCGCGCACGCGAGCCGGGGGCGGTCGCCGCCGAACTCGCATCGCTGCAAAACGACTACGGCATCGGATTGGCCTCCTTCGTGGATTCGCTCTTCAACTACCCCGCGGACTATACCAGGGAGCTCTGCCGGGAGATCATCTCGAGGCAGCTGTCGCTGCGCTGGATCGCCAACCTCAACCCACTGTACTGCGACCGCGAGACCATGGCGTTGATGAGGGAAGCCGGGTGCGCCGGCATCAGCATCGGCAACGAGAGCGGCTCCGAGGATATATTGGCGTCCCTGAAGAAGGGTTTCTCCAAGCGGGAAGTGGTCGAGGCCGTAAACGCCTCCAAGGAACTCGGTTTCCGCATCAACTGCTTTCTACTGCTGGGAGGGCCCGGGGAGAACGAGGAGACGGTCAAGGAGAGCGTCGATCTCATGCTGGAGCTGGATCCGGGCATGGTGAGGGTGACGGTGGGCATAAGGATATATCCCGGCTGCGAGATGCACGGGATCGCCCTGCGCGAGGGGGTCATAGAACCGGGCCAGAACCTTCTCTATCCCACCTTCTATATCTCCCGGGAGACGGAGCCGTGGCTTTACGATTACATGCGCGAGCTGTGCGACGAACATGAAGGCTGGAACCTGTGACCGGAAGGAGAAGCATATGTACGAGATGATCTCCTACTGCGGGCTAGACTGCTCCGCCTGTCCCGCCTACCAGGCCACGCAGGCCGGAGACATGGAGGAGCTTGCCCGCGTGGCAAAGGAATGGGGCGAGCAGTTCAAGATGGAGATAGCACCCGAAAGCATCCTCTGCGACAGCTGCAAGACGGGCGAGGGGGCACGCAGGTCGGATTATTGCTCCACCTGCGGGGTGCGCGCCTGCGCGGTGGAGAGGGGCGTCGACACCTGCGCCCACTGCGAGGACTACGTCTGCGAGACGCTGCAGGGCTGCCCCGCTTTCCGTGCCGAGGGCAAAAAAAACCTGGACAGGATCCGCGAGGACCTCTAACGGCCCTCGACGGCTACGACCTCCAGGTGCATATCCAGGAGGGGCGCAGCGGCGATCTCGCTCCCCATGTCCACGATATCGACGTCCTGGCCCTTCAGTTTGCGCAGATCCTTAAGGGATATACTGCCGCCGAATGCGACCTTGGCTTTCTTGCGCAGCCCTGCGCGCTCCAGTTCGTAGGTTACCTCCATCACGTCCAGCTGTGCGCCGGTATCCACGAAGATGACGCCCGCTCCGCATTCAACCGCTTCCAAGGCCTCCTTGACGATGCTCCCGGATCTCCCCTGAATCTGGACGACGATGGTCTCTCCCTCCGCCGCGGCGGAGATCGCTTCCATACCCTTTCTCATACCGCCGAGCATCTCGATATGATTACGATCGAGGTAGGTGAAGGGGCCGGTGGTCATATCGGGGAGGGCTCCGCCGGTCGAGACGGCCAGGCGGATCGCCTGCTGTTCCTGTGACGGCATCTTCTTCCAGGCACCGCATACGACCTTCGGCTTCTTGCCGGCTGCCTTTACGCATGCCCGGGCAGCTGTGGCAACGCCGGAGGGCCTGGCAAGAAGTCCAATGAGGTTACCCTCCGCAAGGGCTACCTGCGCGGGGCTGCAGGTGAAACGCGCGATCTCCTCGCCCTCCTTGACCGCGCTACCCTCCTCGAGGATGCTATGCACGGTCAGGCCCAGTTCCTCCGCGGCTCCCTGCGCCGCGGCCGTACCGGAGACGATGCCTTCACCATCTGCGATTATCACCGCCGTTACCTGCCTGTCCTCAATATTTCTTGCTAAAACCTCTCTAAGACTGACCATGAGACCTCCGTTTTCTCGTTGCTCGGTGGTTTGCGACTTTTCCTGCAGACCATCCCGGTAAGACTCCCTGGCTTGCTCCTCACTTTACTACAAAGATCCGTCCCTCAATGGACCCGCGGCTCTCCTCATTTAACCCCAAGTTCCGCCGCAGCCTCAAGCGGGTGCGGCGTGGTAAACTTGCTCAGAGGATACGGCCCGAGCACGGGGAGGGGATCATGGCTGCAGCGGACAAGTACAGGAACTACATGTATGGACTGGTGGATCGAGCGGTATCGAGTATCGGGCCGCGCGAGTCATGCAGCGACGAGGAGAAGCGGCTGGGACGCCTGTTCGCGCAGGAGATCGAGCCGACTTGCGAGCGCATAGACGTGGAGCAATTCACCTGCAGCCCCAAGGCCTTTCTGGGCTTTTTCCCCTACCTGGTGCTGCTCTATCTAGCCGGCGTGGTGCTCTATTATATATATCCTCCCGTATCCATCATCCTCTCCGCTATCGGTATCGGGATCCTCTTCTACGAGGTCGTGCGCTACCGCGAGCTTATCGACCTCTTCTACCCCAAGCGTGAGGGCGAGAACGTCGCCGGTTTCGTCGCGCCCCGCGGCGAGGTGAGGAAGAGGGTCATCGTCTCCGCACACCTCGACTCCGCGTACGAGTTCAAGGTGTGGTACTGGCTCAAGGGCCAGTCCGTGCCGGCTATGGCAGTGGCTTTCCTCGCGCCCGTCCTTCTCCTCGGGGCAAGCCTGGCCCGCACCATAGCCGACTCGTCGGGTGTTCCCGACAACACCGCGTTTACCGTCCTGGGTATTATCCTCATCGCGATCTCCCCTGTAGTGGCGATATTCTTCTTCTTTCACACCAGGGACGTCGTTCCCGGGGCCATGGACGACATGGCGGGTATAGCAGTAGTGGCGGGGCTGGCCAGGTACCTGCGGGACGCCAGGGAGGGAGATGGTTTCTATCCCGAGCACACCGAGATAGTCCTCCTGGCCCTCTCCTCGGAGGAGGCGGGCCTGCGGGGGGCCAAGCGCTATGCCGCACGGCACAAGAACGAATATCTACAGGTCCCTACCTTCGCCCTCTTCCTGGACAATATCGCCGACGAGCGTTATCTCACCGCTTTCAAGCGCGAGGTATGGTGCGGTGCGAAGATGGACCCTTACCTGCTGGAGCTCTCCCGCGAGGCAGCCGCCGCCAACGGCAGAGACATCATCACGGCGGTAATGGCCGTGGGCGCCACTGACGCCAGCGCCTTCGTCAGGGAGGAGATCCCATCGCTATCCATCTGCTGTTACAATTCCAGCCGGCTGATGCCCAACTACCACACCAGGCACGACACCATCGAGAACGTGCGGCCCGAGTCCCTGGCGGTCTCCCTGCAGCTGGTCGTGGACATGATCAGACGCATCGACGAATAGTATGTCCTGATCCGCATTGGTACCACTCAATCCGTCGTGGACGCATGTCAAGCCGCGGTCGTTTTATTCCGAAGCTGCATAGAGACGGTATTGTTTTTCGCTGATGATGGAGGTCGGGAAATGAGTGGGGAACTGCAGGTAACACCGGAGTTGAGGAAGCAGGCCGCCGAGGAGAACGCCGCGGCCCTTAAGCGTCTCGGCTTGAAACCGGACGTCGTGGAGGTATGGGAGGACGGCTACCGCACCGCAGAGGAATCGGACGCCTTCGAGTGGTGGTACTTCGACGCCCAGTTCGATGACGGCTCCACGGTCGTGATAACCTTCTCAACCAAGCCGCATACCAAGCCCAAGGGGCCCCTGGCGCCCGTGGTGCTGGTCATCTACAGGAGCGCGGACGGGGAGAGGTACTCCCGGGCGCCCAAGTTCGCCCCCGGCGAACTCTCCGCTGCAACCGAGGTGTGCGACGTCAGCATAGGGCCCAACTGGGTCCGCGGCGAGCTGGCCTCCTACGAGCTGCACGTCGAGGCGGAGGACATCGCCGTCGATCTGACCATAGAGCGCGAGGGGCCCTCCTGGCGGCCCGGCGCGGCGGTCAGCTACTTCAACTCCGCCAAGACCAAGTATTTCGCGTGGGTGGTCGCCGTCCCCTACGGCAAGGTGAAGGGGACCCTCACCCGGGCGGGCGAATCCAGGACCGTACAGGGCACCGTCTACCACGACCACAACTGGGGCAACGCCGTCATGGGCAACATGCTGGACCACTGGTACTGGGGGAGGGCCCACGTCGGGGATTTCAGCATTATCTTCGCGCAGCTGGTAACCATCAAGCTCTTCGGCCTGGGCGGCATCAAGCTACCGGTCTTCTTCCTGGCCAAAGGAGACAGGATACTCACCGACGACGGGCTGCCACTCGTCCTGGAGACGAGCGACGAGGTGGAGGGGCCCAAGGGGCAGACCTACCCTAAAAAGCTCGACTTCCGCTGGGAGGCCGAGGAGGGAAAGGCGGAGCTGGCTATCCGCAACCCCAAGCTCATCGAGGTCCTGGACATGACCGAGGACATGCCGGAGTGGAAGAAGCCCCTGGTGCATCTCTTCGCCAACCCGCTCTATTACGACTTCGACGCGGAACTGGAGCTCTCGGTGGACCTTGCCGGGGTTAAGGAACGCGTGAGCGGGAGGGTCATCTTCGAGAAGATGATGTTCCACTGATCTCCCGCAACCAACCGGGCAGGACGGCGGCGCTGTCGCGCACCACCATCCCCCAGAATTTCGGGGTATATAGCACCGTGCTCGGTTCCTTGCCCGAGAACGCGGCGGTATAGTAATCCACCACGTTTCTCTTGCCGAGTGGTTTCTGGCGGGTCACCATGGCAAAATAAAAATTAGGCTGGATGCCGTTGTTCTGCAGCATGTAATTCTTCCCCACGAAGTAGATGGGAAAGAACTCGGCTGTCCTTATCCTGCGGCCGTAGCCCCGAAAGGAGAAATCCTCCTTGGCGAGGGCTTCTATGATCTCCAACGCTGCCGCCTTAGCCGAATCGGCGCAGACGCCCAAACCCTCTCCGGTGAAACAGTCCACGCCCAGCTGCTCTCCCACGAAGATAACCCGCTCCTTCGCCCCGGATTGGAAGGGGAAAAACTCCCGCTCCGGGTAGGGTTTGAAGTGGATGCGCGGCGGCAGCATGGCCTCTATCTCAGGGTGATATTTTACCGTCGCCAGGAAGGCCTCCTTAAGCAGGGAGTAACTGCCCGAGCTGAAGGGGGCGCCCGAGATGCCGGCGTTTACCACCGGCTCTCCCTCCTCGCCCAGGGAAGGAAAAAACCATGCGTAACCGGGAAAGCCATATTTCGGCACGCTGAAGTCCATGAGCATGCAGTCGTCGATGGATTCGCATTCCGGGTCGCGGGGGAATTCCGTCTGTAGCAGGAGGGTCTTGCGGCCCCTGTGCGGCGCCCCGAACCAGACCCTGCTCTTACCGTTCACGCCGTCCGCCCCCACAAGGATATCTGCATGATGGGTGTTGCCGCTCCTGTCAACTACCGTGATCCCCCTGCTTTCGCGATAAGCCCCGGCCACGGGAGTATGGGTGCGGACCTCTGCCCCTCGTGCGGCGGCTTCATTGAGCAGGCGGTCGTCGAAATCGCTGCGCCTGGTGACGAAGCACTTATCGTTTCCGAATACGGGATTGCAGATCTCCTTCTCGAAATAGACGGAGAACCTGCTCACCGGCACCCTGGGTAATCCCTCCAGGGATATCCCCAGGGATTCCAGGGCGGCAGTCACCCTGCCACTGACACCTCCACCGCATACTTTATCGCGCGGGAAAGCCTTCGCTTCCAGGAGCAGGATTTCACCGGCCAACTCCGGACGCAGATGCAGGAGAGAGATGGCGGTCAGAGAACCCGCCGGCCCGCCCCCGACTATTACTACCTTGTACTTTTTTGTGTCCATTCCTTCCTCGTTTCCATTACCGTCTAAGTGCTCGCCTGCGACAAGAACGACGTTCTTCCTTACTATACAAATTTCGGCAGATTGGTCAATAATCCGTAGAGCCAACTGGGGGGGTCAGCCCCGGACATGGGACATTTAAATTCAGAAAAAACAAGCTGCATCCTGCGGTTATATTTAGCTGTCCCATGTCCGGGGCTGACCCCATCTTAGCTGCGGCATTTTCTACCGCTGAGCAGGAGGCGCTGGAGCACCCGGTTTACCGCGCGTGAGTCCGGGTAGGGCGGCCTCAACACCATGTCCAGGGGCAGCCTCTGATCGAGCACCCCCTTGTAATGGGTGAAGGTGTCGAAAGAGTGCCTGCCGTGGTACGATCCCATACCGCTGTTCCCCACTCCGCCGAAGGGCAGGGTCTGCGTGGACTCCTGAAGCATGGTGGTGTTGATGCATGCTCCACCCGCGGACGTCTCGCGCAGGATCCTCCCCTGCTTTTCCTTGTCCGGGGAGAAGAAATAGAGCGCCAGCGGCTTGGGGCGGGAATTTACCGCCTCGATAGCCTCGTCCAGGTCACCGTATGCGAGGACGGGTAGGATAGGACCGAATATCTCCTCGCGCATCGCCAGCGAATCCCAACCGGGCTCATCTATAACGGTGGGAGCGATATATAGATCCGACGCGTCGCTCTCTCCTCCGATCACGATATCCCCCTCCTCCAGCAATCGGGACAGCCGCTCGAAGTGGCGGGAATCGATGATACGCGCGTAATGACGGCTGTGCCGCGGGTCCGTACCGTAGAAGGACCGCACGGCGTGCTTCAACTCCTCGAGAAGCCTGGCTTTTACATCCCTGTGCACCAGCAGGTAGTCGGGGGCGATGCAGGTCTGGCCGGCGTTCAGCCATTTACCGAACGCTATACGCCGGGCAGCGTAGCGCAGGCGCGTGCATTCGTCGACGATGCAGGGCGATTTGCCCCCCAACTCCAGGGTGATCGGCGTGAGGTGCTCCGCCGCCGCCTTCATCACCTCCCTGCCCACCGCGGTGCCGCCGGTGAAGAAGATGTAATCGAACTCCTGCTCGAGCAGGGGCAGGTTGACCTCCATCCCGCCTTCGACCGCCGCGATATAGCGCGGATCGAAGGTCTCCGATACAAGCTCCGAGATGACATACGCAGAATGAGACGAGATCTCGGAAGGCTTGAGCACGCTGCAGTTGCCTGCGGCCATGGCGCCGATGAGGGGGGCGAACAGGAGCACGAAGGGGTAGTTCCATGGAGACATTATCAGCGCCACTCCATAAGGCTCGGGATAGACGCGGCAGTCGGCTCCAAAAAAAGCGCGGGGAGCGGGTACCTTTGTGGGGCTGGTCCAGCAGGCCAGTCTCTTGAGAGCGTAATCGACTTCCGCCAGCAGCAAGGCGATCTCGCTCGCGAACATCTCGAATGGAGGTTTACGCAGGTCCTCGTAGACGGCTTCCTGTATCCTGTCCTGGTTGGACCGCAGCATCCCTCGCAGCCTTTCCAGCTGCCGCCGCCGGAAGGATGCCTCCAGCGTTGCACCACGCTTGAAATATTTTCGCTGTTCCTCTACGAGAGCCGCGATATCTTCCGGAGTCATGTTCTCGCCTCCCTGCCTGGATCTATAGATCTATTATGCGTAAGGCTCCGCTTTCCTAAACCTGACCCGTACCTTAGTGCCAGAATCCAGCTGAGCACGCGGCGTTCAACAGACAGCTTCTTTCTGCCGACAATAAACTAATCAAGCTGTTGGTAAGTGTCGGCATGAATCGACGTTTCTACTTTTAGGACCGGCCGGAACCGACAAGACCTTTGCCATGTAAGCCGATCATCACCCGATCCGGGGAAAGGGGCAGCGAGCAAGTGCGCCTATCGAAATTGCGCCTGTTGAAGTGCCCGCGTTGCGGATTCCCCCTCCTGTTCTCGGCGGTCATCAGATGGAACGATAACGGCACCATCTGCGAGCGCATGATGCCGGACCTGCGTGCCGTCCTGCTGGAAGCCGAACTCTTCAACGATCTCTTCGAGCGTATAGAGGAGAAGATGGGCATATCCATCTCCCACCTCGTCTTCGAGGCCCAGCGCAACGCGGCCAAGGAGGTAATAGACGGCGTCCTGAACAAGTTCCCCTTCTTCCTGGGAAGGGTCGGCTATAACAAGAAGCTCGTGGTGCGGGTATTCTGTGACGTTGCCCTCGTCACGGGCCAGTCCTTCGCGAAAACCGTACGCTACCGGCCGGGGCGCGAGGGCGAGGCGTTGATCCGCAATCCATATAACCGCGAACTCATGGCGGCCATCATCCTGGGGGCCTTCGAGAGCCTGGAGCAGAAACCCTTCGAACACACCTGGATGGAGATCGACGGCGACGACGTCATCGTGATCACCGCTTCCCGGGATAAGCCCGAGGTATCGGAACGCCTGGCGGTGCGCCTTCCACCCCTGAAGCCCGGCAACCTCTCGTATCCGCGCTGCCGCATATGCCGCGTGCCCAGCGAACTCTCCTACCTGCAGTGGAAGGAAGAGGACGGCATCATCATGGACACCAGGCGCAACGTGCGCATGGCATTCCTGGACGGCTACACGCCCACCACCGTCTTCCGTGAGCTGGAGAAGGAGCTTGGGGAGGAGATTTACCCTGTAATCGTCAAGGCACAGAAAGAGACCACCCACCGCCATCTCGACGAATTGCAGATAATAACCAAAGAGGACAGGATGTCTCCCAGGGGCAACCGCGGCATCTACGAGAAAGTCCTGGCTCCCCTCCCCCTGTTGGGCCAGGGAAACCCGGTAGCCCTTCAGCACGATGACGGGTATCTGAGAGTGACGGTGGAAAACCCCTACAACGAGCACCTGCTGGCCGGGCACATGGCGGCGGTGTTCGAGGCGGTTGAAGGGTTGGAATCCGAGGTGGAATGGGAGAATCCGGACCCCCTCACCGTCGTCTTCACCGTGCATGGGGTCAGCCGTTCAATCGACACTTAGGGTCAGGTGTTCACATATTCTTCATCCTGCCATGCACTTTTCCGGATAACGAACGGACTCTTTAGCGGCACGAACAAGTGCTGAAAGATCGCTGAAAGTCCTGCACGCATGTATCTGTTTGACAGATCTAGGGAATATCTATCTGAAATCCCTTGCAGAACTCCCATATCACCTCGCCGGCATCGATGTCGCGGTTGGTAGCCCCGATGACCAACTCCCGCGCGTACTGCTCGCCGCCAGGCCAGGTGTGTCCCCCGCCCTCCACCACTAGCATCACCACCTCGCTGCCGTTGCGGCCTCCGGCATAGGTCTCACGCCGTATTCTCGTGCCGTCCCCGGGAGCCGCGTCCGGAAGAAAGGTGACGACCGGGGTCTCGGAGCACCCATCGGCAGCTACCCAGAAGGAGACCGAGTCCGCGGCCGAGAGGACGCGCCCACGGTCGAGCCTCGCCGTCCCCACCTTTCCGCCTTCCCAGGGCACGAGCGGGTCGTCGGTGCCCATGACGAACATCACCGGGACGGGCCGCTGCGGCGAGCATGTCTGGGACAGGGCTTCTCCCATGAGGGCGGCGACGGGTGCCACCGCCGCGATCTTGTCCGGCAACTCACAGGCCAGGCGCAGCGAGAACATGCCCCCATTGGAGATGCCGGTGGAGTAAACCCTGCGGGCATCGATGTGATACTCCCGTTCCAGCTCATCTATTAGCGCGGAGATGAAACCCACATCGTCCACGCCGGGATTAACCTCCGGCCTGCCGTCGTTCCAGTTCCTGTTGAGACCATCGGGGTAGACGGCGATGAAACCCCGCTCGTCAGCCACCTCGCTCATATGCGTCAACCGCGCCATTCCCTCCCCCTCGCCGCTGCCTCCGTGAAAGACGAAGAGCACAGGCAGTTCGTCTTCCCCGTTATAAGCGGGGGGGAGGTGGAGGAGATAAGTGCGCTTCACGCCGTCGTATCGCAGCGAAACCGGGATATCTCGAGCATCTACTGCGTTTTCTTCACCATCCACGCCTTCCTCCTGCTTATCACAGCCGGCGGCCGCAATGACCATCACGATGAGCAGAAAAGCCAATGCGAGAGCGGCTGCTTTCCTGAGCATGAGGCACCTTTCAGATGCTGAGCCGTGCTTTTCCCTCGTTTATTATATATTTATATCGTCTCGTTCAGGCCCGGGGCCCAGGTCCGGCTTTGGGCCTGGGAACAGATTGGGAGGAAGTGATGGCTGCAGGGCACGGCCGGATGAATGCCGCGGATACGGAGATAATCGACCTGACTCCGGAGAACATCGCCGACTATGGGGTGTGTGGATACAAGGACGTCGACAAGCACCTGGAGTTGAGAAAGAAGATAGCCTGGTTCACCACATACTATCCAAAGGGCTTAAGGATAAAGGCGCTCATTTCGAAGGAGGGCGGTTATCAGGGAATGCTCGAGTATATACCGGGCGAGTACGCCCACCGCCCGGTAAACGCCGAAGGATACATGTTTATCCACTGCCTCTTTGTAGGATTCAAAAAGGAATACAAAGGAAAGGGTTATGCCTCCGCTTTGATTGCGGAGTGTATCAAGGAGGCAAGAGGCGCGGCGATGAAAGGGGTGGCTGTAGTCACCAGGAAAGGCCCCTTTATGGCCGGTAAAAATATCTTTATCAAGAAAGACTTCGAGGTGGTCGATGCTGCGGAGCCGGATTTCGAACTACTGGTGAAAAAATCCCATGAGCGGGCTGCTGATCCGAGTTTTAAAGAAATGGACGCCTTCCTGAAGAAGAACCGCAAAGGTCTCTTCATACTACGTTCGGCCCAATGTCCATATACGGAAAAGAACGTGAACGCCATCGTCGCATCTGCCAGAGACACGTACGGCCTCAAGGCCAGGATAATCGACCTGGAGGATGCGGAGGCTGCCCAGAATTCACCATGTGCTTTCGGCACTTTCTGTATCGTTCATGACGGTGAGGTCATAAGCTACCATCCTATAAGCAACACGAGATTCATAAACATCATGCGGGGGAGGATGAAATAGCCCGAGGAGGGACGAGCATGGAAACGCCCTATGAGAACCTGGTCACGCCGTATACCACTATAAACGCTGACCGCTGTGCCCTGCTGGTCATCGACACCCAGAACGACTGGGGCGATCCGCAAGGCTCCTTTCCCCTGCCCGACCTCGCCGAGGTGATGCCCGACATCGTCGATGCCATCGAGATATTCCGCGCGGCAGGTCTGCCCGTCGTGCACGTCGTCCGCCTGTACAAAGAGGACGCCAGCAACGTCGACCCCTGCCGCAAGTGGCAGTTCGAACAAGGCGAGCTGCGCACCGTCATCCCCGGGACCTGGGGCTCGCAACTCGTCGCCTCGACCAACCCGACCGGCGCCGAGCTGGATGCCGAGGCTCTGCTCGCCGGAGACGTGCAGGAGCTCACGCCCACCGAGTTCGTGATATATAAGCCGCGCTTCAGCGCTTTCCACGCTACTCCCCTCGACGATTTCCTCTCCGCCAGGGGCATCGACAGCTTGGTCATCGTGGGCATCACCTTCCCCAACTGCATTCTGGCGGCCCAGCTCAGCGCCACGGACCGTGACTACCGTGTCGGACTGGTGCCCAGTGCCTGCACACAGGTCAACGACGAGGGCTTGCGCGCCATGCAGAACAAGGGCGTGCAGCTGATGAACCTCGAGGAACTGCGCCAGCTCCTGGCCCGGTTCCAAGGTCCGGCCTCAAAAGGCTGAAGCCATGGAGTTGTGGCCGGCTTTCCCCCCGGATCCCCGCTCCCAGTACATTGAACGCTCGCAGATAACGTCCCCCGTGGCGTTGACCCGGGTGGAGACGTCGTAGTCGCTTATATACTCGCCGGCGTTGAAGGTGTGGCGGGAACGGGCGGGCAAAGTTGCGTAGGGCCTAGTGATTTCCCCGCTCGCGGTCATGAAGGTGAGGGTGACTTCCACCTCTTCGTCTCCAGGGTTCTGCACCAGGATCCAGGTCTCAAAGCCGCCGGCCGTGCATCCCTCGGCCAGGTACCAGGTGGTTGAGAGTACGCTGGTGCCTCCCGAGCCGTGCATGCCTGCGTGGTCATCCCAGTACATTGAACGCTCGCAGACCACGTCCCCTGTCCCCGCTACCATGATAGAGACATCGTAATCGCTGACATACTCGCCGGCGTTGAAAGTGCGGCGGGAACGAGGGGGCAGGGTGGCGGTAGGTCCCACGACTTCTCCCCCCGCAGTCAT
>JAFGDU010000012.1 GCA_016931915.1 Actinomycetota bacterium
AGCGGCGGAGCCGGTGAAGGTACGGGGACCGGAACTGGCGGCGAGGGCACGGGGACGGGTAGCGGTGGCGAGTTCCCTGGCGGCGAGGGCACGGGGACGGGGGAGAACCAGGTCGACGGATCCACGGAGGGATTCGAGTCAGGCGAGCGTTCCCCGGGAGAGGAGCCCAAGCGCTCCTCCGAGGAGGAAAGCAGCCGCTCGAACAGGATTATAATCGTCTCCCTCCTTGCCATTCTGGCCCTGCTGCTGCTGTTTTTGGGTGGAATGGCCCTGTGGTCGTGGTGGAAGAAGAGGCGTAAAAGGGAACGTAGCGCGAAGGAGGAAGTCGTGCGCGAGACGTCTCGCGCACGGGAGCAGGGCCGCTTCATCTACCTCACGTATAAGAAAATGTGCGAGGAACTGGCCGGGGTCGGGCTATCCCGGGAGAAGAGCGAGACCCCCGATGAGTTCCTCGCGCGCGTAAGATCGACCTACCCGTCGGCGGTGAAGTTCGCGTCCCCTATCTCCGCTGCCCTCGAGGACACCCTGTACGGCATGCGCCCCATCGACCTGGAGTCCCTGCGTGGACTGGATGCCTGTCTGCAGCACCTGCGCGAGCTGTGCCAGGGGATCAAGTCTTCCGCGGGGAAGGCATGGCGATAAGTCGGCCGATGGACCGGGCTATTTCTTTGCTTGCTCCCAGATCCTCGTCCATTCCTCCTCGGGGAACTCCGCGAACTGGATGAGCGTGCCCATGGCCTCCCGGGGATGGATATAGCAGTCCTTCCACAGTTCGTTGGAGGTATTGATGTCGAAGGGGTTGAGCCCCCTCGCACGCAGGTGCTCTATCATCTCCTCGATGTCGCGCACCTTGAAGGTGAGGTGATGGACGCCCTCGCCCCGCTTGGCGATGAAGCGGTTGACGAAGCTGTCGGGATCGTCGGCGTACACCAGCTCCAGCATGCTGCCTGAGCCCATGAGGAAAGTGGTGAACCGGAAGCCCCCCCACTCCATGTCGAAGACCTCCTTCGCACCCAGGATATTGGTGAGGTAGATGGCGGCCCTTTCCTTGTCCCTCACCGCGAAGGCAACGTGATCCAGTTTCTCCACCAGGTCCATCCTGAAATCCCCCCTCTAATACGAAGTTCGAAGGCTCCTTTCCCGTCAGGTGTAATCCCGGGCGAGTTTTACCGCCGATACCAGGATCACCGGCATCATGGTGAAGAACCCGATGAGCGCTATCTGGGTCATGCCGTCGTAGTACCAGTTCATCTCGAGTACGATCACCACCACGATGAAAAATATGTAAAAATATACCATGAGAGGCACGATATCCAAGAGCGTACCGGATACGCGGTTTCTTCTCTGGAAGAAGAGCATGAAGATGAGGACCATGAAGAATGGGGCTACCCACCAGCCCACGAAGTTGCCGATGGGTATCCCGGGCATCCCCATGGCGCCCTCTCCGTGCAGTTCCTTGAGGTAAGGGCCGCCGTGAAACCAGTACCACCAGGGGTTCTGGCCTCCCGCGGTCTTCCATATTCCCGAGGCTGCCATGGGGTCCACCATGAGGTCCCATGCACAGACCAGGGTGGCGGTGGCCGCCGCCACCAGTGCCGACCACAGGGTCTTGCCCCACCAGGAACGTACGCGTACCTCCCCCTTTATCCCCACCAGCCAGTCGATGAGCATGAAGGAGGAATAGACGATGAAGGCCCAGGTGATGCTGATGAGGATAGGCACCCCGCCTATGGCCGGACCCAGGGTGTCGGTGTAGTTATAGCGGCCGAAGAACCAGCCGTAGTTGTGTCCGATGAACTCGCAGAACCAGCCGATGAGGATACAGATGACGAAGAAGGCCACCGCCTGCCCGGCCCCCTTGACCACCACCGCGTGCCAGATGCAGATGGCCAGCATGGAAAGCATGGCGATGGCGACCCAATATACCTGCAGTGGTGCCTCGTGCCTCGCCCAGGCTATGATGTGGACGACACAAACCGAGAGGATGAACAGCGGTACCAGGGCCACCATGAGCTGATGGGAGCGGGGCATCTCTTTCCAGATTGCGGTTATGGATACCCTCTCCCGCTCGGCGACTTGCTCGCTAGCTTCCATTTCTGATCCTCCTTCATGGATTCTCGCGTTCTCCATGGTTGCTGTCCTCACATTCTTTATTCATGCGAGCCGGTGCAAATACCTTCCACGTCCCCAGCCGAGAGCCGGCGCATACTTGCACGTGTACCAAGGGGACCAGCATGAACACCGCGTGTATTTCTCATCCCTGTAGCGACAAGAGCGCCTTGAACAGAATACTGATGTTATGATGTTTCTTGCTTGTATGGCGCTGAAAGGGTGGCAGGGGAAGAGGCTTCTTTCCAGTATAAGAGGTGGAGATGAGCGAAGAACCGGCATGTTATGAGGACTACCCCTGGCGGGTGGTGATACCGTCCACACTGCTCGCCCTGGCCGTCTACGGCCTGGGGGGTTACATCGTCTATCAGTGGGGTTGGATATGGATGACTGCCTACCTGCTCATCGTCCTGGTGCTGGAGATAAGGCTGCTCAAGGGCAGCTGCGTACACTGTTATTACCACGGCAGGACATGCGCCTTCGGCAGGGGCAGGTTGAGCGGCCTGCTCTTCGAGCGCGGCGACCCCGAGACCTTCAGCAGCAGAGAGGTCACCTGGCGGGAGCTCATCCCCGATATCATGGTCTCCCTCGTACCGGCGGCTGCGGGGATAGCGTTCCTCGTACGTGATTTCGCCTGGCCGGTCCTGGTAGCGATAGTAGTGTTGCTGTTCCTGTCTACCGCCGGCAACGGTTTCGTCCGCTCCACCCTGGCCTGCCGGCACTGCAGGCAGAGAGAGCTGGGCTGCCCGGCGGAACGCTTCTTCCAGCCGGCCGAAGCAGAGGAGGGATGATCAGGACCCTTCCTGGTCCTGCGCCTGCTGCTCCAGGTACTTCATGAGCTGCATGGTGAGCATATACGACTGGTTGCGGTTCTCCATCATCAGGGCCTCGTCCATGCAGGAGGCGTTGAGGCCCGCGTTCAGCACCTCCTTGGTGAGATGCAGCGCGAAGGGGCTCTTGTATGCCAGGTTCTGGGCGACGGCTCCGGCCCGGGCCGTTAGTTCGTCCCTCTCGCAGAGTTCGTTTACCAGCCCGATGCGGTATGCCTCCTCCGCCGGGATGCGGTCTCCGGTGTAGCACATCTCGGCCGCCTTCCCGAACCCCACCAGGCGCCAGAGCAGGTAGCTCGACGCCAGGTCCGCCCCGCCGACCCCGATGTTGATATAGGCGGCGCAGAACACCGCGTCGCGGCTGGCCAGCCGGATGTCCGAGGCCATGGCGAATGACATGCCGGCGCCCATGGCATAGCCGTGCACGGCGGCGATGATGGGCTGGGGGCAGGAGCGCATGAGCTTGAGGATGACCGAAAACCTGCTCTGCTGGCGGTAGATGGTCTCGGGGTTCATCCCCTCCCTGGAGTAGCCCTGCGTGGCGTCCTTCATGTCGAAGCCGGCGCAGAAGCCCTTCTCCCCGGCTCCGGTGAGGATGATCACGCTGGTGTCGAAATCCAGCTGCCGCTGCTCCCAGAAATCGATGAGCTCCTCCATCATCTGCCGGTTCACCGCGTTGACGGACTTGGGCCGGTTCATGGTCAAGGTCCCAATCGCACCATCGATCTCGTATACAAGCGTTTCGTAGTCCATATGCCCTCCCTTTAATCGAGCGATTCTAAGAACGCAGTGATCATCTGCTTGATCTGTGCCTCGGAATAGAACTTGGGATCGACCATGTCCGCCTCCAGGATTATCCCCCGCACGCCCGTCTCCGCCGTGATGCGGCGGGCGATCTCGTACTCCCCCAGGCAGTAGGACTTGCAGGAGTGGTTGGAGTGGATGACGTAGCCGTCGATGTCGTAATCGCGGATATAGTCCACGTACATGGAAGCCCGCAGGGGCAGGCGCAGGTTGGGCATGACCGTTTGGTAGCACTCCGCCAGGCTCTCCAGCGGGCGGGCGAGGTCGAACTCCCCCTGCCACACGTTGGTATAGGTGTCCACGGCGAAACAGGCGCCCTGCTCGGCGCAGAAGTCGAAGAAATCGCGCAGCGCGTACCAGGGCGGGATGTGGTCCCAGAGCAGGCGGTAGCGCTCATTCTCCACCGCGCCCTCGCCGCGTTCCACCCTTTCGCCTACCTGCGCGAGCATGTCCTGGTAATAATCGTAAGCGGTATCCGTGCCCCGCAGGGTCACGATGAGGGCCATGTGCAGGAACATGTCCGGCGAGTTCAGGGGTGAGGGATGGGCGCGTCGCAGTTCCTGTATCTTCACCCACAGCTTGGCGGTGTCGCTGGATACCTGCAGGGTTTCCCACAGCCTGTCGCGGTCCACCTCCTCGCCCAGGATGTCCCCCAGGTCGCAGAGGATGCGCTCCAACTGGCGCACGAGGTAGGCGCGGTCCTGCGGGGTGGGCACTCCGGCGCAGTAGGGGGTGTCGAAGAAGAGCAGGGGGACGTCGAAGCGCCTGCTCAGCACCTCGAACCACTTGAACATGGTGCCGCAGCCGTTGTTGCACGCCAGCAGGAGGTCGGGCGCGGGCAGCGCCCCCAGCGGTCCCTCGCCCCGCTCGGTGGAGGCGATGGTGCTGCGGGCATAGGAGCAGACGCAATCGTCGAATCCCATATCACCGGCGGCGGAGCAGAGGTCACCTCCCATGTGGCGCGCCCCGATCATGGCGCCGTAGTTCTCGGGGAAGATGGGGATGACGCCGGCAGCCAGCAGCAGCTCCACCGGCGCTCCCGAGGTCACCCAGGCCTTGGGCTTGTCGGAGGTGAAGGCCTCGGTGTAGTAGGCGGTCATCACCTCTTTCATGGTCTCCTCGCACGGCAGTTTCGATCTCCTGGCCATGGCGCGTCACATCCCTTCCGACAGCATCTCGGACAAGGCCTGCAGGCGGGTGCGCATCTGCCCCGTGGGCTGGAAGGGGTGCTCGAGGTCCAGCCGGACCGAGGGGATGCCCTCCGCATCCAGGCGCTTCTTCAGCCCCGGGTAGTCGAAGGAGTGAAACTCGCAGAATGCCTGCTGCGCGAAGACCACCCCCTCGGCCCCGCTGGCACCTACGCCTTTGATCATGCTATCCTCCCGCTGGTTCGCGGGGTCGAGCTTGGTGGGGCAGGGGCGCCGGCCCAGGTAGCGCTCGGCCAGGGCGTGCAGGGGCTTCCCGTTCTCGGCCACCATGCCCGGGGCGAAACGAGAGGCGGTGCACAGGTCGTCCCAGGCCACGGACATGCCGTATTCCTCCAGGAGGTCGAAGATTTCCAGTTGTGGCACGGGTCCGCCCACCACGGCGACGCGCTTCGTGCCGGCCTTCTCCTCGCCCGCCTCAAGCGCTGATACCAGGCCCAGCCACTCCTCGGGTGCGGTGAGCTGCAAGGCCAGGTAGGCGGCATAGAGGAGGTGGTTTCCCAGGTTCATCTCGCGCAGGCCGGCCAGGGCGGAGCGGCAGCGGTTGTAGAGGCCGATGCTCTTGCGCAGGTCCCAGTCGCTTAGCTCGCTGCCCGCCACCTCCTCCAGCCCCAGCTTGAGGGCGGCGAGCTCCTCCACCATGAAATCCACCGCCTCCGGGGTGTGGGTGACGGTGGGGACCATGAGGCGCATGACACGCATTGCGGGCGCTGCCGTCTCCACCAGGTCGGAGAGGTTGCGGATGGTGTCGCAGGTGTGGGGCATGACCACCGCCGAGAGATAATCGTAGGTGCCGTCGGCCAGCCCCTCCAGGAGGCTGCGGGCGAAGGAACAGCAGAAGGGCTGCATGAAGGACCCGGCGGTATCTCCCGGCGGAGGCCCCAGCAGCATGCGCACGGGCGTGAAGCCGGCCGCGTGGATGAGTTCCACCGGCACGTAGCTGCAGAAGTATCCGACCGACTCGCCGCCCTCCCCTCTCTTCGCCCTCAGGCGCGTATGCGGATCGCGCACGATCTCCATCATCGCGTCCGCGGCTTCCCTATGCTTCATGATACCTCCCACCTAAGAAGGACGGACACCAGGTCAGCGGTCTATCTCGAAGGTGCAGAAGGGCTCGCCCATCGCCGCGCAGCCGACCTCCCTGGCTTCGACCCTCTCCCCCAGGAGCGAGGTGGCGTGCCCCGCGATGAATCCCGTGAAGAACTGGCATACGGGTTTTTCCGCGGGTCCCAGGTATCTCGCCTCCTGGGAATTGTACAGCCTCACCTTCATGGGGCGGGTCTCGAAATCGAAATCCAGGTGTCCCCAGCCCCCCTCGTTGAGGATAAGGCGGGTGACCATCCCCTCCACGTGTTGGAAAAACCGCGCCATGAGGGGGTCGCTGCGGACCTTGTCCACGATCTCGCTGTTGTAGATGAGGGGGACGAGGGTTTTCGGAGCCCATCGCCCCTTGTTCAGCGCTTCCTGCCCCTCGTAGTAACAGGCCTTGAACCCGATATCGTACAGGACCCGCTCCTTCTCTTTCTCGTCCAGGATCTCAGCGAAGGCCTCGTGGAGTATCTGGATGAACTCGGAGCCGAAGAGCATCTCGTCCACGCCGCCGATGCTTATGCGCCCGTTCGCAACGTCCACTTCGTGGATCTCGAACGCCGTGCTGCCCATGAAGGCCCGGAACATCACGTTGAGCTTGCGGGAAATAAAGGGAGCGTTGGCGACGGGCTTGAGAAATATCCTCACCAGCAGGGGATGCCGGGATAGTAAATCAAGCAGGATCACGAACAGCCTCACCTTGAACATAATCAACACCTTTCCCGTACTATCAGGGCAGCCCATATACCCCAGGCGTATGGTCGGCCGCCACTACCTGTCGATCTCGAACACGCACGCGGGGGCGCCCATGGCCCGGCACTCCACCTCGCGGGCACGCAGTTCCTCGCCGCTGATGGCGCTGGCATATCCGGCCACGATGCCCGCGTAGAGGTGGCAGACCGGCTTGTGCGAGGGGCCCAGCCAGGCGGCCTCCTGGGAATTGGACAGCGTGACGCGCAGCGGCCGCGACTGCACCTCGAACTCGAGGTGGCCCCATCCCCCCTCGTCGGTGATGAGGCGAGACACCATGCCCATGACCCTGACGAAGAAACGGGCCAGCAGCGGGTCCGAGCGCATGTCATCCACGATGGTGCTGTTCCTTATGAGGGGCACCAGTACCCCGGGCGCCCACTTGCCGCTTTCCAGGGCGGTGGATACCTCCCAGCGGCAGAGGTTGTGGCCCAGCTCGTAGAGGGCCTCGTACTTCTCCTCCTCCGAAAGCCTCTTCTCCAGCACCTTGTGCATCTGCTCGATGACCTTCGAGCCGAAGAGTATCTCCTCCACCCCGCCTATGCCGATGCGCCCGCGCTCCAGGTCCACGTAATGCATCTCGAAAGCGGTGTGGCCCGCGAACGCCTTGAAGAGGACCATGAGCCTCCCGGATACGAAGGGCATCCTCGACAGGGGCCTCAGCAGGAAGCGCACCAGAAGCGGGTGCCGCTCCACGAACTCCATCCCCGACAGCAGTACCTTGAGTTTGATTCTCTTGAGCATCATACCCCCACATCAACATTATTGGGGTCAGGTCTCGACGAATGTTGACATATGATAATGCGCGACATCTGGCCCCTGCCTAGTACGACGTTTCCTCGGACAGCATGCGCATCAGCTCCTTCTTCACTATCTTGCCGATGGGGTTGCGCGGCAGGCTCTCCATGATCACCACCCGGCGGGGCACCTTGAACCTGGCCAGCTTGCCGGTGAGGAACTCCACCAGCTCTCCCTCGGAGAGCGTGGCGCCGGGCTTCAGCGCCACCACCGCCACCGGGATCTCACCCAGTTTGGCGTCGGGCTGAGGGACGAGGGCCGCCTCGGCTATGGCCGGGTGGGTATACATCATCTCCTCCACCTCGCGGGGGAAGACTTTCTCGCCCCCCACGTTGACCATCTCCTTCTTGCGGTCGACCATGAAGAAGTAGCCGTCCT
>JAFGDU010000114.1 GCA_016931915.1 Actinomycetota bacterium
AAAGATGATGAATGGTTAGCCACCTATGCCCGGCTTTATCTTAAAATCTTCAATGATGGGTATTTAAAGAGATATATGAAAAACACTAGGGGGCTCCCTTCAATCACCTACACGCCGGTGAACCATGACTTTGAAGTCAAAAACCGTAAAGTGTTGGTAAACCAAGAAATTGAAGCCGAAAACCGTCAAGTGAGTGATGATTTCGTTACAAAGGCCATTGAATATCATGACAATATTGCCATTGTAAACTACTGTCAGTGTCGGCGTTTGACAAAACTAACCGGCAAAGAATGCAATCATGGTGGTCTAACGGAAGAAGACGGTTGTTTGTGGTTCGGGTCTGTTGCAAAATATTTTGTTTCCCAAGACATTGCAAGAAAAGTAAGTAAAGAAGAGGCATTCCAGCATGTAGCGCACGGCAAGGAAAATAATGCCGCCTTTTTTACCTTCAACGCTTCTTATAAAAGCGACTTGTTAATGATATGTCTTTGTTGTCAGTGCTGTTGCAAATTCATTCATGTGATAAACAACTTTGATGGGCAAAAGCTGGTTGCCGAGACTGAATATAAGATAGCTGTTGATTCCGGTCTGTGTTCTGATTGTGGTGCTTGCGCAAAGATCTGCTTTACGGATGCCCATGCCATGGTTGACAAGAAACATGTGTATAACAAAGATGAATGCATTGGATGCGGCGTCTGTATTGATGCTTGTCAAAAAAATGCGCTTCAACTAGTACGAAACGAAAAATATAAGAAACCCCCCAGACACATGGTGTTGACTTTACTGAAACTTGCCCCCGAAGCAGCAATGATGGCCATAAAAAAAAGTGGCTCTTAGAGGTGGCCGGGGTTCATTGGACATGTTTTCGTGATCCTTAAGTGGCATCCTGCTCATCACTATGCTGCCGCCTCTCCCTTTGGAAGCGTGTCCCAGTAGACCTCATCGGGTGTCCGGTAGTCAAGGCCCTGGTGCCGCCTCCTTGAGTTGTAGAACTCGAAGTAGCCTCCCAGGCTCTTCCTAGCCTCGCTCAATGATTCGTACGCCTTCAGATAGACCTCCTCGTACTTGACGCTTCTCCACAGTCTCTCCACGAACACGTTGTCGAACCAGCGGCCCCGCCCATCCATGCTGATCCTGATCTTGTGATCCTTCAGAACATCGGTGAACTCATCGGAGGTGAACTTTTTGCCCTGGTCGGTGTTGAAGATGTCGGGGCATCCGTACCTGGCGATGGCTTCTTAGAGCGCCTCTGAGCAGAAGGAGGCGTCCAGGGTGTTGGAGAGCCGCCAGGCCAGCACCTTGCGGCTGGCCCGCCTACCTAGCCAGGTACGCCCGCAATTATTTGATCAACGCCTGGAAAGGGTGGTCCTCTCGCCGCTACTCGCAGCACTAGGGAAAAGGTGCTTCAGCAAACTCTCGGGGATCGAAGGGGTAGAGGTCCTCCAACCCCTTCCCTACACTGATAAACTGTAAAAGTTATCAGCTTTCTAGCCTGGATCCTTGAAGCGGTATACGATCACGCAGGTATCGGCGCCCTCGGTGAGGTTCTGTTCGCAGACCGTCTCGTACCTATCGGGGTTGTAACCGCGCATGATGGCGGCGTCTATCTCGCGGCAGAAGTACTTGCCGTACTCCTCCAGGCGCCATTCCCGGCAGGCGGCCGCGAAGGGGCAGTAGGATATGGTGACCCGCACCTCTCCCTCGCCGATCTCCGGCACCATCTGGTGGTAAGAAGTGTCCAGGTCCGAGAGAACCAGGAAGCTGGCGAAGTCCGCCTCCCGCTTTTCCGCCGCCGCGCGCTCAGCCATCTTTTTTCCCCGCCCCTCACCGAACTCCCTCACCGCCGCGATCACGGCATCGCGACCCTCGTCCCCAAAGCGTTCTATGACCTGTCTGGCCAGGGTGGCGAAGGCCTTCGCCTGCATGGACAGGGGGGCGTCTATATAGTCGTCCTTCTTCTCGGCCCTCTCCGCCAGAGCGGGACCCAGCGTCTCCAGGTCGAAATCCTTCCTCTCCTCGGCCATATCCCTCACCTCTCCTTCTCCTGGGGGTCAGATCTTGTCCTTGAGGGTTCCAACTATTGCTGTCGGGATGAAATCTCTTTCGCTCGGCGCTTGCGCTCGCCGCTGATACGGTAAGAAAGGCCGCCGAGGAATTCGAAGAGGCGGAACTGGTTCATCTGCCATGGTACCTCGTGCGACCAGTGACCGCTGCGGGCCGGAGGCGTACCGGGTCTGCGGGCAGGGTCCAAGGCGACCTCGGCTACTATGACCCCTTCTTCCTTCTCCAGTTGAGCCTTTATACTGCCGTCCGAGTCGGCGATGGTGGTGAATCCGGTGAATCTCGATTCCTGGGCGAGGAAAGGCAACAGGGGAAGAGGGGAACTCCACTCTCCGCACTTGTTGCTCGAGACCACGGGAACGCCCAGCATGCGCGCGTAAAAACCCGCAAGTTCCTTGAGGTCGCGCTCGTATCTCTCCACCGCCTTGGCGGGGTAAAGCGGGTTGGGCATCGGGGTCGGGGAGGAGTGGACCATCAGCATGAGGTCCACGCCCTGGGAGTACATGAGCTGCGGCAGGTAAGCAAGATGATTTTCGTAACAGATTCCCACCCCGATCTTTCCCAGGTCCGTTGCGATGACGTGGGGGCCGGGTTCACCCTTCATGAAGAAGGCCTCCGCGAAGGCCGGCGTCTGCTTGCGCACGCAGCCGGCCTCGCTGCCCTCGGGGGTGGTGATGACGAAAGACAGATAGAAGTCCTCGCCCTCGGCCTCCAGGAACCCTGCCCCCAGCCAGATCCCCAACCTGCCCGAGTTCTCTTTCAACCAGCGTAGGGTCGGACCGTCGGGTCCCTCCGCGGTGTCCCACATGGCGTTCTTGTCATAGATATATCCATTGGGCATGAACTCGGGAAGCACCACCAGCTTCGCGCCCCTGGAAGCTGCATCCTCCACGAAGCTCGTGGCATGCTCGAGGTTACCCCCGACATCCGCGTTCTTCGATACCATCTGAACCGCGGCGACCTTCAGCACCGTCTTATCTTTAACCATCACCTCATCCCCTCCATCTCTTGCCGTCGTATCTCGCCGAATAGTCAGAGATACGAATGTAAGGATTCAAAGCCTGGCCCCCTAGGTGTTTTTACACCAGAGGTCGCGGATGACCTCCTCCCGGTTTACTGGCTCCAGGACTATGTCTCCCTCCACCGGGGTCTCGCATGCCAGGACCACCTTGCCGTTCACGCGCAGGGTGCAGCGCTGGCAGAAACCGAGCCTGCAGTTGACGAAGAAAGCCAGTCCCGGGTCCAGGTGCTCTCTTATATAACTCAGGCAGTCGAGCACCGATATCTCCCCGTCCTCCAGCGGGACCTCGTAATCCTGGAAGCACGGCTCGGAATCGGTCTCCGGGTCGTAGCGGAAGCAGCGCACGCATACAGTGGGATTGCTCATCTCAATCCACCTCCCCGCGCTTTAGGGAGGCGGTCCCGGAGGCCACCGCTTCCTCGAAGCTCATGGTGCCGGTCGGCAGCGGGATGGTGGTGACCACCGGTTCCTCCATGCGCAGGGACGGTTCTCCGTCCCGGTTGGAGATGACCGTGTTCACGCAGAAGCGGTCGTTGTCGGTATAGGGGAAGTCGCGGCGGTAGAAGCCGCCCCGGCTCTCCTCCCGCCTCAGCGAGCCCAGAACGCTCATCTCCAAGCACAGCAGCATGTTCTGCAGCTCCAGGCAGAGCTGCCACTCGTAGTTGAGCTTCCTGCTCTTCGATGCGGAGACGCGGAGGTGGGGGGCCTCGTCCCGCCTCATCCAGGAGAGCTCGTCGTAGGCGTTCTCCAGGCCCTCACCGTCCCTTATCACCCGCAGGTATTCCTCGCTCAAGCCATGCATGCGCTCGAGGAGTGATACGGGGGAGGGACCCTCTTCTCTCTGCAGCGGCGCAAGTATCCTCGCGCGGACGGCCTCCAGCTGTTCACTCGCGGGCTCCGCGTGCTCCACGCCCTTGACGTATGCGGGGCAGACCTCGCCGGCTATGCGTCCCTGTGCCCCCACCTGGGTGGTAGCCGAGGCCACCCTCACGGATCCCCATAGCCCACCCGAGCACTCGCCCGCGGCGTAGAGCCCGGGGATGCCCGTCTCGGTATTCTCGTCGACCTTGATGCCGCCAACCATGAAATGTGCGGCGTTTCCCACTTCCAGGTCCTGTGTCTTGGACATCTCCAGCAGGTGCGGCAGCAGCTTGCGGAACTCGGAGCGCTTGTCGTTGTTCTCGTCGAGGAACTCGGTGAATTTGCTCCACACATAATCGACGCCCTCCGGGGTGAGGTGCTTGAGGGCGAAGTACACCCCGCCGTGGGGGCTGCCGCGCCCCTCTTCCACCTCCATCTCGCCGGCGATGGCCACGATCTCCTTGGTGCTCTGCTCCAGGTTGGTGGGGTCGTAGCGCTGCATGAAGCGCTCTCCCTCGCCGTTCAGCAACTGGACGAGCGGGCCCACCTCCGTCTCCATCATGATGTAGGGGAGGATGCTCTTCCTGGCCAGGGGGGGCCATATCATGGTTGCGGGGACGTACTGCACCATCTCCATGCCGATCATCTGCGCCCCGGCGCGGAAGGCCATGGCCTGGCCGTCCCCCGTGAGGTCGGCGGAGGCGGAGTTGAAGTGGTAGGCCCGCTGCCATCCCCCCGTGCACAGGACCACCGCCCTGGCCTTGATGAGGACTATCTCGCCGCTCTTGAGGTCCAGGGCCACCGCCCCGATGACGCGGCTATCGCGGGTGAGCAGGTCCACCACCATGGTGTCCTCAACTAAGCGGATGCCCATCTCCATAACCTTGCGGCGGAGGATGCGTACCCACTTCACCCCCGAGGTTATGATGCCCCGGGCCATCTCCTCCGCGTGCACCTGCTCGAAGCGGTACACGGGCATCCCCCATTCCAGCAGGTCCGCAGTATTCTTCGCCGCGTACTCCACGTACTTCTCGATCATGCGCTGGTTCCCCAGGTGGAAGCCCTCGCGCACCAGGTCCTCGAAGAAGCGCTGCGGGGAATCGCGGTCGTCGCCGGGAAGTCCCAGTTCCCTGGCGCTCCGCCCGTCCAGGTTGAAGTCCGCTCCGGCCATCTGGGAAGCGCCGCAGCGGCTCATCTTCCCCTTGCTGGCGATGAGCACATCCAGGCCCGCCCGGGCGGCGTTTATCGCGGCCGGCCCTCCCGCGCCCTCGCTGCCGACCACGAGCACGTCGCATACAAGTTCCCGGTCATAAAGAGCCTCGGCCATGGTCCCCCTCCATATCCTCGCTCTGCTAAACCTCTCGTTAAATAGGATATCCTAAACACCTTCGCGGCAAACCGTTCCCGCAAGGTCGGTCGAATGGCAAGATCGTTAGCCGTTGCCGCCTTTGCCCGCAACGGCGTCGATGACGGATTTCGCCGCCTGCATGGCTTCTTCCGCATCCTTCTCGTTGAAGGCTTCCGAGGGGATCCCGCCGGGGAGACCGTTGGGATAGCGAGTGGGGATATAGAAGCGATCCAGGAAGGAACCCGTTTCCTTCAAGGCCTCTAAGCCGGCATCAGCCCCACTGGCGTCATCCGCCAGTTCGGCCACGGAATGTCCCCATACCAACTGGTTGCCCTGGAGGTAAAGGTAGGCTTTGAGAGCTTTTTCAGCAGCCTGCTGGGACAGGAAGCAGGCCAGGTTGTATCTTCCGCCCTCCGCGCTGTAGCGCGCATCGTCGAGGTCTAGCTCTGCCTGTTTCAGCCACCGCCGGTATTCCCTCTCCGCGTCAAGCCGCATACAGCACCCTCCCTTTTTCGAGGACATGGCACAAGAACGCGCTCGACTCGTACATCTCGTCTATTTCGTCCGGCGAATATATGAGGATATCCATGGCCACCGACGGTCTTATCCTGCCGTAGGCTTCCTTCAAACGGTCGAGAAAGCGTTCCTCCGTCTGCATGACCACTACGAGGTCGATATCACTGCACGGCCCTATATCGCCATCGGCCATGGAACCTATGAGTACGATACGCTCGGCGCCCATCAGCTTGAGTTCTTCGACAGCCCTTGCGAGCTCCCCCCGCAGCTTTCGGCGCCTCCTCTCTAGCTCATCGCGCGAGACTATCAACCCTACCACCTCCATTGCCCAGATTATATCATCCAGCTTGGAAGGGTCGTATCTTCGATTTTCGATACTGATAGGGTAGAAAACCATCTTGGGCTTATCTCTTCACCGAAAACCGAAGATAAGACCCCATTCGGCCTACGGCTTGTTGGTCCAGAAGTCGCGGGCCAGCGAGCGGCGGTGCTGCCACAGGTCGCCCTTGGCCGCGAAGCCCAACACCCCGGCTCCCTGGTCGGCATCCTTTATCTGCCACATACCGTTTACCGCCGCGGTCAGGGCTCCCGAGAAGGCCTCGAAACCCTGGGCGGTGTAGAGGTCGCATTCCACGCCGCGGTTGATCATGTACTTGAACTGCCGCAGGCCCTGCTGGTTCTTGGACCGCAGCACCTCCAGCAACCTTTCCACCTCCGCATCCAGCCCATCGTCTGGGACCACGCGGTTCCAGAGCCCGTACTCGATGGCACGCCTGGCGGTATGCAGCGCGCCCAGCATGTTGATCTCCTTGGTCCTGCGCCGTCCGATGAGGCGGGCCATGCGCGTGGTGCCGCCCCAGCCGGGGGTGATGCCCACGTCCACCTCCGGCATGCCCCACCTGGCGCGCTCCGTGGCGATGACGAAATCGCAGGCCATGGTGATCTCCAGGCCGCCGCCCACCGCGTACCCGTCCACGGCGGATACGGTGATCTTGTCCAGCTCCTCCAGGTGGTTGGCCATGTTCTGGTAGTGGCGGACACGCCGCATAACGCCATTTGCGTCCCCCCAGAGGTGCATCTCGTTGATATCGTCCCCGGCGCAGAAATGCTCCCCCGCGCCGCTGATGACCAGGAACTTCAGGCTGGTGCTGTCCAGCACCCTGCGCACGGCGTCGAACAGCTCGTCCGACATCCTCATGCTCAGCGCGTTTCTCACCTCGGGGCGGTTGAGCGCGATACGGGCGGTATCGCCGTCCTCACGGTAGATGATGTGTTCGTAGGCGCTCTCATCATTCATCCTGATCCCCTCCTTCGTTCCCGGTCCGAGACTCGGTGTTGAGTCCTCAAGTCATGGTCAACTCCGTGTCGACCCGGAAAGATGGATTTATCACGATTCCACGGCATGCACAGCTGCTCGAGTGAAGACCATCAATCCAACTGGTGCAGGTACTCGGCGATACCGTAACCCGTCCTGTCGCCCCAGCGGTATTCGGCCAGGGCTTCGTTGACCAGGGTGTGGCGATCGCCCGCCTCCAGGTGCAGAGGGATGACGGTAAGAGCCTCCCCCGTCACCTCGATGACCTTGCCACCCGTGTCCTCCAGGCGGAAGCCCAGGGTGCTCTGGGTCAAACCGTCCTCCTCGAACTGCGTCGCAAGCACCACCCTGCGTATGGGATAGTTGATGCCGTCCCGGGTGACGAAGCCGTTATAGATATCCACGCTGGCGATGGCCACACGGCTGAGGTTGAAGGCGAGTTCCTCGCCGAACTGGCAGGTAAGCCAGGTCCACAGCCGCGGCGCCGCCCAGTCACGCGACCCCCAGGAATGGTCCCGGTGCCCGCTGCCCGCTAAGGAGATCTCCCGGTTGCCGATCTTGATGGTGCCAACTGCGCGCATCACCTGCTCGTAATGCTCGCTGGAGACCTTGGACACCTTGCGCAGGTCGCCCAGGCGCGTGCGCGCCATAACCACCATCTCCGCCAGGGCGCGCGGGTCGGAGTCCTTGAAGTTGAAGCAGGGGGCAATGCCTTCCACCTCCAGGTCCACCTCAACCCGCTGGGTCATGAGGGATTCGGGCTTCAACTCCGGCAGCTTCCTGGCGTTGTCGACGTCCATCATCTCTCCCTGGAAGACCAGGCGCCATTTCCGCAGCGGTTCGATGCGGTGGTACGAGAGGTCGCCGAAACGCAGCTCGTCCCCCTCGCACTCGGCCCTGCCTGCCTGCAGCCCGGCCAGGATGCGGCTGCCCCCGGCGTAGAGCATCATCGCGCCCATGTCGCTTTCCTGGTTGGGAGTGATGCCTATCCTGGTCCATCCGCCCATGCCGCGCTTGGGGTCGCTGAAGTTGAAGTAGAAGCTCTCGTTCCAGTCGTAGTCTTCAGTGGGCGTATGGAGGAACTCCACATCGGCTTCGAGGGGAGCCCCTATCTTCTTGAGCTTCTTGAGGACGGCGTATGAACCGCTCAGACAACAGACCTTCAGAGTCCTGCCGGCCCCCATCCTGCCTGTAGCAGATCCTTCCACTTAACGCTCCCTTCCTGCCCCATGTCTCTATCCCTTTTGCCATTATTTCTCGGCTGGGTGCAGGTATACCTTTCCCCGGCTTCCATCCACGGTGATGAGCTGGCCGTTGCGGATGATACGGGTGGCGCTGCCGGCGTTGACCACGCAGGGTATCCCGAATTCCCGCGCTACGATGGAGCCGTGGGAGAGAGGCCCGCCCACGTCCACCACCGTGGCGGCCGCGGTCACGAAGAGGGGGGTCCAGGCGGCGTCGGTCACCGGGGCCACCAGTATCTCGCCCGGCCTTATCTCCGCATCGCTGCGCGGGTCGGTGATCACCCGTGCCATGCCCGTGACCTTGCCCGGGCTCACCCCGATACCCGACAGGGTCTCGATGTCCTCCCGCGGCTCGAGTTCCTCCCGGGTTAGCGGGACGGGACGGCCCCTGCTGTACGGGGGGAGGGTGACGGCGAGGTTGCGTTCGTACTCCCTCCTGCGCCGGTAGACCAGTTCCTCTACGGGTAGTTCACCACCCGCGGCGATCTCGGTTATCTCCTGCCGGGTGAGGAAATAGATGTGCTCGGGGGCGGCGATCACCCCGTCCTCGCAGTACCTCCTGCCCAGGATGCGGTAGACCTTCTTGGCGTGGGAGATGCCCTTGATGAGATAGGATTTCATGAACTCGCGCAGGGAGATGAACTGTTGCGCCTGTTTGAGGACGTACTCGAGGATGGAGAGCTTGAGCCCCTTGAGCTTCTCCTCCATCTCCCGCAGTGCCTCATCCCGTTCACGGTCCTGCCGCGCGGCGAGGTCGCGCGGGTTGGAGGCGGCGTCGGCCTCCAGGTAGTTGAGGATCATGGAGAAGACATAGCTGGGATCTTCCCCCCAGCTGGGAAGCATGGTCTCCGCCTCGAAGACGCCGCGGTAGCCGTATTCGGCCAGGAAAGCGCGGAGGGAAGCGAGGAACGGGCCGGCCTCCTCGGGCGGGCTCGCCTCCAGCAGCCCCATTATCTCGGCAGCATCGTTCTCCCGGAAGATCCTCTCCAGTATGGCGCTTTCCAGGACCATGCGGGAGAGGTCCCAGATAAGCGCGCTGGGCCTGGCGCTCTCCAGGCTCTGCAGCCCGGTCATGAGGCGGGAGGCCAGCATGCCGTCTTCATCACCGAGCCATTCCCCCGTCAGGCGGCAGAGGAAGAGATGGTAGATGAGGGCGAACTGGGAGACGGTGATATGCATGGCCATGGCCCGGAAAAGGTGATCGCGTCCCTCCTCGAGCCCCTGCAGTATCTCGCGGTAGGGCAGGCTCTCGTAATCGCGCCCGTCCGACTCCGCGAGCCTGGCGTCCATCTCCTTTGCCAGGGCCTCCGCTTCCCGGGGTGTGGAGATGCCCTTGCTTACGACCTTCCACAGCAATGCCGGAAAGGCCGCCAGGTTGCGCGGGGTGGGACGCCATGTCTCCGCTTCCTCTCCTTCCCTGCGCTCGAACTCGCTCGCCGAACCGCCGGGGACCTTGGCCGCGACGGCCTTGATCACCGAGAGGTTGAGGTGGCAGCGGTTGTAGAAAAGGCCGAGGAAATTCATCTCGCTCGAGGGCGCGATGCCCTTCATCATACCGAAGTCGGTGTTGGCCCTGGTGAAGCCGTAGTCCAGGGAGTCGAGGTCGGACATGGTCAGGGGGGTGAGGACGCCCGGCAGCACCTCACTGATGTTGGAGAGGGTGTATTCGGGGTAGGCCGGGTCCACACTGGTGTCGAACTCCGAGATCCACCCCCCGGCACCGGGGCTGCCCGAGGCGGGGGCCCCCTCCTCCTCGGCTCCCGGGAGGGGATGGATGTACACCTTACCCCGGTCGCCGTCGACGGTTATCACCTGGCCGGTGCGGATGGCGCGGGTGCCCTGGCCGACGTTGAGCACCCCCGGTATGCCGTATTCCCGCGCCACGATGGAGCCGTGGGAGAGGGGGCCGCCCACGTCCACGACTATGGCCCCGGCGGTGACGAAGAGGGGAGTCCAGGCGGCGTCGGTAACCGGGGCCACCAGTATCTCGCCCGGCCTTATCTCCGCATCGCTGCGCGGGTCGGTGATCACGCGCGCCCTGCCGGTGACCCGGCCCGGGCTCACCGCTATCCCGCTCAGCGCCTCCACATCACCGTGCATCTCCAGTTCCCGAGGGGAGAGGGGTGTGGGGCGGCCCTTGGTATGTTCGGGCAGCACCACGCCGAGGTTCCACTCGTATTCCCGCCGCCGCCTTGCCACAAGTTCCTCCACCGCTATGTCCGCGCCCTGCCCCAGGGCCAGCGCCCTGATCTCGTCGCGGGTGAGGAAGAAGAGGTCGTCGGGCTCCGCGATCATCCCCTCGCGAGCGAACCTGCGGCTGAGGGCGTGATAGATCATCTTTCCCTGGGCGAGGAGCTTGACCAGCACCGCTTTCATGAACTCGCGCATGTAGATGAAGTCCTGGGACTGCTTGATGAAATAGCGCAGCAGGGGGCGCTGCAGGGGGTTGAGGCGGCCCATGGCCTGGAGGGTTGCCTCCTCCCTCGTTTTCTCCTGTCTGGCGGCGTGGTCGTGGGGATCGCACGAAGGGTCGGCGTCCAGGTAGTTCGCGATCATGCTGAAGATGTAGCTCGGGTCCTCCTCCCAGTTGGGGAGCATGGCCTCCGATTCGAAGACGCCGCGATAGCCGAACTCGCCTAAGAAGGAGCGCAGTGAGAGAAGGAACTCCCGGGCCTGCGGCGAGGGATCGGACTCCAGGCGCGAGAGTATCTCCCGCGGCGGCGTGCTGGAGAAGAGCTCCCGTAGTTCCTCGGAGGATGCGACCTGGCGCGAAAGGTCCCAGATGTGGATATTAGGCCGGGCGCTCTCCAGGGTCTGCAGGCCGGTGACCAGGCGCGAGGCCAGGACACCTCCTTTGTCCTCCAGCCACTGCGAGGTGAGCTTGCAGAGGAAATCGTAGTAGTTGGCGGCCAGCTCGGAGACGACGATATGCTCCGCCATGACCCCTTTTACAAAAGCACGGCTCTCGCCCAGCCACTCCATGAGGGGTCCGTAGGGGGAGCTCTCAAGGTCCAATCCCCTGGCCCTGGCCAGAAGGGAATCGTTCTCGCGCCCCAGCCGCTTCACTTCTGCAGGCGCCCGCATCGCCCCGCGCAGCAGGCCCGCGATTATCCGTGGCAGGGTGCGGAGGTTCTTCGGCGTGGGGCGCCATCTCACCTCCGGGAGTCCGCTCTCCTCGGGGCTCCTGCGGTCGAACTCGTGGGTGGTCCCCCCGGGGGCCTTGGCCACCATCTCCCTGACCACGGAGAGATTGAGGTGGGCCCTGCCGTAGAAGAGGCCCAGGAAGGTCATCTCGCTCTCGGGCTCGATGCCCTCCATGAGACCGAAATCGGTGTTCGCCTTGACGAAGCCGTAGTCCAGGGCATCGATATCGTACATGCTCAGGGGCGTGAGCACGCCCGGCAGCACCTCGCTGATGTTGGACAGGGTATAGCGGTCATAGCGTGGGTCCACGGTGGTGTCGAACTCGCATATCCACTCCGCCGGTGCCTGCTCCCCGCCGCCGGGCGCGTCCGGGAGCCCGGTTATGCGCCTGGCCTGGAGTATGAAGAGCTTGCCGCCGGCGAAAGCCCACTCGATGTCCTGGGGCGAGCCGTAATACTCCTCGATGGCCCGGGCGGCTTCGACCAGCTCCGCCAGCTGGTCGCCGGCGAGGGAAGGGCGCTTGCGCTCGTCCTCGTCCAGGGCCACCCTGATGTTTCCCCCTCCCCTTGCGGTGTCGAGGACGATCTTGAACTCCTTGTCGGCGATGCGTTCCTCCAGCACTTCGCCGCAGGCCGCGTCGAGCACGAAGTGGTCGCTCTGCACCAGCCCCGATACCACGGCCTCGCCCAGGCCCAGGCACGAGTTGACGACCATCTGGCCGCGCCTGCCGCTGAGGGGGTTGGCGGTGAAGATGACCCCGGCGCATTCCGAGTCGACCATCGCCTGTACGACGGGGGCCACGAAGACGTCCATGTGGTTTATGCCCCGGGCGTGGCGGCTCACCAGGGCGCGGTAGCTGAAGGCCGAGGCCCAGCACTCCTTGACCTTGGCGAGCACCTCCTCTTCGCTGCGCAGGTTGTGATAGGTATCCATCTGTCCCGGGAAGGAGGTGACGCTAAGATCCCTGGTCCCCACCGAGGAACGCACCGCCACCAGGCCTCCGCCCGCCTCCGCGAGGAGCGCCCGGTAGGCGGAGGTTATCTCCTTCACGATGGGGCCGGGCAGGGGGATGTATACGATGGCCTCCCTGATCATGGTAGCGGCCATCTCCGCGTCCATGGGGTCGGAGAAGTCGACATCCGCGAGGACTTGCTCGACGCGGTCCTTGAGCCCCGGTGTCTCGAGCACCACGTCGTAGGCGCGCGCCTGGATGCTGAAGCCGGGCGGGACGTTGAATCCGGCCCGCAGCAGATGGCCCAGGTTGGCCCCCTTGCCTCCTGCCTGCTCCAGGTCGCCGAGGTCGATCTCCGAGAGAGCAACGGTAAAGCGTCCCAAACAGCACCACCCTTGTCTTGCTTAGATTATACAACCTTGTCTATATGAATGTTCATTCCCCCAGCGCGCTGCTCGGGATGAAGTTATAGGCATGACAGAACCGACCCCGGACATTTTTGACCACCCGCCCTTGCCGCACGGGGAGCGGATACTATCAGTAGTAACAGCGGAGGGGTTTGTCGTGCACGACCGCCGCGAAACACCTGTTGCATGACGCACAGGTCGATTCGTCCGCCGTGCCTTGCTCGAATTTCCTCACCAGCGTGGGTTCCCTGATCAGCGGGCGGCAGAGGGCGATGAAATCCGCGTATCCTTTCTCCACCATCTCCTCCATGTGGGAGAGGCGCCGCAGGCCGCCCACGAGGATGAAGGGGACGTCTCCGATGGCGGACTTGATCACCCTGGCGTCGGCGAGATTGTAACCTTCCTTGAAGTCGAACTTTCCGACCATCCTCCTGAAGGCGATCCAGGCCGGGGGCTTCTGCCAGGCAGGGAGTCCCTGCACGAGTTCCTTTACCGGCACCTCTCCCCGCCAGATGTGCCAACCCGAATAGGTGGTGCACCCCGAGGCGATCTCCAGGGCGTCGAGCCCCAGGTCCGCCATCCAGCCCGCGTACTTCGCGGCCAGCGCGGTGGTCAACCCCTGCCTGGGAGTATAGTCGTTGGCAGTGAGTTTCACCGTTACCGCCATGCTTTCCGGCACGCTCTTTCTCACCGCGAGGAGGACTTCACGCATGAACCTGAAGCGCTTCTCGTCCGAGCCGCCCCATTCGTCCTGCCTGTGGTTGAAGAAGGGGGAGAGGAATTCGTTGAGCAGGTAACCCCCGGAAGCGGCTATATGCACGCCGTCCGCACCGGCCTCGCCCGCCCTGGCGGCCGCCTCGGCGTAAGCCCGGATGGCATCCTCGATCTCCGCCTCGCTCATCTCTCTCGCCCGGTTCAGATACATGGGATTCATGCGCGTACGCGAGGGCGCCATGGGAGCCCGGCCGATGGCCTCCTTGCTGGTCTGGGCACCCGCGTGCAGCAGTTGAAAGAACACCTTGGCCCCGCCGTCGTGCACGGCCTGCGCGAGCTTTCCCAGGCCCGGGATCATGTCGTCGCTGTCGATGCCCATGGCCAGTCCGGGGACGCGCCCGAGGCGATGGACGGGCATGATGCCGGGGATGATCAACCCCAGCCCCCCTTGTGCCAGTTTCGCGTAGCGCCGCAGCAGCGCGTCCGTGACCTCGCCGTTCTCCTTCGCCATGCTCTCATAGGTGGCGGCATGGACGAAGCGGTTCTTTATCTCCACGTTTCCGATCATGTGGGGCGTGAACAGGATGGACAACTTCGACCTCCTTGCTTTCCCTCGCCGTTCCCTCCGTCATCTC
>JAFGDU010000115.1 GCA_016931915.1 Actinomycetota bacterium
ACGATGGTGCCGTTGCGGGTGCCGCCCCAGTGCGAGGCGACCTGCTTGGTCCACTGGTAGGGGGTGTCCATGGCATGGGCCCAGCCTACCGCGTAGTGGTTGTAGGCTTCCGGCGTGCCGAACTTGTCCAGGTTTTCCTGCATGAACTCGGGCGTCTCCAGTTCTCCGAAGCCGCCCAGGGTTATCATCTCGCTGAAGGTGCCCTTGAGCGTGCCTTCCGCCGAGGCGCCGTTGTCGCCGATGATGTAGAAGATCAGCGTGTCGTCGAGGATCTCCAGGTCCTCCAGCGCGTCGATGAGGCGGCCGACGTGGTGGTCGGTGTGCTCGAGGAAGCCGGCGTAGATCTCCATCTGGCGTGACAGTATCGGTTTCATCTCCTCGGAGGTTTCGTCCCAGGCGGGGATCTCGGGATGGCGTGCGGTAAGCTCCGCATCGGTCGGGATAACGCCTAGTTCCTTCTGCCGGGCGAAGGTCTCCTCGCGCAGCTTGTCCCAACCCTGATCGAACTTTCCTTTATACTTGTCCGACCATTCTGGATGCACCTGGTGCGGCGCGTGGGTGGCGCCGGGAGCGAAGTAGAGGAAGAACGGCTTGTCCGGCATGAGCGACTTCTGCTGGCGCACCCAGCCTATAGCCCGGTCGGTGATGTCCTCGGTGAAGTGGTAGCCCTCCTCGGGCGTCTTGTCCGGCTCGACCGGCCGGGTGCCCGCGATGAGCGACGGGTAGTACTGGTTGGACTCCGCGCAGACGAAGCCGTAGAAGTGCTCGAAGCCGCTGCCGGTGGGCCAGTGGTCGAAGGGCCCGCTCGAACTGGTCTCCCACACCGGCACCTCGTGGCACTTGCCGAACTGGGCCGTGGCGTAGCCGTTCAGTTTTAAGGTCTCGGCCAGCGGGGCGCAGGTATTGGGGCGGATGGAGCTGTAGCCGGGCGCGGACGTCGCCAGCTCGGTGATGTTGCCCATGCCCACCGTGTGATGGTTGCGCCCCGTGAGCATCGCCTGGCGGGTGGGGGAGCAGAGGGCGGTGGTGTGAAAGCGGTTGTACTTCAAGCCGCCTGACGCCAGCCGTTCGGCGGTGGGCATGTGGACCGGTCCGCCGAAGGCGGAAGAGGCCCCGAAGCCCGTGTCGTCGATGAGCACGATGAGCACGTTGGGCGCGCCGTCCGGCGGGCGCAGCGGCTCGATGGGCGGATAGCTGGTATCCGGGTCCT
This sequence comes from Actinomycetota bacterium, assembly GCA_016931915.1. Classification (GTDB taxonomy): domain Bacteria; phylum Actinomycetota; class Geothermincolia; order Geothermincolales; family RBG-13-55-18; genus SURF-21. The sequence goes on from JAFGDU010000115.1 coordinate 1,211, forward strand.
TGGCGTCGTAGGTGGTCAGCCCGACGTGTGGGATGTCGGGTACCGGCAGGATCTCGCGTTGGATCTTGTCTTGGTCGCTCATTTTACCCTCCAGGTTCTGGATCGTCCTGCGCTGCTTCAATTCTCCCGGCATGTTTTTTCCGTTGCATGCCTTTATCGAAAAACGAACCTGCCGCGGTCAGCGACAAGCCGGTGCCGAGAGATGTGTGCGGTTGGCTAACAGGAGAAACGGGTACACTACCCAAGCTATCATCCCTTGATTTGCAGAGCAAGCACTTATCGGGCACCCACCATCTATATCTGCGTCTTTATCCCGATGGAGGGTAGAGGAGACCGAACACGGAGCCGTTGCCGTGACCTGAAATCGTTACTGGGGTGTGGTTTTACTCCATGTCGTAGTCGTCCGGGATGACTTTCATCCTGACCAGCTCCGGGTCATGTCCCGGGATGACTATGTCGGCCATCAGGTCCAGCTTGGCCAGGGAGCGCATGATGTCCCCCGGGTTCAGTACCGAGGGGCCGAAGTAACCTCCGTAGCGGGAACCCCAGACGCGCTGGATGGTCTCCTGGATCTCCGGGTCCTCGAGGTCGACCTTTTGCCCCGCCACGCCCCCCAGGCCGACTATCTCGGCGAACTTGGCGGGGAAGCGCTTGGCCAGGCCCGCGTACATGTATGCGGCGTCACCGAAGATGATCGCCTTGCCGCGTGATGTGTTCACCGCGACGGCCTGGTGCCCGGCAGTATGGCCGGCGGCCAGGATGAGCTCGATGCCGTCCCTGACTTTGAAATCGCCGTTGATGAGCTTGAAGCGCGGGACGAGGTCTATCCACTCGTCGGGGTAACAGCCTACCGCCTGATAGCCCATGGGGAAGTAGGACTCCAGCATCTCCGCCTCCTGCACGTAGAAGCTGGCGTTCTCGAAGAGATGCAGGTACCCCGTGTGGTCGTGGTGCAGATGGGTCACGAGCACTGTGTCGATGGCCAGCGGGTCGACGCCATAGTGCTCGAGTACCGCGGGTACCTCCAGCTCCGTGGTGCGTGGCTTGGGACCGAATATCCACTTCGGCACGTGGTCGTACTGGAAACTCCCGTCGACGACTATCTTCTCGCCGTCCTCACCCTCGATGAGGAACATGAAGACGGGCAGGTCGGCCACGTAGCCGGCGGCCAGGGGGCTCATGATGAGGCCCCAGTTCATGTGGAACCAACCGGTGAGCATGGGCTTGATCTTGTATTCCTTCATCGTTTCATCCTTTCTCTCATGCGCTGTCTTCAATAGTAATAACCGCCGTCTTTGGAGCCACTCTGTTCATGACTCCTCCCCATCGAAGTCGCTGATTATAGCACATGTACTAATTAGTACTAAAAATAGTGTCCAAAAAAAAGAAAGTGATATTTGGCAAGGGCACCTTCATATCAAAAAGGGTTTTCATTCCCTTGGTTTCGGGTCTAGGCCCTTGACTTGTAGATGAGGGTGAAGACAGCATCGAAGATTTTGCCGGCAGACTTCTTCAGCACACCCAGTCGGATAGGATAGTAGTAGTCGGACTCGAAAAAGCCGTGCTGCGAGTAATACCTGTAGTCAAGGTTGCTGTCGTCCAGGGTTAGGCTCATGCTCGTCCGTGCCATCCTGAACGCCATTAGCTCGAAAAGGCTTGGCACGCGCAGGTCCGGATCAAAAAGTCTCTCATAAAACCGTTTGCTCTGCCTGGCAAGGGCCTTGTCCCGCTTGCCCCGTTCCTTTTCCGTCATGGGCTCGAAAGCGGTGGAGCAACTGCCCTTCACAACGTCAAAACCGAGGCCACCTCCCACAAAGTCGAGGTACTTGACTATCCTGCGGCCTCCATAGACCCCCTGCACGACGATGCTGGTGTAGGTCTTGCCGTGGAAGCGGGGACGGTGGAATACGAACCCGAGCCTGTCGAGGAAGATCTTCATGATGCCGGAGACCTGGAAGGAGTAGTTGGGCGAGGCGAAGACCACCCCGTCGGACGCAATGATCTTCTCGATGAGCGCGTCCCGGTCGTCTTTCAGGGGGCAGAACTCCTCGCCCTTCTCGAAGCACAGCTTGCACCCCCGGCACGTTTCGACGCGGTAGTCGCACAAGGCGACGATCTCGCACTCTACGCCGCCGAGTGCCTCCAGATCGTCGAAAAACTCGCGCACGGCGTCGTAGGTGTACTTCTTGCGGGCGCTGCCGATAAAGGCAGTGACCTTTTTCACCGCGGCTTCTTCGGCCAATCTCTGGCTCCTTATATGTCCAGTGCGTACCGCTCGGAATATCCCGACTACAGGGAATCACCCAGGTAGATCTTCCATTCGCCGTTTTCCTTGATGAGGTTTAAGGTATCGTCCAGGCGCTCGCTTTCCCCGCTTTCAACGTCCTCCACTATCAAGGTTACCTCGACGGTGGCCTCATCGCCGCTGATCTTCTCCTCTCCCAGCTCGTAGGAGAAATCTATGCCTTCCATCTGTTCGGCCTCAGCCTGCATCTGTTCCTTGCTCAAATTGTCCTGGTCCACTTGAGATAGAAGGTCGTAAGCCGCGTCAACATCCAGTGCTACCGAGGCCTTCAGATATTTGTCAGCTACTTCCCTGGGGCTCTCGCTCGAACCTTCGTCTCCGCATCCGGATATCGCCAGCAAAGCGATGGCCAGAAAAGAGGCGACAAGTAAAACGCAGACCTTTCTCATTTGCTCTCCTTCCATAGACAAGTACGGTTCGCTTTATCGCTAAGTCCATTATAGACGTGTGCAAGCCCGGGCACAGGCCCGGGCTTGCTTATATCCGTTAACGCGTTATTAATATGCGCCCTGGGAACAGGTGGCCCAGGATTGTGCCGCCCCCGCGCTGGCCGGCCAGTAAATGGAGCGCTCGCAGACCACGCCCGAGGTGGCGTCGACATGCGTGGACACGTGAAACGTGGTCACGAAGTTGTTCACGCACACCGTGAGGCGTTCATGGGCTGCCAGGTCCAGGTTCTGCAGTTCGGGAGGCTGGACCAGCCCTTCGCCGGTCAGGAGGGAGAGGCATACGAAGGTGGTGTCGTCCCCGGGGTTGTAGACAAGCACCCAGGTCTCCATGCCGCCGTCTGTCGCTCCCTCGGGCATATCCCAGTGGTTGGCGGCCACGGGAGAACCCAGAGAAGTCGTGGCCCAGTTTCTTGCTGGCCCGTAGAAGGCCCGCTCGCAGATGACCCCTCCACCACTGGACATGATAGTGGTGGCGACATCGCCGGCAGTGATATAGTCGTTGGCCCGGTAGGAACGGCGGGTCCTGCCGGGGATGGTCTCGACCGGGCCCTGTACCTCGCCCTGGCTGGATGTGAACGAGAGGTTCACATCCACTGGCAGATCGTACGGGTTCTCCACCAGAACCCAGGTCTCCCGGCCCTCGTCCGTCGCGCCCTCCGCCAGGTACCAGGCGCGGGAGGGCCCCTTTGCTCCCATGGAGCTGGTGGCCCAGGTACCCAGGCCGTCCCCATTGGCTGGCCCGTAGGTCGACCGCTCGCACACCACTCCGCCGCCGTCTGTTACCACCCGGGTAGAGACGTTGAAGTCGTTCACGTAGGTCCCCGCGTAGATGGAGATGCGGTGGTGCGCGGCGAGGTCGTAGTTCTGCAATACGCTGGGCGAATATTCCCCGCTCCCGGTGAGGAAGGAGACGTCCACGCTAACCGCTTCGTCGCCCGGGTTCTGCACCAGCACCCAGGTCTCCATGCCTCCCGCAGTGGCACCCTCCGCCAGGTACCAGGCCGTGCTCGGCGCCCTGGTGCCCAGGGAGGAACTGGCCCAGGTCCTGCCGGCTCCGTACAAAGCCCGTTCGCAGGCCACTGTGCCCCCGTGGGAGGTTACCGTGGAGGAGACGTTGTAGCTGTCGACGAAGGAGCCGGCGTTGAAGGACAGCCGGGTATCGGCCGGTACGTACACCCCCTGCAGCTCGGGGGGAACCACCTGGCCCTCGGCGGTGTCGAAGGTCAGGTCCACCGTCACCGGGCCGTCATTGGAGTTCTCCACCAGGATCCAGGTCTCCATGCCTCCGGCCGTGGAGCCTTCCGCCATATACCAGGTATCCATGGTGTCGGTAAAGGTGGCGATACCCCGCTGGGAGTAGGGCCCGATAGCATCAAAGAACCCACTGACGTAAAGCGTGTTGCCCGAGAAGAGAAGCTCGGAGACGATCCCGTAGTAGTATCCGGGACCGGGACCAGGGCCGATAGCGGAGGTTTCCCTCGTGGGTTCGCCACTGGCCATGAGGTCTCGGTACTCCTGCTTGTCCTTTTCGGGTGCCTCTCCAGCTTTGGCGCTTTGCTGGAGCGAGCCGCTCTCCCCCGCAGCGGTGATGATGAAGTAGTATTCCATGTACCCGTTGGGGTCCCAGGCGGTAGAATTACCCGCCGCGTCGACGCCGGCAAGCCCCACTCTCAGGTTGTTGCCGATATAGCTGAAAAAGCCTCCCGCATATACCGTGTTTCCCTGCATCGCCAGGGCGCTCACGATGCTGTCGGCTCCAGGGTTCCATCCCGTGGCCATACCGCTGACTGAGTCCAGCGCCGCGATGTTGTATCTCTGCTGGCCGCCGATGCGGGTAAAGAAGCCCCCGGCATAGACCAGGCCGTCATGCACCGTAAGACAGATGACCGCGTCATCGGCATCGGGGTTCCATCCCGTGGCGGCCCCGGCGGCGTCCAGGGCGGCGATGCGGTTGCGGGGCTGCCCTCCGATGGAGGTGAACTCCCCGCCTGCATAGACCAGGCCGTGCGAGGCCTCGAGATCGTAGACGTAATCATTGCACTTGGGGTCCCAGGCGGTAGCGGCCCCCGTGGTGGCGTCCACGGCGGCCAGGTAGTTGCGTGGCTGACCGCCGATGTTGCGGAAGGAGCCTCCCGCATAGACGAGGCCGTCCGCAACGGAGAGGCAGTAGACGTCGCTGTCCGCACCGGGGTCCCAGGCGGTGGCGGCACCGGTGGAAGCGTCCAGGGCGGCCAGGAAATCGCGGGGCTGCCCGCCGACGAAACCGAAATACCCTCCCGCATATACGAGACCGCCCGCTACGGCCAGCGCCTCAACCTCGCTGTCGGCGCCCGGGTCCCAGTCCGTGGGCCTGCCGGAGGCGTCAAGCGCGGCCAGGCAGTCCCTGTACACACCGCCGACGATGTTGAAATATCCCCCCACGAAGACCTTCCCCCCCGCTGTGGAGAGCGTCCTCACCGTGCTGTCGGGGTCGGGGTCCCAGGCGGTGGCGGCCCCGGTGGCGGCGTCCACGGCGGCAAGGTTGTTGCGGGGCTGCCCGCCCATATCGTAAAAATTGCCCCCCACGTAGATCGTGCTCCCGTCGACGGCGAGGGAGGAAGAATAAGGGTCAAAATAACCGGGATTGGGGTTGAAGCCGTTGGCCAGGCCGGTGGTAGCGTCAACGGCTGCAAGGTAGGTGCGGTTCTGCAAGCCGATGTTGTTGAAAGAACCGCTTACATAAACGATCCCCCCGTCGAAGGCAAGATCGTAGACGGTAGAGTTTGGGTCGGGGTTCCAGGCGGTGGCGGCACCGGTTGAAGCGTCCAGGGCGGCAAGGTAATCGCGGGGCTGCCCGTCTATGTTCCAGAAATTGCCACCAACGTAGACCACACCTCCATCGACGGCGAGGCTGTATACCGACGAATTAGGGTCGGGGTCCCAGGCGGTGGCGGCCCCGGTGGTTGCGTCCAGGGCGGCCAGGTTGTTGCGGTTCTGCCCGCCGATGTAACTGAAATTGCTGCCTACGTAGACGACCCCCCCGTCGAAGGCGAGGTCGGAATAATAGGGATCGAAATAGTCGGGATCGGGGTCCCAGCCGGTGACCGCGCCGGTGGAAGCGTTCAGGGCAGCCAGGTAGTTGCGGGGCTGTCCGCCGACGTTATCGAAATACCCACAGATATAGACATTGCCGCCCCCTGCTGCGATGCCATAGACGGGTCCGTCGATATCCGGATCCCAGGCGGAGTCAAGGCTGCCGTCGGGCAGGATATGGGCCATGTAGTTCCGCTCCATGCCGCCCACACCCTGGAAATATCCGCCTATGTACCACCCGCCGGATCCATCGCCCGCGCTTGCATATACGTCATAATCGATTCTCAGATAAGGTGACACCGGTACGTCGCTCGGGGCGTCGAAGATGACGCCGGAACCGGTATTGGGCCCCACGCGGCCGAAACCACCCCCTATATAGGTGACGTTTCCGTCCGTGGCCATGGCGTTGACGTAGCCGTCCACTACCCACGTGTCGGCGTCCGGCACGTCAGGAAGCGCCAGGTCCGGCTGGGCCTGTGCCGCCTGTTGCGGGGGCAGCAGGGCGAGTAAGCTCAGGGACAACAAGACGATGGATAGCATGATCAGCAGCCGGGTTGAGAGAATACGCGTTGTGGTGGTTCCGGAATGAATGCGAGACATGGGACACCCCTCCCTTTCTATGACCCAGGCCATTAATTCACGAGGTGCGATTTGACTTTGATCATATCATGAACTGGCTATTTATATTCCCAGTTCCCGCAATATGTGCAACCTCCAGTTTGTCGATCCCGGGCGTGAACGAGGGGGTCATGCAACTCCGCCATAGACCCTGCAGATGCAGCAATAAAAAGGGCTTCCGGTATGTCCGGTAGGGTTTGCCGGCGACCGCTCCTGGAATTGGCTCGAGCCTGGTGGTTCGCTTCGAGTGAGGACATGAAGGTGTGCTGAAAATACCTCCTGCATTATCCGGTAAGCTTTTGTGTCCGATATGCCGAAATACAAATGGGGCGTCTCTGGACCATGAAGTGGCCGTGGAGAAACAACCGGACAGAGAGATCGAGGCAGGTAACGGCTACCAATGGCGGGATCAGCTGGGAAACCGCATGGAAGAGCGATGGATTCGGCGGGCTCGATGAGCCGGGCTGAAGCCGATGAGACACCATATCCAGATGCTGAGAGCCACCTCCTCGCAACTATCATCAAGGACTCCTTCGACGTTGTCGCCGTCGTCACACCCGAGGGCATCATCCGCGAGCTGAGCCCTTCCTTCGAGACTAACTTCAAGTACAGGCGGGATGAGATCCGGGGCAGGAGCTTCCTGGAACTGGTGTATCCCGACGACCGCCGCGATTCACGGCGGGCCTTTGAGGCCCTGGTTGCCAGGAAAGGTGCGGTCAAGAGACTGGAAGCCCGTTTCGTGGACAGGGATGGCTCATGGCGCTTCGCGGAGATGCGCGGGAGCAACCTCATCGGGCAACCACCCATCGACGGCATCCTGGTGCACTGGCACGATGTCACCGCATTCAAGTGGTTGGAGGGAGATCTGGGGGATTCGGAGAGACGCTATAAAGCCCTCTTCGATAATTCAGGGGACGCCATCTTCGTGCACGATCTGAACGGCCGCTTCCTGGACGTCAACGAGGTGGCATGCGAGCGCCTGGGATACAGCCGGGAGGAGTTGTTGGAACTCACCCCCGCGGATATAGACCAGCCCGATTTTGCCGAGCTCGTGCCCCAGAGAATAAAGGAGATAACGGAGAGAGGTCATCTCTTTATAGAGACCGCCCATATCGCGAATGACGGGCGCGTCATACCCATCGAGTTGAGCGCCCGCCTCATAGAATACGCGGGCGAGCCGGCCATTATCAGTACCGCTAGGGATATCAGCGAGCGCAAGCAGATGGAACGGCTCATCGAAACCCAGCTCGAATTGGGAATCGCGCTCGGGGCAACCTCGGATATGAAAGAGGCGCTCTCGTGCTGCCTGGACGCGGCCATCAAGCTCTCCGGCATGGATGCGGGGTGCATATTCCTTCTGGACGACGAGATGGGATCGGGCCGTACCGTATGCTCTCGGGGCGTCCCGGAGGATGCCGCACGCATGCTCGATCATGGAGCGGATTCCTCCGACATGTGGCTGGCGAGAGAGGGCAAGCCGTTCTATGGAAACTCTCGGGACCTGGAGCGGATCATAGGCAGGCCGCATCCAGACGAGGGAATCCGTTCTTTCGCTATCGTCCCCGTTCTCCACGAGGGGCTGGTGAGGGCGTGCATGAGGATGGGCTCGCGTACCATGGAGGAGGTGCCGGCCTCCGGCCGCCGGTTCCTGGAAGTGGTCGCCGCCCAGATGGGCAGCGTTATCGCCAGGCTGAAGGTGGAGACGGCGCTGCAGGAGAGCGAGGCAAGATTTCGCTCCTTGGTCGAGCAGGCAGGCACCGGCATCCTGATGACCGATCCCGAGGGCAAGCTCACCTTCGTCAACGAGACCCTCTGCCGCATGCTGGGGTACGAGGAAGAAGACATGATCAGTAAGCTCTACGCGTGGTTCATACATCCGGACGATATCAATACCATCGCGGATTCCATAACGCATACGCTTACCGATCCGGAGCGGCAATTGCACCTCGAGTTCCGGGCCCTGCACAAGGACGGCCGCGTGATCGATTGTCACACTCAACCCCGGGCAAAGCTGCTCAACGGCAGGGTGATCGGCTATAGCGCGATCCTAAGGGACGTAACCGAACTGAAGAGGATAGAGGGCCAGGACCTCGCCCTGCACGACCTGGGCCTCGCCCTGGGTGGATGCAGCGATCTCGAAACAGCCCTCCACATGTGCCTGGAGACCGCCATCGGCATGACCGAGATGGACTCGGGCTCCATCTACATGGCGGATAGCGATTCTGGCTGGCTGTACGTTGCCGTATCCCGGGGTTATGGCGAGGAGTTTACGAACATCCTCAATTACAGGGAGCCGGATCCCGCGTATGCGCCCATTGTCAGTGAGGGAAGACCCGTATACTACTCCGTCTTCTACCCGGGCATCCTCACCAATAAGAGCATCATACGGGAGGGCATCACGGCCGCCGCGATAATACCGGTGTGCTACGAGGGCAGGAGCATCGCCTGCATGAACATCTCCTCGCATGTACTCGAAGAGGTGCCTGCTGAGAGTCGCCTCTTCCTGGAGATACTCGCGGTTCAGATCGCGAGCACGCTCTCTCGCCTCAGCGCCGAAGAGGCGTTGCTCAGAAGCGAGGAACGTTTCAAGAACATCATCGAGCACACGAACGATATATTCTTCATGCATGATCTCGACAACCGTATGACCTACTTGAGCCCGCAGGCGCAGACGATACTGGGAAGCTCCAGCGAGCAGATGGGGATGGAATGGACCGAGTGGCTTACGGATAATGCCCTGAACGAGGAGGGGAAGCGAGCCACGCAGGAAGCGCTGAAGACGGGGCGCAAGCAGAACCCCTATCTCCTGGAGTTCAGGCGCCAAGACGGCGGGAAGGTATGGCTGGAGATCGACGAGTCCCCTATCAGGGATGCAGACGGCGATATCGCAGGCATGGTGGGGGTAGCGAGGAACGTCAGCGAGCGCAAACAGGCGGAGCTTAGACTGGAAGCCTACCAGGAACAGCTGCGGGCACTGACCGGTCGCCTGCAATCGGCTAGGGAGGAGGAGCGGGCGATCATAGCACGGGAGTTGCATGACGTGGTTGGACAGGCCCTAACCGGATTGAGGTTCGACCTCGAGTGGCTGGGTACGCGTCTACCGGAGAGGAAATCGCCGGGTCATGATAGATTGTCGGAAAAGATCGACGATATGCTGTTGGTCCTGGAGGAGACCATCAAGATAACGCGCCGCCTGTCCACCGAGCTCCGTCCCCCCGAGCTCGAGTATTTCGGCCTGGTCTCCGCCATAGAATCTCAGGTTAGGGAATGGCGGGAGAGAACGGCGACAGAATGTGTTTTCATCAGGGATATGGAGGATGAAATCGATCTCACCGCCGAGGCCAGTATCGCGCTCTACCGGGTAGTGCAGGAATCGCTGACCAACGTAGCCCGCCATGCCTCGGCCAGCCGGGCGAGGATAAGGCTGAAGGTGGAAGGGGAAAGCGTGTTGTTGGAGATAACCGATAACGGCAGGGGGATAAGGTTAAGTGAGATCGATGATATCAAATCCCTTGGTATCCTGGGGATGAAGGAAAGGGTCAATCTCCTGGGCGGGGATTTCTCCATTACGGGCAGAGAAGGAAAGGGAACGAAGATTCTGGTAAGCCTGCCGATAATCTAGGAAGCAGCGAGAAAACGGGAGCTACAGAAGATGGCTAGGGTCCTTGTGGTTGACGACCATGCCGTGGTCCGCAGAGGCCTGATACAGATCCTCGCCGAGGAGCGTGACATCGAGGAGCTGGGAGAGGCAGGAAGTGCCCACGAGCTGCTCGAGCTGATTGAGGCGGAGGATTGGGACATCGTCGTGCTGGACATTACTATGCCCGGCAAGAGCGGCATCGACGTCCTGAAGGACATCCGCTCGCTGCGCCCCGGACTGCCGGTGCTGGTGCTGTCCATCCATCCCGAGGACAGGTTCGCGATCAGAGCCCTCAGGGCGGGAGCCGCTGGTTATATTACCAAGGACAGCGCGTCGGACGAGATAATCCGGGCCATCCGTACTGTGCTAGGCGGGGGGAAGTACCTCTCGCCCGCGGCGACTGGGAAGCTGGCCTCCTTCCTAGAGAGGGATTCCGAAAAACCCCTGCACGTGACCCTGTCCGACCGCGAGTTCCAGGTAATGGTGATGATCGCGTCTGGCAAGACAGTGGGCGACGTAGCAAAGGAGCTGTGCCTCAGCGACAAGACCGTCAGCACTTACCGGGCCCGCGTCCTCTCCAAGCTCGACCTGAAGAATAATATGGAGCTCACTCGCTACGCCATCAGGAACCGCCTCATAGACTGAAACGCTGGTTGTACGGTCTGCGGCGTCCCCACCCGTTATCGCGTTAACGTCGTTTCCGGTACCCGGATTGCACACGGGATTTAGGACCCCTGTAATCTCTCCCCTACACGAAAAGACCGCTTTCCCCGACAAAACCCCGCCGGGACTTTTCCCGAGTAAAGAAATGGAAAGAAGAACCCTGTTCATAGAGCAAGTTGGTGAGGTGCGGTCAGAAGTGGGATCGGTGATACACGCTTACGGCTATATCGCACTCCGGAAGTTCAAGCGCCTTGTCGGTGTGTCGTAGGGGCAAGGGCTTATGTGTAACGAAGGGGATCAAGATGCTGGTATGTGCGAGGTAATCGACGCTTTACGCGAAATCGGGAACATAGGATCGGGCAACGCAGCAGCCAGCCTGGAGAATTGGCTGGGCGAGCCGGTCACCATCTCCCTGACCGATGCCGTGATCGTCCCCGCCGAAGAGATCCCCCGCCATCTGGGCGGTACTGTCGGCCCCGTTCTTGGTATACATGCCAGGGTGATGGGGGGCCTCGAGGGGCACATCGTGTTCCTCGCCAGAGTGGAGGAAGTAAGGAAGATGCTGGAAATTCTGGTAGGAGAGAATGAAGGAGATGCGGCGCTGAGCGAGTACGAGATATCGGCTTTGTCCGAGACGGGAAACATCCTCTTCAGCTCATATTTCACCGCCCTGTACGAGATGCTGGACACGAAGATAGACATCACCCCCCCGGAGTGCAGCCATGACCTCGGGTCCTTCATGGGGGGCGCACTTGTGACCGGTTATCGTGCTGGGAGGCAATACATGATGCTGATCGAGACCCGATTGATAAGTGGAGCAGCTCTTCACGGCTGCAGGATGCTTTTTTTCACTTGGGTGGAGAAGGTTCCGGGGATCATCGAGCTGGCGGAGAACCGCTGACCCGGAATGGAAGAAGAAACCATGTGCGGCAGGACTCCAGGAATAGAGCGGGTAGCAGGATTACCCATATATGTATGCGATGTTGGAGTGAGGGCAAGAGGGGGATGATAACCGTGTCTCCGAAGATAATGATCGTCGACGATGCCATGTTCATGCGCAACAAGATCAAGAAGATCCTGCTGGCAAGCGGGTACGAAGACATCATCGAGAGAAGCAACGGCAGAGAGGCTGTTGAGTCCTACAAGGAGCATCACCCGGACCTCGTGACCATGGACATCATCATGCCGGATATGGATGGCATAGCGGCGCTCGCTCAGATCATCGCGTTTGACCCGGAGGCCAAGGTGATCATGATAACCGCCATGGGCCAGCAGAGGATGGTGGTTGATGCCATCAAGGGTGGGGCCATGGACTTCATTACCAAGCCTTTCCAGGAGGAAAAGGTTAAGGAGACGATCAGGCAACTGCTGTTGATCGAACCCGGTGTGATGGAAGAGGAAGACATGACGGTGGAAGATCGGTGATGAAGGTGAAATCTACGAGCGGGAGTTGTTTTGGCTAAGCGAAAGGGCAAGAAGAAGGGTATTGAAGAGGTGCCAGCCCTGCTGGAGGAACTGGCCAGCCTGATCGCCCAGATGGAACCGGGCGACCCGGAGATAGAAAAAGAGATCACCGAGAAGATCGACCACCTGCTGGGACTGGAACTGCCCAAATCGCGCCTGCAGGACTTTGCGCGTATGCGCAAGATCATGATCCAGATAGAGGCGGGTGATCTCGAGTATGAAAAGGGATACGGGAAGCTCGTGCAATGCGTGGAATCCGCGCAGAAAAAAGCGGGAGGGGTAGCACCACCCGCTGGGTTAGAGAGCCACCTGGACACTGACGAGATGGAATACCTCGAGATGCTCGTGGGGGTCTTCTGCGAACTCATCAGGGATATGGAGGGAATCGACCCCCACCTTTTTGCCTACTGCAAGAGATCGGCGAAGAGGCTGGAGGATTATAGGTTCATGACCCCGGAGCTCGTGGAACACCTGTCGGGCATCGTGCTGATCCTCGACTACCTCTGTGACGGGAAGATGGAATTCGAGGAAGGCCACAGGTTGATGCTGGATATCCTGGTGCAGATAGAGCAGACCCTGCGGGCGCTGAAAGAGAGCTCCATCGTATTCCCCAGGAAAAAACCTGCAATGCAGGGGCTGAGATCGCAATACGACGAAGCCTACATCGAGGAGCAGGCAGCATTACTGGAGAGGATGGAGGAGGACATCATCGCCTTGGAAAGAGGGGACACGGGGGTATACGACCGTGTCACCAGCTACATCGATTCGTTGCTCGAGGGCTTCGCCTCGATGAAGGCGACGCGCATCGCCGCCGGTCTGGAGAAGATGAGGCGGGCGCTGCGGCACTCACAGGGTAGCGAGATCAGTAGCGAGACCGTTGATGAGCTCCTGGCGTTCAAAGACGCACTCATGGAATATTTTGCTAGGTGCGAGGATGACGGTTCGAACGCTGATGACGATGATGGCCTGAATGCAGTGTTGGACGCGTTACTCTTCACCCTGGAAGCAGAGGGCGAAGTGGGTGTGGGTATCGCCCCGGGACGGGAGGAAAGGATCGGCAGCAGGATGATTCCGCCCGACGTGGACGCCGAGGAACTCGGAGATTTCCTGCTGGAATCCCCCGAGTTCATACAGAGCGCCGAGTCCGCCCTGCTGCACCTGGAGAACAATCCCGGAAGCCTGGAAGTGCTAAGCGAGATATTTCGCAGTTTCCACAACATCAAGGGCAGCGCCTCCTTCCTGGGGCTCGATGTGGTGGTGAGGCTCGCGCATGCGGCTGAGGGCATGCTCTCAGAGGCGCGGGATGGAATGGCCGTCATGTCGCGTTCCAGGATCTCTATGCTGCTGGGCGCGGTGGACGTTATGAGAGGGCTCCTGGAGAGCATCAAGACATCGGCGCCCGGCCTTCCTTATACGGTGCCTCCCCGCTACGAGGATATGGTTGCGCAACTCGAACTCCATGCCGGGATAGGGGAGGCGATCGCACGGGGGGTGCCGGTGAAAAAGCATTCGTCTGGTGAACAGCCCGAGACTGCGGTTGGAGAGAGCGGGAGGAAAACCGCCACGGATCACATCAAGGTGAACACCGGGAGACTGGATAACCTTATCGACGCCGTAGGTGAACTGGTGATCGCGCAAGCGATGGTGGTGCAGGAGATGGATGGCGCCGACAACGGACACTCGCGCGTCTCCAGGAACATAGCCCAACTGACTAAGATAACTCGGGAAGTACAGGAGCTGGCCATGACCATGCGCATGGTCACCCTGAAGAACACGTTCCGCAAGATGGAGAGGCTGGCAAGGGACCTCGCCGCGAAGTCCGATGCCCTGATCGATTTCTCATACTCGGGGGAGGATACGGAGATCGACCGCAACATGGTTGACGAACTCGCTCCGCCCCTGGTGCACATGATCCGCAATGCCGTGGATCACGGCATCGAACCTCCGGACGTAAGGGCTTCACTCGGCAAGCCGGAGAAAGGAAGGATCAGGTTGAGCGGATACCACGAAGGCGGGAATGTGGTCATAAGCCTCGAGGACGACGGTAGGGGGCTGGACACGGAAGCCCTGCTCGAGCGGGGGATCTCCCTGGGATTGATCGACAAGTCGGCGAGAATGGGCGATGAGGAGACACAGCAGCTCATCTTCCACGATGGTATATCCACCGCCCGGCAGGTCACCGACGTATCCGGGCGCGGCGTCGGTATGGACGTCGTGAAGAGCGCGGTCGACAGACTGCACGGCCGCATAGAGGTAGCCTCGGTGCAAGGAGATGGGACGAGATTCACCATCCGCCTGCCGCTTACTCTGGCGATCATCGACGGGATGGTGGTCAGGGTGGCGGATGAGCATTATGTTATCCCCTCCGTCTCCATCCTGGAGTCCATACAGATTAAGAAGGAGCAATTAACCACGATATTCGAGACTGGAGAGGCGGTGAGCGTGCGGGGCGAACTGATCCCCTTGTACCGCGTGCACCATCTATTTGAGATAAACGGGGCTGCAGAGGATCCGAACGAGGCTATAGCCATCATCCTCGAGGAGAACAGGAGCCGCTTCGCCCTGTTGGTCGACGGCATCATGGGCCAGCAACAGGTGGTCATAAAGCCACTGGGGGACTATTTCTCGGAGATGGAGGAGATCTCGGGCGGAGCTATCCTTGGTTCGGGGCGTGTCGCCCTGATCCTCGATCCCCAGGGCATACTGGAGGTCGCCCATGCGAAGTAGAGGAGATGAGGGTATGGCTGGATCAGCGAGCAGGACAATAGAAAGCAGTATTTCACGCCGGTCGCAAGAGGCGTTATCGAGTACGGGGGTGATGTAATGTCACGTTACGCGGAAAAGACGGAAGTGATGGAAGAAGGTCATGCCGGCCGTATCGGGAAGTACCTCACCTTCGCCCTGGGGGACGAGGAGTACGGCCTGGAGATCCTCAAGGTCAGGGAGATAATCGGTCTCATGGAGATCACCCGGGTCCCCCGCATGCCTTCCTACATCCGGGGGGTGATAAACCTGCGGGGAAAGGTTATTCCGGTAATCGACTTGAGGCGTAAGTTCAACATGGAGGAGGCGGAGGATACGCTGGAGACCTGCGTAATCATCGTATTCCTCGGCGATATGCTCATGGGCGTGATAGTCGACCGGGTATCGGAGGTCCTGGACCTGCCGGAGGAGGATATCGAGGTAACTCCAGATTTCGGCATCGCCATAGATACCCAGTTCATCCTGGGTGTCGGTAAATCCAGGGAGACGGTGATCATGTTGCTCGATATAAACAAGGTCCTCACCGAGAAGGAGACGGTGCAGGTGGCCAGGGCGGGAAAGCCTTCCAGGAAAAAAACAAGGTTCGCAAAGGGCGATGACCAAAGAGGTGGTGGAACAGATGGCTGACAAGAAAGACGCGAGAAGAGGGGCAGAAGAGGAGAGAGGCAAGATGAGATCGCAAGGTAGTTGGCTGAGCAAGCTCAACCGCATCCAATGGAAGTTCTGCACCGTAGGCATAGGTATCGCCCTGGTGTTCACGCTGATCATCATGGTCTGGCTGGTGCCCACGCTGCGGAACAACATGCTGGACGAGCGAGAGATGAAGACCAGGGAGGAGGTGCAGACGGCCTGGTCGATTCTGGACCACTACTATCAACTCCAGAGGGAAGGCGTTCTTAGCGAAGCCGAGGCTCAGGAGCAGGCCAAGGAGACGGTGAGAAGCCTTCGCTACGGCGCGGACAACAGCGATTATTTCTGGATCAACGACTATAATCCGGAAATGATAGTGCACCCCTTCAAGCCGGAGATGGAGGGAACGAACGTCTCCGATTATGCGGACCCCACCGGCAAGCGGATCTTCGTGGAGTTCGCCAGCGTGGCCAAGTCCCAAGGTGAGGGTTTCTCGAACTACATGTGGCAGTATTACGATGATGCGACCAAGATCGTCCCCAAGATCTCTTACGTAAAGGCCTTCGAGCCCTGGAGTTGGGTGATCGGTTCGGGCATCTACATCGAGGATGTCAATGCGGCGGTAGCCTCTACGAGGAACAAGGTCATTCTCGTCGCCATCCTGGTGGCGCTCTTGAGCATCGCCGTTGTCTACCTCCTCAGCAGGGCCATCTCCAAGAACATCCGCAAGCTGGTCATGGTGGCGGATAGGCTCGCCGATGGAGACGTCGAGCAGGTGGTCGAGGTAAAGTCGGGCGACGAGACCGGGATGATCGCCGACTCCATAGAAAGGGTGCTGGGTTATACCAGGGATATGGCAAAATCCGCCGCCTCGATCGCGGATGGAGACCTGGGAGTGGACGTGCAGGCGAGATCCGAGGCGGATACCCTGGGCAACGCTTTCGAGGTGATGATCGAAAACATCCGCAGCCTTAACAGCGAAATAACCATGCTCTTCGACAACGTGGTCGAGGGCAGGCTGGACGTGAGGGCGGACGTATCGAAATTCCGGGGTGATTATCACAAGATCATGCAGGGAATCAACGATACCCTCAACGCCATCCTGGAGCCTATAAAAGAGGGATCGGAGGTTCTCGTCAGCGTGGCAAACGAGGGCGATCTCTCGAGAAAGGTGAGTGGCGATTACAAGGGAGATCACCAGGTTCTCAAGGAAGGGATTAACCAGCTCATCGATTACCTCGAGAGGATGGCGGCCGTGGCTACGGCCATAGCCGAGCAGGACCTCGAACAGGAGGTCACGCCGTTGAGCGATATGGACGTCTTCGGAAACGCGTTCAAGAAGATGCTGGTCAACCTGAACGAGACTCTCTTCCAGGTGACCATAGCCACCGGCCAGGTGAGATCAGCCAGCGAGCAGATCAGCTCGAGTAGCCAGAGCCTCGCCCAGGGCTCATCGGAGCAGGCCAGCTCCACCGAGGAGGTCTCGAGCAGCGTGGAGGAAATAACGGCCATGTCCCGTCAGAACGCGGAAAACGCCGGACAGGCCATGCAACTTGCCAGAGAGGCTGGAGAGAGTACCAGCAGGACCAACGAATCAATGAACAGGATGGTGGAGGCGATAAACAGCATCAAAAGCTCCTCGGACGAGACATCCAAGATAATCAAGACCATTGACGAGATCGCCTTCCAGACCAACCTGCTCGCCCTGAACGCAGCGGTGGAGGCGGCCCGGGCCGGGGACGCCGGCAAGGGATTCGCGGTGGTGGCCGAGGAGGTGCGTAACCTGGCCCAGCGCAGCGCGGAAGCGGCGAAGTATACGGCGCAGCTGATCGAGAACTCGGTGAACAGCACCGATACCGGGGTCGAGATAGCCGGCGAAGTAGCAGATTCCCTATTGGAGATAAGTGTCAACTTCGAAAAGGTCAACAATCTCGTGGAGGAGATTGCCGCATCATCCAAGGACCAGGTGCAGGGCATAGCGCAGATAAATCTGGCTCTGGCGGAAATGGACAAGGTAACCCAGTCCAACGCCGCCATATCCGAGGAGAGCGCCAGTGCCTCCGAGGAGATGGCATCCCAGGCCGTCCAGCTGAACAGCCTCATCTCCACCTTCAAGCTGGCGGGCGCCGAGGACCGCTACAAGGGCTTCGAAAAGGAGGAGGCGTACCTGCAGGTGGGCACGCACGAGATACATGCGGCCGCCCCCTCGAGCGAAAGGAAGGTTAAGCCCAAGAGGAAGAAAAAGGCAGCGGTTGTCGAGAAAGAAGACGGAAGTGACGGAGACGGGGACAGCGAACAGTCGCGCCTATCTAAGAAGTTCTCCGAGGAGATGATCCACTTCGACGAGGATTTCGAGGAGTTCTAAGCGGCTTGAGGCGGTCATGGAAGGGCGGTGGTCATAGACATGAACGCCGCCCTGACCGGCCTCTGTGAGAAAGGGGCAAAAGGGGCCATGTTCGCCTGCGAACTCGAGGAAGAGGATTTCTGGCGCATAAGCTCGCTAATGTACCGCTGCTGCCGGGTGAACCTGCACGAGGGGAAGAAGACGCTAGTGCAGTCGCGGCTCAACAAGCGCTTGCGGGCATTGGGGCTCGAGGACTTCAATGCCTACTGGCAGTATATGCTGGATAACGAGGAGGAGGTGGTGGCCATGGTAGACTGCCTGACCACCAACCACACTCACTTCTTCCGGGGGCCGGAGCACTTCGATTTCCTTAGCAAGAGGATATTTCCCGCCCTGCGCGAGAGAAAGGAGGACAGCATCAGGATCTGGAGCGCTGGATGTTCCTCCGGCGAGGAGCCCTATTCGCTGGCCATGGCGCTGGTCGAGACCATCGAGGACGTCGACACCAAAGACGCCCTCGTCCTCGCGACGGATATCAGCCGCAAGGCACTGGAGCGGGCGAAGAGGGGGGTTTACGGGAAAAACGAGGTATACAAGGTGCCGCCCGAACTGAGAATAAAGTATTTCGATTTCATCAGGGATGAGGAGAGCGGGGAGATGCTCTTCAAGGTAAAGGACGTCCTGGCGAGGCTGGTACGGCCCCGTTTCCTCAACCTCGTGGATCAGTGGCCGATGAAGCATCCCTTCGACGTGATCCTCTGCCGCAACGTTATGATCTATTTCGACCGTGAAACC
Source organism: Actinomycetota bacterium (assembly GCA_016931915.1). Lineage (GTDB taxonomy): Bacteria > Actinomycetota > Geothermincolia > Geothermincolales > RBG-13-55-18 > SURF-21. The sequence continues at coordinate 19,954 of JAFGDU010000115.1, forward strand.
CAGAGAGAACTGATAAAAAGCTTCTGGCGGGCGCTGAAGCCCGGGGGGATACTCATAGTCGGCCATTGCGAGAGCCTGGCGGGAATGATGAGCCGTTTCGAGTTCCTGTGCCCGACCATATACAGCAAGATAACCTGATATCGGAGCGGAAATGCGGTACATCATTAGGGCTGGCGAGATGAGGATATCAGATGATCCGGAGGACGAGATCATCACCTATTCGCTGGGTTCCTGCATCGCGATCTCCATCCACGACCCGGCGGCCGTGGTGGGGGGCCTCCTCCATTTTCAACTGCCTGTTCCCAACTCGCGGGAGGACCGCAGAGAGGATAATCCGTACGCATACGCCACCACCGGTATCCCCATGTTCTTCAAGGAGGCCTACCGGAATGGCGCCGAGAAAAGAAGGCTGGTGGTGAAGGTGGCCGGAGGTTGTCAGATGTTCATGGGGGACGACCACTTCCAGGTAGGCAGGCGCAATTACGTGATGATGAGGAGGATGTTCTGGAAAAACGGCATCCTCATAGATGCCGAGGATGTGGGTGAGACCGTCTCGAGAACGATGTCGCTCGAGGTGGGAACGGGCAGGGTATTGATAAAGAAAGATGGGGAGTGGTTTGAGTTGTGAGAGGATGGAGCAATGGCGTATAACATCCTGATCGTGGACGACTCGAGCACTATGAGGAGGATCATCTCCCGGGTCATCCAGATGGCCGAAGTGCCGGTCCAGAATGTAATCCAGGCGGAAAACGGTGCGGAGGCATGGGAGATCATGCAGCACGAGTGGCTCGACATCGTCTTTCTCGATCTCAACATGCCCGTCATGGACGGGACGACCCTGGTGGAGAAGATGAGGGCGGACAAGGTCCTGAGGACCCTGCCGGTAGTCGTAGTCTCCGCGGAAAGGAGCAAGGAGAGAAGCGGACTCCTGGAGGAGATGGGTGTAGACGCCTATATCCGCAAGCCCTTTACCCCCGAGGTCATGAGGGGGATCTTCGAGACAGTATTGGGAGGCTAGATGGACCGCAAGGCGATAGAGGATGTACTGTACCAGGCAGCGGAGACGGTGTTGGAGACGGCCGCCCTCACCTGGGTAGAGGATGTGGAAGAGGGATACGAATTGGAAGGTCGGGGCCGCGTAATCGCGGCGCGTATGGATTTCGACGGTCACGCCTCGGGATTCGTTGCCGTGGCCGTACCCGAGGAACTCGGCTCCGTGCTGGCCGCGAACATGGTAGGAACCGATGAGGATCAGAGCGCTGATGCGGTGGATGCTCTTGATGCGGTCAAGGAGCTGTTGAACATGGTCGGCATGATCGTGGTGGAGAGCCTCTTCCGGGGCAGGGAGATAGCGGTGTCTCCTCCGCGGGAGATGGACTTCTCCGATTACATGGAGCCTGCGGCCCGCGGCCCCGGGATGGAAAAGGCGAGGGTGGGAATAGTGACGGAGGAGAGTGTTATGGAGCTGTTCCTGATGGTGGAGGGGGAGATAGGGGGGTTGCCGGTTTGATCAAGGTTCTCGTGGTCGACGATTCAGCGGTTGCGAGGCAGGTTCTGGCGAAGGAGCTCTCGAAGGATCCCGGCATCTGCGTAGTTGGGACGGCGCTCGATCCCTACGTGGCGAGGGACAAGATTATGAGGCTATCGCCCGATGTCCTGACCCTGGATATCGGGATGCCGCGCATGGATGGAATAACCTTCCTGGAAAAGCTTATGAAATATCATCCCCTGCCGGTGGTCGTTGTAAGCTCCCTGACCAGGGAGAATAGTGAACTTGCAATGAGAGCCCTGGAATTGGGGGCGGTGGAGGTGGTTTCCAAAGACAATTCCGCAACAAGCAGGCGGGACACCTTCGTATTGATAAGGGAGAAAGTAAAGGCCGCGGCTCGGGCGGATATCAGTAAGGTCATCGATACCCGTGGCACGGAAAGCATAGAGAGAGCCGGGATCAAACCCCTGGCTGAAACCCCCCAGATGATCCTGGCCATAGGAGCGTCCACGGGAGGAACGGAAGCACTGCGGTTGCTGCTTTCCCATTTCCCGGCCAATGGGCCGGCTACCCTGGTGGTCCAGCATATGCCGGAGCAGTTCACTTCCTTCTTTGCCCGGAGGCTCGACGGACTCTGCGCCATAGAGGTGAGGGAAGCCCGCGACGGCGATACTGTTCAGCCGGGAAGGGTGTTGCTGGCGCCGGGGGATTGGCACATGGTGCTACATAAAAAAGGGCCACATTTCCAGGTGAGAGTGAAGGGTGGACCTATGGTCAATCACCAGAGACCGAGCGTGGACGTGCTTTTCGGATCGGTGGCGAGAAACGCAGGCAAGCGGTCTATAGGGGTGCTGCTTACCGGGATGGGAAGCGATGGGGCAAAAGGGCTTAAATCCATGCGGGACGCGGGCGCCATGACCATCGCCCAGGACGAGAGCACAAGTGTCGTATACGGCATGCCAAAGGCGGCGGTTGAACTGGACGCCGCACGCTGCATATTGGCACTACCGGACATCGGCCCAAAGCTTCTATCAATGCTGCGCAAGCCAGGCCGGCCGCAAGAGAATAAATAGGGTCTGCCTTACTCCGGAATTTCGTATATGCACCGTTCGTGTCTGCCGTGACGGATTAAGGAAATCTGGAGTTCGTCACGGCGTTGATTAGAAAAGGTTGTTCGTTATAATTACTCGCAGGTGCATGTACGTTTGGGGCAAGCCGTATTCACCGTTATACGGCGGCGCTTAAGGTTGAGCTGCTTTCGGCAGCTGGTTTAGAATAGTAGAGCTATTATCACTTCGGCGTGGGGGGTAGGCATGCAATACAAACGGTGCAAGGTATGCGGTGTCCCCAAGATGGTCAGCCGCATGAACCGCTGGATGAGCAACGGCACCATCGTCAGCAGGGGAGACCAGCGCATACGCCAGGTTTTCTTCGAGGCGGACCTGCTGCCCGAACTCAGGCGTCGCATATCGGAGGGGCTGGGTTTCCCCGTAAACCGCATCTTCTACGAGGCGCAACGTAATGCTACGCGTATTGTAATAGCCGCCCTCCTCAAGACTCATGTTATAAAAGCGACCCTGCGTATCCCGCCTCTCAAGCAGGGGGCGGTGCGTTTCTTCAACAACATGGCCTGGATGACGGGCACGGCTCATTCGCGTACGGTAGAATATCACGGCGGGAAATTCGGGGTGGCGCGCATGTGCAACCCTTGGGACCTCGACCTCATGGCCGCGGTTGTCGTAGGCGCTTTCGAGGCCCTGGAGGGCAAACCCTTGCGCTCGTTCTGGAAAAAGGATGGTGACGAATACCTGCTGAGAGTGGAGGTGACCGAGGCGAAGCCCGAGCTGTCCGCGCGACTGGAGGTGGAATATCCGCCGCTCAAGGATGGCGACTACCGCCACCACCGCTGCCCCCGCTGTGGGGTCCCGCTGGACATAAGGCACATGGAATGGCGGGAGGACGAGGGGCTTATCATCGACAAGCGCCGGGGGATACGCATGCTCAACTGGGAGGGTTTCACCCTGTCGCTGGTGACCCGCGAGCTGGTGCGCGAATTGGGGGACGAGGTCATCCCCATCATCGTGGATGCGGAGAGGGACTACACGAAGAAGATGCTGGAAGACTTGGGCCTCATCGGATCGTCGGATGAGACCAGGGGAGACCTGCTGCAGGAGATGCTTTCCCTGCTGCCGCTCTATGGATTGGGACTGGCGACCGACGTAGAGTACACCAGCGGGGGCGTGCTCCGCGTGTGGGTGGACAACGCGTATAGCGATCTCTTCATGGCCGGCAGGCTGGCGGCTTTCTACGAGGCCATGGAGGGGAAGAGGGCCAGGGTCGACTGGTCGGAGACCGGGCCTTCCTCGGTCTCCTACCTGCTTGCGGCCGAGTGAGCGAGGAAATTCGCTTGGGAACAGTAGGGCAATGCGGTAGATCGATTCCGGCGCACGTGAATGCACTTTCACTCCGGGAGAGGAGTTATGGGAGAGAAAAAGAAAGGGGACTCCTGGCTGGAGGCCTTTAAGCGGGTGCGCAAGGGCATGCCTCCTCCCACCAGGGTCAAGCCGGGGAAGAAGGGGAAGGGCGTACCTTACAAGCGGGAGAGGGATGGGGAGCGGGAAGATCGGGAGTAACGGCAGGGATGGGGCGGTAGAGATGGGCGAGGGTATGAGGATGGGGTTGAGGCGGATTGACAGAAAATGACCGCGGTCATAATATATACAGCACAGCAAGCGGTTCACAGCCATTCCTCTTAGCACTCATGCGATAACACACGGGCAGGCACCTCTTTATGCAGGGAAAAGAATGGGGGTAGGGAGTATGGATGAAGTCTCGATAGAGATCAAAGAGAATCGGTTCATGCACGAGCTGGTAAGTCCCGGGGACAGATTTCTGATCAATATGATCCGGGACTTCGTCGATCGAGAGGTCATGCCCATCCGCAAGGAGATGGAGGCCAGCACGCGCGGCGATTGGAAGCTGGTTGAGGAGGTTCAGAGAAAGCTGGTCGGGCTGGGCTTTCAGGGCGCCTTCCTCCCGCCGGAATTCGGGGGCTGGAACCTGACCTCGGCCTTGACCTACTGCGTTATCCTGGATGAGTTCGGCAGGAGCGAGCCCGCGTGCATCGCCCCCATGGGGGGCGGTACCTGGGCTTTCCGGCCGGCGGTGTTCGCGGGCAACAAGACCATACTCGAGGATTTCGCCCCGCGTTTCCTCGGACAAGAGCCCTACGTCGCCTGTTTTGCCATGACCGAACCCTCGGGCGGATGCAACATCGAGAACCTGGACATGAAGGGCAAGGGTATACACACCAGGGCTTATCTGGACGGAGATGAGTGGGTGATCAACGGCGCCAAGGTATGGCCTACCAATTCCGGCATCGCCGACGTCTATTGCGTGGTATGTAATACCGACCCTTCGCTGGGCGACGACGGCATCGCCCTCATCTACGTGCCCGTTCCCGCCGAGGGCTACAGCTTCGGCAGGTTCGAGGACAAGGCCGGCTTCCGCAGCAGCCGCGAGGGGGATTTCTACTTCGACAACGTGCGCGTCCCCAAGGAGTACCGTGCGGCGGGTCCGGGCGAAGACGCGAAGTTACTGCATGATAACCTGATCTTCGCGCGCCTCTTCAGCGCGGCATGGGCGATAGGGATAGGCCAGGGCGCCTTCGACGATGCCCTGGCCTTCACCAACGAGAGGAAGGTGGCGGGCAAGCCCATCCGCCAGCACAGCCTGGCAGCAAACGTCCTGGCGGATATGGCCATCGACATCCAGGTGGGCAGGGATTCCTACGTCAACGCCGCCTATATGTATGACAACCCGGAGACCTATGGACCGCGCAACTCGAAGTTCATGCTATCGAGGTCATCGCTGACCAAGGTCTTCTGCTGTGAGGCGGCGGTGAGGGTCACCAACCAGGCCATGGAGCTCATGGGGAATTATGGTTATGGCACCGAGTACAACGTCGAGAAGTACTGGCGCGATAACAAGATCATCCAGTTGTGGGAAGGCGGAGTGCAACTGGGAAAGTTGGACGTAGCCAGGGGCTATTACGATTACGACCAGTTCCACGAGAACGATCTGTACGACGCGATGCAGAAGATGAGAAGCGGATGAGCGGATTGGTCTATGCGCAGCGGATGAAGCAGGGACGAGTACGGATCGAGGAAGGATTGGGATCATGGCACAGGTATCCATAGAACGCAGGGAAAACAGGTTCGTACAGGAGCTCTTGAGCCCCTCGGACAAGCTGCTGCTGAACTCGACGCGGGATTTCGTGGAAGAGCAGGTCATGCCCGTGCGCAGGGAGCTGGATGAGAGCACGCGTGCGGATTACAAGCTGGTGGAGCAGACGCAGAAAAAGCTGCTGCCCCTGGGCCTTCAGGGCGGGTTCCTGCCTGAGGAATACGGGGGCATGGGCTTGACCTCCGCCCTGACCACCGCCTTGCTGGCGGAGGAGATGGGGAGGGGTGATGCCACGCTCTTCGGCCCGCTGGCAGACGGACTGCTGGCCATGCGGCCGGCGATAGGTGCCGGCAACCGGACGGTACTGGAACATTTCGCCCCCAGGTTCCTGCAGGAGGACGAGGTATATCTGGGCTGCTTCGCGGTGACCGAACCCGATAGTGGCAGCGATATAGAGAACCCCGACCTCAGGGGGACGATAATAGGTTCCAGTGCCAGGCTCGCAGGCGGCGAATGGTCTGTCAACGGCAGCAAGTCATGGGCGGTCAACGCGGGGCTGGCCGGCGTATACTGCATAGCCTGCAGCACCGACCCATCACTGGGGGACGAGGGCGTCGCCCTCATATACCTGGAGACGCCCGCGGAGGGATTCCGTTTTCTTGGCTTTGAGGACAAAGCCGGTATGAGGGGCTGCCGGCAGGGCGGCTTCGAGCTGAAAGGCGTGCGCGTGCCCGAAACGTGGAGGGCGTCTGGGCCGGGTGAAGATGCGCGGCTGCTGCGCGACAACCAGGCCTTTGCGCGCCTTATCATAAGTGCCCTGGCCATAGGGGCTGCCCAGGGCGCCTTTGATGAAGTGCTTGGTTTCACCACGGACAGGATAGCTGCCGGCAAACCGATCCGGCAGCACACGGTATGTGCCAGCATGCTGGCGGATATCGCCATCGGCATCCAGGTGGGCAGGGACGCGTATACGAATGCCGCCTACGAATACGACCGGCCCGAGGTATATGGTGAGGGTTCATCCACACATATGCTCTCCAGGGCTTCGGCGGTAAAGATATTCTGCTGCAACGCGGCCATCCACGCCACCAACCGGGCCATGGAGCTCATGGGCTCCTACGGCTTCGTCACCGACTACTATGTGGAGAAGTACTGGAGGGATGCCAGGACCATGCAGCTCTGGGAGGGAGGGGCGCATCTGGCCAGGCTCGACGTTGCACGCGGTTATTACGACTTCGACCAGTTCCACCGCAACGAGCTGTACGAACTCATAAGGAGTAGGAAGTAGCTCGAAGCTCGGATAAGAGATAAGAGGAAGGGGCCCCGGATGGAGCCCCTTCTTATTGCTGAAGTCGTCAGCTCTTGTGTAAGCGCAAGATGCCGAGCATGAGGGCCATCAGCCCCAGGAGCATGAGCAGCCCGGCGGCAAAGATCAGCGGAAGCTGATCGAAGCCGGTGGCGGGGAGCTCGCCCTGGACCTGAGGCTGGACCGGCGTGATGATGATCGGTTGCGTCTGTACGATGAAGTTGAGGAAGACCTTTTCCACAACCAGGTCGGCATCGGGAAGCAGGGTGATATCGATGGAGGTATAAGCGGACTGGATGCCCTTATCGTCCGGATATGTCTCCACGATGGTGTAGTCTCCCGGTAGCAGGCCGGTGAACTCGTACATCCCGTCGGAGCTATCGATGATGTATGTATCGATCACCTCATCGCCCTGATACAGGGTGATGGTTATAGGTATATCTGACCCATCCCACCTGGTATCTACGCCGGGTTCGTAGTTGCCGTTGCCATTGGCATCGTTGTACTTGTAGCCGGTTATCTTGCGGTAACGGGCATTGAAGAAGTCGATATCGCCGGTGTCCTCTCCGCAGAACACATCGACACCCTTGTAGACTCCTTCCTCCGGGAAGACGATGTACCACTCGGCCAGCAGCTCCGCCGTCAGCTCCTCCAGCACGGTATAGGTGCCGGGCTTCAGGCCCGTGAAGGAGTAGTTGCCATCACTGTCGGTGACGTCGGAGGCTACCTTGTTGCCCTCTTCGTCGAGCAGGACGATGGTGACACCGGATACACCCGGCTCGCCCACATCGTCGTTGCCGTTGGCGTTGAGGTCCTCCCACTTCGTGCCCGAGATCGAGCCGCGCTGGCAGTTGACGAAGTCGAGATCAACGATCTCCTCGCCGCACCCCAGCTCTATTCCCTCGTACACTCCGTCTTCGGGGGACACGATGTACCACTCCGCGAGCTGCTCGCCCGTGAGCGCCTCCTTGACGGTGTAGGTACCGGGCAGGAGGCCGGCGAAGGAGTACGCGCCGTTGGTATCGGTTATATCCTCGGCGACCTTCTCGCCGTCCTTCCACAGCTCGATGACGATTCCGGGAACGGGCTCCTCGGTGGAGCCGTCGAGCTTCATGCCGGAAATGGAGCCGTAGCGGGCGTTGATGAAGTCGAGGTCCGTGACGGGCTCGCCGCAGGCCAGGGGTACCTCGTACTCCCCGCTGGCCGGTACCTTGAAG
>JAFGDU010000116.1 GCA_016931915.1 Actinomycetota bacterium
GAAATACCAGGTGGTGGATAGACCCGGGCTGCCGGGCGTGCAGTGGCCGCCGCCGCGGCCCGCGCTGTTGAAATACATGGAGCGCTCCACCACCACGCCCACGTCGTTCAGGGAGGAGATGCACGTGGAGACCTCGCTGTCGGGAAAGATGGCGTTGAGGTTGAGGGTGAGGCGGCTGCCTCCACCAAGTTGATAGTACTCCTCCAGGTAGCTTCCGCTGGTGTCCACGTATTCCGCGCGCAGGGAGGCCGCCTCGGTGTTTGGGTTCTGCACCAGCACGTAGGTGTTGAAACCACCTCCGGTGTACCCCTCCGCGAGGTACCATACCGTCTCTCCCCCCGGCTCGGGGGGGTTCCAGGCATCCCCATCGCCGTCACCGGGCTCCGGCTCGGGCTCGGGTTGCGCTCCGCTCACCGCCGCGTAGGCGTTGACCTTGCCGTATCCGTAGCTGGTGTCGAAGCCAGGGCTCCCCAGGTCGGTGGCCCCGTTTTTCAGGGCCTGCTCCACCTGGCCGGCGCTGTAGCCGGGGTGCTCCGCCAGTACCAGGGAGGCGCACCCCGACACCACCGGCGAGGCCATGGACGTACCGGTCATCTTGCCGTATCCTCCGGGGACGGTGGAGAGGATGGATACGCCCGGGGCGGTGAGGTCAAGGGCCGATCCCTGGTTGGAGAAATCTGCCAGGATATCGTTTGACTTCAAGGCGCCCACGGCTATGACGTGGTCGCAGGCGGCGGGGTAGCTTACGCTCGTGGACTCGTTGCCCGAGGCGGCGACGATGACGACACCCTTGTTGTGGGCGTAGTTTACCGCCTCGCTCAGGGTGTAGGAATAGTCGGGGCCGCCCAGGCTCATGTTGATGACCTCTGCCCCGTGGTCCGCGGCGTAGCGTATCCCCGCCGCCACGTCCGAGTCGTAGCCCGATCCCTGCGCGTCAAGGACCTTGATGGGCATGATGCGGGCCTTCCAGTCCGTTCCCGCCACGCCGGTGGAGTTGTTGCCGGCTGCGGCGGCGATGCCGGCTACGTGGGTACCGTGACCGTGGTCGTCCATGGGATCCGAGTTGCGGTCCACGTAGTTGTATCCCGCCGTGCATTTGCCCTCGAGGTCCTGGTGGGTGTAGTCCACCCCGGTATCGACGACCGCGACGGTCACATCGCTCGAACCGGTGGTGATGTCCCATGCCTGTGGCGCGGAGATGGAGGGCAGGTGCCACTGCTCGGGATACCTGGGGTCGTCGGGTGAGTAGGAGGCCGAGACCACGTGGTCGTCTTCCACGAAGGAGGCGAAGGGAAGCGACCCCAGGAATTCCTTGAAACGGGGCAGGTCCGGGATTTCCGGCAACTTCAGAAGGGCCACGTTGGGGAGTAGGAGCTCCGGTCCCTCCCAGTCCCGGAGGCTGGAGAGCAGTTCCTCGATGGCCGTGCGCAGGTCGGCGAGGTCCGATTGCGTGACCGCGTTCTTGAACCCCAGGAGGATGCGGGTTTCACGCCGGGAGAGGTCGGGCTGGTCGGCTGAAAGGGCGGGGCCGGCGAGGGTGAAGACGATGAGGAGCGATAAAAAGAGTGCGGGGAAGAGCATGCCCTTATGACTATTTTGAGACCTCATCTTGCGTACACCTCGTTGCGCGCTTCATCAATGAAAAAGAAGGGCTTGTGCAAGCCACGTTTTTGTCCTCTTCCCCGCATCTATCTAATCGGGAATTGCGCCCCCTTCCTTAAGACATGAAGGGGTGATTCTGTCGGGTTCAGTTGAGCTACATCATTGATGGTAGTGGTGTTCGGGGATATATTTGCTTTATCATAGTCTTATCGTAGTGTTGCTTAGGAGGTAGAAATGCCGATTTTCGAGTATCGATGTGAGGATTGCGGACATCGCTTCGATGCATTCTTTCGCCGTGCCGAGGATGCGGATAGCGAGCAGTTGGAGTGTGCGAAGTGCGGCTCGAAGCAAGTCAAGAAGATGTTCTCCGTCATCGGTATCGGCGGCATGAGCAATGGCGTTCTATCGGACGGGTGCGGCACCACCTCCACGTGACGCCCATGGTAACGGTCCGGTACGGACCAAGGATCTGATCGGGATGGAATGGTTGATCATCGTAGCGGTAATCGCGGTATGGCTGATCTTGAGCGGCATCGTGTTACCCAGACTGGGAGTGCCTACCTGAATATCGGGCGCCTGCCGCGTGCGGCACGAGGAAGACGAGGAAGAGGATAGTCCCGGCTGAGGCCTGGGGCTTTATATCAAGGGCGGCGATTGCGGGGGCTTCAATGTCCCCGTTTTCTTCACGGAATAACGCTTGCGTTCATCTTGCGAACAAACCTTCACCGTGGCAGGCGTTTAACCTCAGCCGGACGGTAGGGGGTTCGACTGCCCCCTCGAGCCGGCGCTCAGGCGAGTGGGTTGCGGGCAAGGGAAGAATATCTTCCCGCGAGGTCGTAACCCTCGAGTCCCTTGCGGCTTATCTTCTTCGACGGGCACATATGCAGGCACTTGCCGCAGAAATCGCCGCAGATGAGCCCGAAGCAGTTGTCAAGCATGGCCTTGGTATAAGGGTGTATGTCCTCGCTGGCCATGGAGGCGAAAAAATGCAGCGGCTGGCCGGGACCCTCGGGTATCTCGAGGTCGGCGCGGCTGCCCGTCCCCTGCACCAGTCCGGTGACGGCGTAGGCACAGCGGATGTTATCGTGCTCGGCATAGCTCTTTTTTCTGCCGCCGATGACACAGTCCTGCATCTCGGTAGCGGAGAAGGCCTGCGTGGGGCAGACCTTTACACACTTGCTACCGCACGCCTCCGGGATGCAGAGAGGCGGGCCATCGTAAAGGGGTGTCGGCTCCAGCTCCACCGAGGTGAGCAGGGTGTTGAAGCGCTGCATGGAACCGAACTCCGGGGTCAGGGCGAGGCCGTTGAGACCGAAATCTGCGATGCCCGCGGCCACCGCGGCATGGCGGTGCGAGAACTCGGTCATGATCTCGCCCGTCACGATGGTATCGTCGAAGTACTTGGTCATGCTGCTGATCCAGGTGGGCATGAAGGCCAGCGTCTTGTGCCCACGGTATTCCAGGAGCTTCGCCATGCGGTTGACCAGGCGCGAACCCTCCCAGTTGGTGAGGCCGTAACCGTAGAAGAGATAAGGCGTGTTGGTCTTGTCGGGCTGGTCCCATTCACCCCACACGTCCGCCAAACCCTGGAAGATATGCAGGCCGATTGAGATCACGGACTTGCACTCCGGCAGGAAATCCGTGGGCCTGTGTCCCTCGGGTGCGCCGTCGAAACGCTCCACCGGTGCTATCCCCACCAGGTCGGCGCCCCAGTCGATAAAGGTATCCGCAACCTTGCGCGTGAGCTCGTCCATGACAACCCCTTTCTTTCACGCATTGTTCGTCGCCGCTTTCCGGCGATGTTGATGGGTCTCTCTCTGGTATTCTTTATCCCGGGAGCGCCCGCTCAAAACCTACCCCGCATCACGAGGTTCGCGCCTTTTCCCGCGTGTCCGTTGACCTCGCAACCGAGAATAGGTTTTCCCCTTGGGAAAATGCTCCCGCAAGACTCGCACATCTGTGTGGTTCGGGGATACGAGTCGAGCGATGGGATCCCGTGATCCTGTCGAGCCCATCGCATAGTCACCGCAAAGATACGAGCTCTACCTCCCAAGCGTTGATGCAGGTTCGGGATCAGCTGCTCCTCAGGGCGGCTTCGGCGGCGTCGATGCCGCTGCGCAGGGAACCGTCCACGGAGGGCATGTTCAGGTACTCTCCCGCCAGGAACAGGCCCTTTACGTCCCGGTAACGTTCACGCTTGAGGACGTTCATCTCCCTGAGCATGCCCGGGGGTGAGAGGCAGACCGCCTCGTCCCAGCGGTAGACCTCCGAGAAGAGGGGTTCCTGCGGCATGGAGGGGATGAAGCGCCTTATCTCCCCCTTGAGGCGGGAGAAGACCTCCGCGTCGGGCATGGAGTTGAGCTCGAAGGCATGATTGCCGAAGGTGAAGCAGTGCACCATCCCGCCGCCCGGCGGAGTGTAGTAAGGCGACTTGATCGTGTTGTCGGTGAATCCGGCCATGGAGGATCCGGCCAGACGTGGCAGGCCCACCGCGTACCACCCCTCCGGCAGGAGGTGATCCTCCAGCCCGAACATGGCGTGGCAGCAGGCGCTGTAGGTGACCTTCTCCATGGGCTTGCGAAGACCGTCGGGAAGGCCGGGCATAAGCTGCAGGGCTTTGGTGGCGGTTGCGGTGCAGATCACCGCGTCGGCCTCCATCAACCCTTCCTCCGTCTCGACCCCCTTTACCTTGCCGCCATCAATGACGATGCGCTTCACCGGCGTGGAGAGGCGTACGTCGTTCGCGCATTCCTCGTAGAGCCGTTCGGCCAGGGAGCCGATACCGTGCTTGAGGGTGAAAAGGCCGTTGAGTGCGTACCACAGCAGGGTGAGCCCGTAGCCAGCGCCGACGTCCTCCGGCTCTCCCAGGGTGAGGCAGGAGGCTACCGGCTGGAAGAGGTATTCGAGGACGTCTTTGCCACCCCGGCGTATGGCGAGGTCCGCGAAGCTCTCGTCGTCCAGGTCGAGCATGTTGCCGTAGTCGATGAAATGGAGGTCGCGCCGCCGCCTGAGCATAAGGGGCATGATGCGCGCGAACTGCAGCATGCCCGGGATGGACAGGCCGCGGAAGCGCAGCAGGTCGTGGCGGCTGCGCCACAGCTCTCTCGGGTCCAGTCCCGCGACCGCCGGGTAGAGCTTTTCGTTCCTGGCGATCGCCACCTTGAAGGGGAAGGAGACGATATCGTTCCCCAGGCCCAGTTCGCGGCATAGTCCGAAGGTGGTGTCGTAGAACTTGAAGAAAAACTGCGCACCCAGGTCCATGGTGTAACCTTCCCTGCGCCCTCCCACGATACGTCCCCCGGCCACGTCCTTGGCCTCGAGGGCCACGACGTCCGCTCCCCTCTTGCGCAGGGTGCGGGTGGCTGCCAGGCCGGAGGTGCCGGCTCCGACTACGATGATCTTCATTACGTCCCTCCCGAATAGAAACGTCCTTGTTGTACAAGCCAGAATATTATAACAGGGAGGGGTGGGAGCGGATGAACGGAGCTGTCGACGAAATGGTATGGCAGAGCGGGCGCACTTCGCTTAATATGCAGGGGCACGGGGAAGAATGATGCTTGACGGGAAAGGCGTCGGTAAAGGAGGTATACATGGAACCAGCGTTTGTCATCAGGAACTGGAAGATGACCCTGTTGCGGGGATTGATCGCCCTGCTCTTCGGAATCGTCATCCTGGTTTGGCCTGCGGCCACGACCCGGGTATTGTTGATCGCTTTCGGATTGCTGGCCTTGGTGGATGGCATCTTCCATATCGTGCAGTCGATAGTCGAGGCCACCAGAAAAGAGAAATGGGTGCTGACCTTGCTGGTCGGCCTGCTGGAGACGGTCGTCGGCATAATCGTGCTGGCGCGCCCTGGAGTGGGATTGGGCGCGCTGCTCGTTCTGGTCATCATCTATCTGGTCGCCTATGGATTCGTCGAGCTTTTCGCGGCCTTCGAGCTTCAGGCCAGCACGGGGTTGAGAGTACTGTTCGCCGTCTCGGGAGTGCTCTCGGTGGCAATAGGGTTTATCTTCATGTTCAGGCCCGGCCTGGGCATCTGGACGGTGATCCTCTTTATCGGTATCTACTCCATTTTTATCGGGATTATGCGTATCGTCATTGCTTTCATGATCAGGAGCTGGTGGAAAGGGCAGCCTCCCGCGGAGGTTGCGGCCTAGAAAACGGCCTTTTTGTGGAGCGCGGAAGACCGCTCCGCATGAGCGTGCTCCAGTGGCATGATACTCCTCACGCATGCCCGTTTATATCGCGAACGGGATGGGATAATATGCTGAGCCGTTGATCTGCCCGATCGGGATCGTCCGATACAGGCGATGGAAAGGGAAGCGGATTTGGCGCTGAAGAGCCGGCTGAAACAGTGGTGGAATGACCTTTCAACGACCCTGCAGGACAGGGCAGGGAGAATAGAACGGTGGCTCGACGATTTCGCCGCCCGGCACACGTGGGCGGCGGTCTCCAGGCAGGCCGTGAGGGATTTCTTCCACCACGACATGACCATACACTCAGGGAACTTCGCCTACTCCTCGTTCCTGGCCATCTTTCCCTTGATCCTCCTCATCTTCTCCGTAGTCGGGTTCGTCTTCAACTACAGCCCGGAGACCATGCAGAAGGTAGTAGATCTCCTGAGGGAGACCATACCCGATATGCCGGTCACCATGAGCAACGCGGCCGAAAGCCTTACGAGGTTCAGCGGCGTGGTGGGCGTATTGGGCCTCATCGGTTTGGTATGGTCGGTGAGCAGAATAGCGTATGCCATCCAGACCGGTTTCGACCGGGTATGGGAGATGAAGAAACGCTCCTACGTTCGCAAGAAGGTCTTCGCCCTGGGCGTGATGCTCCTCATCGGCGTGGTGGGGTTGATAGGCTTGAGCATCACCGTGTTGTCCACCTCGTTCTTTTCCTGGCTGCGGGACGCGACCGGGCCGTTGATATCCACGTTGGCGGTGATCTTTGGAGTGTTGATGAGCCCTGCGGCCTCGTTTTTGATCTTCGCCACTTTATACAGGACCCTGCCGCAGAAGAAGCCGGGATGGAGGGAGGTTTTCTGGGGGGCGTTGACGGCGGCACTGCTGTTGGACATCTCGGAATACGGGTTGGGTATCTACTTCACCCGCATCTCCAAGACCCAGGCCGCGTATGGAACGGTGGGGATAGTCATCGGGATCGTCCTGTGGCTGTACGTAGTAGGCATACTGATCTTCATAGGCGCGGAGATAGTGCGTGCCCTCCAGGAGCGGCGAGGTTTGGTGTATGAGAGCGGATCCGATATATCTGTCGTCGCAGGATCCACAGTATCCTCTGCGGACCCCCCTCCCCCTGAGGAGGAATGATAAAAAGGGGGCGGAATACACCGCCCCCATACTTACCAGCATCTGATCAGGTGATCCTTACGGCTTACTGTTCCTCGGTCGGCTCCTTCTTCTCTGTTTGCTCTTTTTCCTCGCCCTTCTCGTAGCCGCCTTCCCCTTCGTCGCCGGCAGCCGTTTCCTTCGTACCTTCCGGGGGTGCGGGCGACCGCACCAGCTCTATCACCGCCCAGTAGACCACCAGCGCGATGGCGGAACCGATCACCGCCCCCGCCTTGACCTCGGGCAGGAGCAGGAGGATGAAGAGGATCAGTACCAGGCCCCCAATACGCAAGGCCATCTTGTGCGCCTCCACGAACTTGCCTACCGGCCCGGGTTCCTTCACGCCCCTGCGCCGCCGGTCCTGCCAGGCTACGAAGAGGTTCGCCGTCTTATTGCGCAGCCAGAGCGCCCACTTGTAGGGGCCGGCTACCGCGGCTCCCACGGAGACCACCACGCCCAGGGCGAGAATGCCCGCCTGTATCTGCACCAGGTTATCGACGACCCCGGCCCAGATCACCTGTGCGGCGGTCAGGTTGGTTGGTACCTTTATCTGGTCGAGGAGGTAATTCCTGGTATAGTTTAGCCCGATCAGCGAGATGGCCATGCCTAGGGCGAGGGTGATCCCGGATACCATGAGAAATCGCCTGCGATCCGTCGATATGAGCACCGCGGCCACGAGGAAAAGGACGGCAAGTGCCGGCAGGACCCAGTTGAGGGTATCCAGGAGATGGACCAGGCCTTGGACCAGGCCCAGTTCATCGGCGGTGAAGAGCACTACCGTCCCCGCGTCCACCGGCACGGGCACTTTCTCGAGGAAGGTCAGGCCGGCATCGACCAGCCGGGCTTTCAACTCCACAAGGAGGTCCCCGATATCAAGGACGATGTCTCCCTCACCGGTCAGCTCGAGGGCGCCCTCTCCCCTGACGGTGGCCACGGCCGTGGAGTGGGCGAAGCGTAGCATCTTCTCCCATACCCAGTAGAACTGGTCGCTCTGGAGAATGGCCTTGGCCGTCCTCTGGGCCAGGGTCTCTACGCCGCTGGTAATGGGGCCGGCGATGAAGGTGATCTCGTCCGGGAGCACCCGGTCCAGCCGGTCCTGCACGTCGAGGGCTTCCACCAGCCTGGAGGCCGCTCGCTCGCTCAGCGCCTGGGCCACAGCGTCATCGCGGACGAGCGGGGCCACCGTGGCCACGAACCTGTCCGTGTCCATGAGGTAGTCGTGGCCCCAGGAGGCCGGAGTCGCCGCGATGGCCATGATGAAGGCGAGTACCACCAGGATCCAGGCAACCAGGTTGCGCCACGGGAAGGGTTCCTTGAATTTCTTGCCTTGCAGTTCCGCCTGCAGCGCCGCCTTTTCCGCCCTCAGCCGCGTTAACTCCGCCTTCAGTTGCTCCTCAGTCTTCGCTTCGGGTCCTTCGCCGTTCATCTTGCTTACCTCCGTTATCTCCCTTCCCCGCCGGATATTCCTGAATGCTTGTCCGATATGTGAAGCTTCCCGAGTCAATATCCTTCTCTCGGGCGAGAATCTCCTGCCCTCGCGAATACCGGAACACCACAGTTGGTCATCTCGGCGTTGCCCTCTGCTCGCGGTCGTATCTGGAGCCCGGCTTGGCAGGTATCACCGCACCGATAAGCCAGAGAAAGGGGAAGAAGATACCAATGATGCCGAGCGCGGTGTGACCCTTCTTAAAGGTCAGGAAGCAGATGGTGAAGAGCATCACCAGGTAGAGGACAAAGAAGAGAAACACGCTGGTCCATTCAAACGCCGTCATATCGCACCCATTTCATCTCATCAGCCCCCTTAAAAAGCCGCCTCGCCCGTAGACGAATCTTCAGCTGAGGCCGGCGATACCTTTGCCGATAAGTACGAAACCGAAAACCAGGAAGAGCACGGCCATGACCACCGCGTTATTGGCGGCCAGCCAGGTCTTCCAGCCGTTGAGCATGCCCTCGGCCTTATCGCCCGCGATCTGGTAGGTCAGGACGGGTACGGCCACGGTCAGGCTGGCGATGACGACAAAGACGAGCAGGACTATCCATGGCTGCGCGCCGCTTAATCCCGCCTGGGAGATGGTCATCGCGGCCGCCAGGATCAGGGCGAGGTTCTTGGGGTTGACGCCGGAGAGCAGGACGGCAAGGCCGAGAGACTTGCCCGCGGTAAAGGCGTCTATGCCCGCCATCCACTTCGGCATCTGCGCTTCCTCGCCCTCCTGCGGGCGTTTCCTCCACTGCCGGAAAGCTCCGAAGAGGAGCAGTAGCCCCAGGGCCAGCCTGATAGCGGCGGCGCCCTTGGAGGGACCGCTGGAGGTCCCGATGTCGGCGGAATTGCCGAGCAGTAGCACGACGGTGCCTACGGCCGCGATGCCCAGGATCCAACCGATCAGGAAAGCCAGGGAGTTGCCCCTGGCCTTCTTGCTGAAGAGCATGAGAATAACTGCGATGATGGGCACCGGGCTGATAGCCACGCCTATGGCCAGAGGCAGGATGTCTCCTATTGCACCACCCAAGTTCTGACCTCCTTTCAGTTCATTCGCCGACCTCGAACGAAGCGGCCAGGGCGCCTCCCTCGCGGCGCAGTTCCATCGTGTTCCCCCTGATGGTGTACACCGATGCGCTCTGCAGGGCCGCTAGGTAGGCGGTTTCCTGCTCCATACGTATTCCGCTTCCTACGAGCTCTCCGGTTCGAACCTGACCATCAGCCCATTAAACCTTCTTCCCTCGATGTCGTGGAAATCCTCCATGACGGGATCTACCCAAGGATCGCCGCCTTCTGCTGGGCGAACTCCTCCTCGCTGAGGATCCCCTGGGCCTTCAACTGTCCCAGGCGCTCGAGCTGCGCCAGCTTGTCGTCCATGCTCTCGGCGGGTGCCGCCGCCTGCACCGGAGGTACCTGCTGTGCATGGACCTGCTGCTCTGCCTGGGAGTATGCCGACACGTTTTTCTGGGCCTGGCGGCGGTCCACCGCGTTGCGGGTCGCCGTGGCGGTGCCGGCGATGACCGCCGTGCGGGCCATGGTTCCAAGAAGTCTTGGCATCTCCGCCTCCTTTACTCCACACCCAGCTCGGCCAGGGCGTCTTCCATCATCGGGGCCGGAATGCGAAAGGTCAGGGCGACCTCCCCGCCGACCTCCTCGAGCTTATTGCGCAGACCGATAGCCCATGTGTGCTCGATGGCCAGCGCCACTACCGCCGAACCCGGCACCATGCCCTCGATGAGGGTGTCGGCGTCGCCGGAGTCGAAAAGCCCGCTCGTCCCTGTCTCGATGAAGCCGAGGGCCGCGGCTTCTTCAGGGGGAAGGTCCTCGATGTCCAGCGTTTCGACCGCCCCATCGTCGCCCTTCGCGATCACCATGGCGTCGAGAACGCGTATGGTCCCTTCCCCGGCAAGCCTGCGCAGTTCCTCGAGCACGCTGCCATCGAACTTCGGCTCACCATACGCGATGATCAATACGTCAACAGGTCCTATTTCCATACCGCACCTCCTGATTCTTAACAGGCATCCGCAGCCCCTGTTCAATCCTGTTGCAGACTGAAAGATTCCGTCCCTTGGGAGTATTATTGCCATATCTCCGCATTATTAAAGCTGATCTCCGCATTATCAGGCTGGAAGGTATCAGTTCCTCAACTCTCCGCACCCGGCCTGTCGAGGCTGTTTATCAGGCAGCTGCCATCTTTCCAAACTTCCTGAGCTGAAATGCCTTGACGATGTCGGTGATGCCGGTGAGCAAGGCCCAGATGCCGGCGAAGACGAGCAAGGTGTAGGCCTTGGTCACGAAGAACTGGCCGGCCGCCCAGAAGCCCATGATGATCATGAGGATGCCCGAGACCAGACCCAGCCACCACAGCTCGTTCGTGTCCTTGGTAGCGAATGCCTCGATGATCCAGAATACTCCTACCAGCAGGAACAGAAAGCCCAATGAGTCCGCAAGGGCGGCGAAGGTGTTCTTGGGATAGGCGAAGGCCACGATGCTTGCGACGATGAACAGCAGCCCGAATATGACCCACAGCCACTTCCACCCCTCGGCGATATAGGAGTAGAAGATCTGCTGGATCCCGGTGAACAGAAACAGCAGGCCCACGATTATACCGATGGTCGTGAGAGACGATTCCTCGAACTGCAGGACGATCAGGGACACGATGATCCAGATGATCCCGAGTAAAAGTTCGATCTACCACAGCCTGGCGAACATACCCGCGGCCTCGCGGACTTCAGCGTCTTCCATCTCCACTCCTTTCCTCGAGGGCTCATCACGATTGCGCTTTCCTGAAAGATATGGTCACGGCCGGCTTGCGGTCCGTTCAAACCAGGCGGTCTCGCCTGCTCTTGCTGGCCCCGCCGCTGCTGTACGAGGCGATATCGAGAAGGACCCCCAGGACGACCCACAGCCAGCGCCAGCCGAAGACGCCCACCCCGGGCAGGTAGGCCAGGGAATAGAGCAGGGTGGTGTAGGGGAGGAAGAAAAGCCCCAGCAGCGGCCACCAGAAGGTGCTGAAGGCGCGGCTCACGTAGGGGGTGAAGACCCACACGATGAGCAAGGCGATGCGAGGCGCGAAAACCCCCACCACGGCGGCTATGCAGCAGCACAAGAAAAACCCCTCCTTTTCGGTCTCACCGGGCGGCGTGTGGCATGGGTATTGCCTCGCTCTAGCTCGAGCTTAATCCATTATTCCCCCTCCACAAGACGGCAAAACAGGAGTACGCAATCCTCGGGTGCAAGCGTAGGCGGCCGGAAGGGGTCCTCGCACTGCTCACGGCAGTCCCGGAAAAAGACGGTCATATCTTGAGTATCTAAGAAAAATTGGGAATAATCATCTTGGTGCAGCGCGGGAGAACCTGGCGCGCCAGATGATTTCAGGATAAGTATCCCTTCCCCCGGCTTGTGGCCTTGGGACTGAAAATGCAGAGGTGATCCGCATGAGCAAGATCGGTGAAGTCCTGCACGGCGGGGAAGTGACGGCCGCAGATATAGAGGTGATGCAGGAGAAGCTGCTATTCGACCGTCATCCCACGCGGGACCGTTTCGTGCGTTTCTCTATCCTGCTCCTCCTCTCGGCCATCATCGCCACCTACGGCGTAGTGAGCGACTCGGTGGCCACCGTCATCGGTGCCATGATCGTAGCCCCGCTTATGACGCCCATCATGGCCGTCTCGCTCAGCGTGGTCAGCGGGGACGCGCGCAACATCGTGCGCTCGCTGCTGATAGTCGCAGGAGGAACGGTGGCGGTTATCGGTTTCGCATACCTCCTTGCGGCGGTCCTGGGCCTGATCCAGGTCGATAGCAATTCGCAGATCACCGGGCGCATCTCCCCGAGCCTCATCGATCTGATCATCGCACTGGGTTCCGGCGCTGCCGGCGCGTTTGCCACGGGGCGCGAGGACATCTCAGACGCCCTGCCGGGCGTGGCCATCGCCGTCTCCCTGGTGCCCCCGCTGGCGGTCGTGGGCATCTGCCTGTCGGCGGGTGCGTACGGGGAAGCACTCGGTGCCTTCGTCCTCTTCCTCACCAACTTCCTGGCCATCGTCATCGCCGGCCTCATCTTCTTCGCCCTCATGGGTTACGGGGGCGCGGCGCTCGATCTCAAGGGCAAGAAGGCCAAGCGCTGGGCGGTCGTGGTCATCGTCACCGCTACCTTTTTGATCATCGTGCCCCTGGGACTGGCGAGTTATCGCGCCGCCACCGAACAGGTCCTGCAGCAGAAGGCGCTGGAGGAGACCGAGGCATGGCTGGAGGGCACGGAGTACGAGGTGTTCAGTATCGAGGCGGACAGCAGGAGCGTCTATGTGATCGTGGCCGGGGAAGGAGACCTGCCCCCCTTCGAAGACCTGCTATCCGCGATAGGCGAACGGGCAGGAGACGTCACCATCGACATGAGGGTTGTCCCGGAAAGGAGTCTTCTGGGGCGTACCGGCGAATAACCGGCTCCAGGACAAACCCTACTGCCTGTAGCGGGCCACCCGCCAGTCGCCCCCGGGGTCGTTATGCCCGGGGCCTTCGACCCGTATCTCGACCTTTCTGATGGTGCCGGTGAACTCGAAGGGGGGTTTGTACTCCGGCCATACCGCTGAGCCCGAGTCGGAACCGACCTCCAGGCCCTCGGTGAAAGCGTAGACCGTCGGGTTGGTGTGGGGTACCTCTCCCTCTCCGACCTTGCGGCCGTTTACAAAAAGTGCCACTTTGCCTGCGAAATCCTCCGTCCTGCGGAACTCCATGCGCAGGGAAACCTCTCCCTCCGGCAACGGTTCCCCCGAGGTGACCACGTAATGCTCGCGGGAGAGCCAGTTGGAGATGTAATGCAACCTGCCGTCCTTGATGCACAGGCTGTAACCGCCGTCCAGTCCGCCGTTGGAGACGATGACCCCCTCGGCGCCGCCTTTGGCTATCTCCACCTCGGCGGTGATATCGTGGGAACGGTTGCGGATATCGGGGGAACCCATGCGCACCAGCCTCACCGGGTGACGGTAGGTGTAGACCTCGCGCTCCTCCAGAACGAACGGCCGCTGGTCCGAAAGGGCGTGCGCGACGATGGAGTCATCCAGGGGCAGGACCTTATACTTGCCGGCTTCAGCCCACCAGAGGTCCAGGAGTTCGCGCACCTTCTCGGGGCGTTCCGCCGCCAGGTCGCGCATCTCGGAGAAGTCCTCGTCGATGTGGTAGAGCTCCCATACGTCCGCATCGAAATCGCCATCGTGGGCCTCCATGTCCAGCAGATTGTTCGACCACCTGAAGACGAGCGAGGGGTGCGCGGTGACCAGCTTCCAGCCGCCGGCCCACAAGGCGCGGTGGCCCAGCATCTCGAAGTACTGCACCTTCTTGGGAGTGGGAGCGGCGGCATCGTCGAAGCTGTAGGTCATGCTCTCCCCCTCCAGGGGCATCTGCGCGTAGCCGCGCACCTGGGCCGGCATCTCGATGCCGACGGCTTCCAGCAGTGTGGGCATGATGTCCACCGCGTGGTGGAACTGGGAGCGGATGGCGCCCCTATCCTTTATACAGGGAGGCCAGCGGATGATGAGGGGGTCGCGGACCCCGCCCTCGTGCACCATCTGTTTATACCAGCGGTTGGGCGTGTTGCCGGCACCCGCCCAGCCGGTCGCGTAATGGGGGTGGGTGGTGGGTCCTCCCCACTCGTCCAGCTTGTCCAGCATGAACTCCAGGGTCTCGGGCGCGAAGTTGAAGAAGCTCATCTCCGTCACCAGGCCGTCCGCCCTTCCCTCGCCGCTGGCGCCGTTGTCGGAGAGGAGGACGACCACGGTGTTTTCCATCAGCCCGGCTTGTTCCAGGAAGTCCAGCACCCTCCCGATGTGGTGGTCGGTATGGGAGAGGAAGGCGGCGTAGACCTCCATCTGCCGCCGGAAGACGCGCTTCTCGTCCTCCGACAGTCCGTCCCAGGCTCTTACGCCGGGATTGCGCGGCGGCAGCTCGGTGTTGTCGGGGACGATGCCCATCTCCTTCTGGCGCTGCAGCGTTTTTTCGCGTATGACGTCCCAGCCCTCGTCGAAGCGGCCGTAATATCTCTCTATCCACTCCCGGGGCGCATGGTGGGGGGAGTGGGTCGCGCCGGGGGCGAAATACATGAAGAAGGGCTTGGAGGGGGTCACCGCCTGCTGTTCGCTTATCCACTCGATAGCTTTGTCCGCCAGGTCCTGGTTGAGGTGATAGCCCTCCTCCGCGCTGCGGGGTGGGTCCACACGGTGGTTGTCGTACCACAGTTCCGGCTCCCACTGGTTGGTCTCCGCCAGGAGGAAGCCGTAGAAACGCTCGAAACCCTGTCCCAGGGGCCAGCGGTCGTAGGGGCCAGAGGCGGTGGCGTGTTCCGGCGGGACCATGTGCCACTTACCCAGGCACATGGTGTTGTAACCCCGCTCCACCAGGACCGCCGGCAGCATGGCCGCCTCCTTGGGGATGTAACCGTTATAACCGGGGTAGCCGTTGGGGAACTCCATGATCACCGCGGTCCCCACGCTGTGATGGTTGCGGCCGGTGAGCAGGCAGGCGCGGGTAGGGGTGCAGAGAGCGGTGGTGTGAAAGTTGTTGTAGCGCAGGCCGCCCGCAGCCAGGCGGTCGATGTTGGGGGTCTCGACGAGCCCGCCCAGGCCGCCGAAGCATCCCAGCTGGGCGAAGCCGGTGTCGTCGAGGACGATCATGAGCACGTTGGGCGCTGCCTCCGGCGCCCGCAGCGGCACCGGCCATGCGGGCACGGAGTCCGCCTGGGTGCGGCCGATCACTCCCGGAAACGGCTCGCCGTCTGTATATTCGATGTAGTCCGGCATGGTGCACTCCTTCCATTCGTACCGAAAAAAACGCCGTCGTCCTGGCCCGTTATAACCGGCACTTCTTATCTCCGCGTGATGGAACCGTTAATTATCTGTTAATCGATCTTAGGAGCTGCGCTCCCTGTAAGCCCTGACGGCATCGTCGACGGTAGGGAAGACGTTCTCCTCACCCACCGCATCCACCACGCCCTCGCGGCGCATCGTCTCCAGCGTGGGGACGTGTACCCTGGCCAGCAGCAGCACGATACCCTTTTTTGCCAGGCCGCCTGACAGCTCTATGAGTTTATCGGCCGCCGTGGTGTCGATATCGAAGATGTCCTCGCCGTCGACGATCACCGCCCGCGGCTGCGGGTCGGCCTCGTCCACCAGGCGCATGATCGTGTCGCTGAACTCGTCGGCATTGGAGAAGATGAGGGGGGCATCGAACCTGAACACGATAAGGGCGGGGTCGATGGGGCGGTAATCGGGGTGCTCCTTGAGAGCGCCGTAACGCGTGCCGCTTTCGTCCACGCCCAGCACCACCCAGTGCGGGCTGCTGGCGCGCTGGATGAAGAGTACCAGGGAGAGCAGCACGCCGATGAGTATTCCCTCGAGAAGACCGAAGATGAGGACTCCCAGGAAAGCCGAGAATGCCAGCGCGAAGTCCGTTTTGCGCACGCGGTAAAGCCGGCGCAGCTCCTTGAAACGGATGAGCCTGGCCACGGCGTGGATGACCACGGCCGCCAGGGTGGCCTCAGGCAGGTATTTGAACAGGCCGGCCAGGAAGAGGATGGTGAGTAGAGTGAGGATGGAGCAGAAGACCATGGCCAGCTCGGTCTTTCCTCCCGCCGCGTCGTTGGCGGCGGTCTTGGAGACGCTGCCGGTCACCGCGAATCCCTGGAAGAGACCTGCCCCCACGTTGGCCATGCCATAGGACATCATCTCCAGGTTGGGGTCGAGGCGGTAGCCGTACTTTGTAGCGTAGACCTTGGCGGTGGCCAGGGATTCGGCGAAGCACAGGACCACCAGACCAAGCGCACCGGGCACCAGTGACCAGATATCGCTCAGGCCGACCCCCGAGAGCGACCAGCCCGGCAGCCCGGAGGGCACCTCGCCCACGATGGAGATGCCGTGGTCCGTGAACTTGAGGGCGCTGGAGAGGATGATGGCCAGCACCATGATGGTGAGGGCAGCCGGCAGCTTGGGGACTAATCTGTGCAGCAGGAAGAGGAGGAGCAGGCAGCCTCCCCCGACGGCGATGGTGGTCCATGACCAGGACCCCGCCTGGCGGAACACGTCGGCGAACTTGGAGAAGGTATTATCGCCCTCGGCCGCGATGCCGAAAACCTTTCCCAGCTGCCCCACGGCGATGAATATGGCCGCGCCGACGATGAATCCGTCCAGCACGGGGGCGGCGAAGAACTTGGCGATAAAGCCCATGCGGACCAGCCCGAGAACGATCATGATCACCCCTACCATCAAGGCCAGGGTGATGGTGAGGGCCAGGTAGCGGTCCGAGTCTCCGCCGGCTACGAGCGGTGCCACGGCGGCGGCGGAGACCGCCGCCCCCTCGGCGCTGGGGCCGAAGACCATGTGGCGGGAGGAACCGAAAACGGCGTAGGCGAGGAGCGCGAAGGGCGCGGCATAGAGACCGTACTGCACCGGCACGCCCGCGATGCCCGCGTAGGCCAGTGCCTCAGGGACCAGCAGCGCCCAGACCGTGAGGGCTGCCACGATATCTCCCGCCAGCCACTTCTTCTCGTAAGCGGGCAGCCAGGCGGTTATGGGCAGATACCTCTTGATCAGACCTGGCCTCTTATGAGTATCTCTGGCCATGCCAGCCTCCATCTCTGTGAGAGTTTCTCGATCATATATGGAAGTCTTAGCGATTGTCCCCGGGATTCCTTTGCGGCTGTATCCGGGTAATGCTATGGTTTGAATCTTATCTTGATTCGAGGCGATGTCTGCCGCGGGGACGATTATCTGCACGTGTGGAGTGGGCAGGAGTCTGTCGCCTTGGGGTGATACCGGATGAGGCAGGAAAGGGGCATAGACAAGCATCCTTGTGATATTTTGGAAGCAGTGGTTGCGCATGATCGCGGTAGACGGGGTGGCTTTAACGGGTACCCGGTCGCATGTAAAGGATATCTATGGCAGGCTATGCACGGGATGACGAGAAACCGCTGAAAAAATACTTGCCGATCTTCGCGTGGCTGCCGGCCTACCGGCGCAGCTGGCTCGCGGGCGATATCACGGCGGGCTTTACATCGTGGGCGGCGACGGTGCCCATCGCCATGGCCTTTGCCGGTATCGCGGGCGTGCCGGTGCAGTACGGTCTGTACGCGGCCTGCCTCTCCCTGGTCGCATATGCGGTCTTCGGGACCTCCCGTTACCTCCAGGTCGGGCCTACGGCGGCAATTGCCGCGGTATCGGCCGCGACGGTGACCTCGCTGGCGGGCGGAGATGCGCAGAGATATATCACGCTTACCACCTTGCTTGCCATCGTCGTCGGCGTGATACTGATCCTGGCTGGCCTGCTGCGGGCGGGGTTCATCGCGAAACTGCTCGCGAGACCGGTGCTCGAGGGATACATCGTGGGTGCCGCGATCTTTATCGCCGTCGGTCAGGTCCACAAGCTCTTCGGCATCCAGACCTCGGGGGGCAATACCTTCGCCGAATTCGCCGACGTTTTACGCCAGGCCGGCTCCTGGTCATGGACTACCCTGGCCGTGGGCGCCGGCGGCCTTCTCCTTCTCTACGCGCTGCAGAAGCTCGTCCCGAAACTGCCGGCCGCGCTCACGGTGCTGGCGCTGTCCATCGTCCTGGCCTATGCTCTGGATCTCGCCGCCCATGGTGTCGCACTGGTAGGGGAGGTGCCGAGGGGGCTTGCGTGGATTTCCCTCTCGGGCGCCGGGGCGAGGGACGTCGTCGATCTTCTGCCCGGGGCCCTCGGTCTGGCCCTGCTCGCCTTCGCGGAGTCCCTCGCCATCGCCAGGGCGCTGGCGGGCAAGCGCCGCCGCGAGGTGGAGGCCAGCCAGGAGATGATCGCACTGGGCGCCGCCAACCTCGCCTCGGGACTGCTGCAGGGTTTCGCCGTGGACGCCAGCTTTTCGCGCACGGCCATAGGCGAGCAGGCCGGCGGCAGGACGCAGCTCACCTCTCTGATCTGTTCCGCCCTGGTCTTCCTGACCCTCTTACTTACCTGGACGCTGAAATACCTGCCCCAGGCCACCCTGGGCGCCATCGTCATCTTCGCCGTCGGCAGGCTCATCGTCCTCAAACCCTTCGCGCGCCTGCGGCGGGCCAGCAGGGCGGACTACGCGCTTGCCCTGGGCTCCCTCTTCGGCGTCCTCGTCTTCGGGGTCATGGTGGGCATACTCATCGGCGTGGTCATCTCGCTGGCGGGACTGATCCTCAGGACGAGCAGGCCTCACTCCGCCGTTCTCGGGGTGGACGGCAGCGGCACCCGCCACGGCGATATCGAGGAGCGGCCGGAATGCAAGCCCTATTCCCCGTACCTGATCATCTACCGCTTCGATGCCCCCCTCATCTTCTCCAACGTCGATGAATTCACCAGCGATATCGAACGCTTGGTGGAGGATGCTGACCCTAAGCCGCGGACGGTGATCGTCGACTGCGAGATGATCTACGAGATGGATACCACCGCCAGCGACGAGTTCACCGCGCTCTATGCTGCCCTGGATGAGGACGGCGTCGAACTGCTCATCGCCCGAGTGCATGCTTCCGTACGGGCGTTCATGCTGAGGGACGGCATCACGGATATGGTCGGCGAGGGCAATATCTTCTACACCGTGCGCGACGCGGTGCGGGCCTTCCGGGAACGCCACCCCGACCTCTGTTAGGGTTGGTGTGCCTGGGCCTGGGGGTAACGGTCCTCGCTCCTGTCCGCAGGTTGCATATCCAGAGCGTATTCTTCCTGTCGCTCAGGCTGCTCCCAATGTCGCTTCAGACCGACCCCACAGTTCCCAGGCAGAGTTTTCTTTTCTGGACGACACCTGAGCGGAGTCATATTCACCAGATCTCTATAAATGCACGGATGCTCGCAGATGTCGCTTCAGACCGACCCCCGGTTCTCGGGAAGGGGTTTCTGAGCTGGACTACACCTGCCCTGGCTGCAGGCCCTATTAACCTCTTCTATGCAAGCTTCTCTGCTTAAGACCGATCCCCGGTCCTCGGGAATGTTTCTTAGATAGGATATATTGGGCGCGGCTTCTCTACGCGTTTTGGGTTGTTAGCCGAGGTTCCAGGTTTTTTTGCCTTCAAACAGCAGATTTGATTTTTCACATGTATAGTCTGGCGTTAGAGTTTACGCAGTTGGGTTTTGGGTGGTCTAATGATTCAGCGTGTGGTAGATGATGACGCTCAGGTTGTGGATGAGGGCGTCACGGTCGAAACGCAGCCCCTCGTTCAACCACTGTAGATTGGTATATTCAAGCATGGTCACGATGATCAGGGCCGTTATCGAGGGATCGAGGTCTTTGCACCGGCCCTTCTCCAGGTGCTCGCGCAGCTTCTTTTCCACGATGGTCACGAAGGGCTGATTCAACTCCTTCAGCGCATCGCGAAAATCCTCGCTATCCAGGGAGGCACGCACGATGAGGGGGTGGATGTCCGAGTAACGCGCGAAGATCTCCATGACCCCGCGGATGATATTCTCCACTTCCTCCAGCGACTTTACGGAGATTCCTTCCTGTTCGTCCTCCTGGAACCAATCGAAGGACTCGAACTCGGCGATCATGTCCTGGAGCATGTAACGGAGCAGGTCCTCCTTGTTGTGGAAGTAGAGCCAGAAGGTTCCGTGTCCTATACCGGCGCGGGAGATGATCTCCGCCACGGTCGCCTTGTCATAGCCTTTATCCGCGAATACCTCGCTCGCGGCGTCTACAATACGGCGCAGTGTCTCGCGCGAGCGGTCCTGGGCGAAGACGACCCCGCGCGCTGAAGTCTCCGGCTTTCTCTTCGGGCCCATGTGCACCCCCAATATTATGACTAACAGTCACAATTTAACATCCGCCTGCCATAGCGGTCAATTCGGACATTGACTTAACGGTCGCTCCGACATAATATATTTGTATAATGAAAAAGATGAATAATGCAAATATATCAGAGAGCAAGAAAAAAGAGAAAGACATATTCGCCGAGATGGTGGATACGGTATTCCTCTTCGTACACGATCACTACGGCGATTTCGGAGCCGTCCTCAAGGACAGCGATATCAACTACTCGCAGTACGCTGCCCTCATGACCGTCTACATGCACGGGTCGCTGAGCGAGGGCGACCTGGCGAGGATGCTCTTCATAACCCCCTCGACCATGAGCCGCATGATCTACGCCCTGGAGGGGAAGGGATGGGTCAAGAGCAACCGCGATAAGGATGACCGGCGCAAGGTTATAGTCGAGCTCTCTACCGCCGGCAAGCGCAGGATGGAGGCGATGAGGGACAAACAGGCCGAGGTGGTGGCCCGGCAGGTCGAACACCTGACGGGTGAGCAGAAGGAATACGTATACCAGGTCGCGGAGTTCGTGAACAATGCACTCAAGTTGATGATTTCCGCTGGTGGAAGCGGCGGGAAGGATACATGAAAAGAATCACCACGACATTGGCCACGGCCGGCGCGAAAAGGCCGTGGTTGGTCATAACGATCATAACCCTTATCACCGTGGCGGCCCTCATCGGTGCGCTGCGCATCGAGATGGAGTTCAGCCAGAGATCTCTTATGCCCGAAGGCTACGAGTCCATCGATACCATCAAGCAGGTGGAGGAGGATTTCGGGGGCCTCAAGTACGACAAGGTCCTGCTTACGGGGGAAGATTTCACCACGCCTGAGGCTGCCCTTGCCCTCTACGGCTACGAACTGGAGTTGCGATCCCTTGACGATCCCGTATTGTGGGGCGAATACGTGCTCGGGGTGGAGAGCTACCTCAGCCAGCTAGCGCGCAATCCCCAGGCGGCCCCCCTGTTCGAGCTGGCCTGGGCGGTCGAGGCATCCCGGACGTCCGAGGAGTTCGCATCCGCCGCCGAGGACTTCCTCTCCGATCCCGGGACCGCGCCGCTGAGGGAATACGGGGACGCTGCGCCCCTCTTCGAGATGCTGGAGAGTGTGGTGGATTCCGAAGACCCCCTGGATCTGAAGCCCATGATCGGGAACGTCCTGGAAGCCGCTCTCGCCCAGGCCGTCGAGGGATACCTCGATGAACCCGCGGCCGCCAGCTTCGTGCTGGGAAGGACCTTGAGCGGAGAAGATGACGGCCACGCCCATGCCCTGCTGAACATTCAGGTGAGGCCCGATCTTCCCCAGTCGAGCACCATCTCCTATGCCAACCAGCTGCGCGAGTTCACGCAGGAATATTTCTCGTCCTACGCTATCAAGGCCGAAGTCAGCGGTGAGACCTATATCACGGAGGACGTCCAGGACCTGTCCATGCGGGACGGGTTGATCCTGGGCCTGGCGGCACTGGCCTTCATGGTTCTGGTGCTCTTCCTGACCTTCCGCAAACTGCTGGACGTGGTCCTGACCCTGGCGGTGGTATGCATCTCCACCCTGTGGGTCTTCGGGCTGATGGGTTTCGCGGGGGTGAAGTTCACCATCATGAGCATAGCCATAGTGCCCCTGCTGCTGGGCATCGACATCGCCTATTCCATTCACATACTCACGCGCTACTACGAGGAGCGGGACAAGGGAGCCGATGCCGGGGATTCGGCCACGGGTTCAGTGCTCACCGTTGGGGTAGCCGTATTCCTGGCCGCGGCCACGACCATGTTCGGCTTCCTCTCCTTCTCCATATCGGACCTGCCGCCCATAAGGGACTTCGGCTATCTCTGCCTGGCGGGCGTGTTCTTCGGGTACGCCCTCTCCGTCCTTCTCCTTCCCGCGGCCCTGGTGATCAGGGACCGCCGGCGCAAACCCCTCGAGCGCAGGCGCGTGGAAACCCACCGCTTGTTCGAATGGGTGGACCGCGGCCTCGTAAAGCTATCCATGCTGGCGGAGAAGCGCCGCGCGGTGGTGTGGTCGGTCACGCTGGTTCTCGTGGTGGGCTGCATCGTGCTGGCCTCCGGCCTCCACACCTCCGCCGACGTCCGCACTTTTGTACCCCCGGACATGCCGTCCTACGAGGTCTTCACCCGGCTGGACGAATACTTCGGCGGTCAGGATTACGCCGTCGCCCTGGTGGAGGGGGAGGACATGCTCTCCCCGCAATCGCTCCGTTCCATGGATGCTTTCATCGCGGATGTTCTGGAGGATCCCCGCAACCTGACCCCGGAGGGGGAAGAGGTTTACTTCTGGTCGAACCGGGTGAACAGCCTGCCCACCATCTTCGAGGCCCTGGATGGGGAGCTGCCCGCCTCCAGCTCTGAAGCTGAGCAGGCCCTTACGAGGGCGGGAGAGGAATACGGATTCGACACCTCGGCATTGATCACGCCCGATGGCAGGAAGGCCCTCATCGTCTTCGAGGTATTCTTCCTGGACGAGGAGGCCGAGGAAGAGATGGCCGCCATACTCCAGGACAACGCCGCGGGCAGGGACGGGCTGTCGCCGTCGTCCCCGCGCTACCGCGTGACCGGCATGCCGCTGATCGTCGCGGATACCATGGACAAGCTCTTCTCCACCCAGCTCAAGACCAGCGGCCTGGCCCTGATCCTCTGCGCTCTGCTGGTCATGCTCATATTCCGTTCCATCTATTACGGGCTTGCCTCCACCTCCGTGGTCGTGCTGGCCATCGCCTTTGAGCTGGGCATCCTGCGCCTCATGGGGTGGCCGCTGGACATCATGACGGTGATGATAGCATCCATGGTCATAGGCGCGGGTATCGACTTCGGCATACACGTGGCCCACCGTTTCCGGGAGGAGGTCTATGTCAAGGGACTGAAGCCCGAGGAGGCCATCAACTCCACCGTGCGCAACGTGGGTACCGCCCTGCTCTCCGCCGCCGTGACCACCTGTGGGGCCTTTCTCATCCTCTCCATCTCCAGCCTCACCATGCTGCGCCGCTTCGGTATCATCACCGCCATAGCCCTGGCCTGTGCCTGCTTCGCGGCCCTGGTGCTCGAGCCGTCCTTCCTGGCCTCCATCGCCCTGCGCAAGGAAAAGAAGGCTTTGAGGTCCGCGGGCGCGACTGACGTAGATGCCGAGGCGCAAGGCGGACAAGGTCCAAGGCGGGGGAAGCGGGAATAGCCGCGCCTGCAGCGGCAGATGCCGCGAGCTCATACCGTGGGCGGGAGGCCGTCCTCTTCGTATTGAAAGTATTCTGAGGGACGGAAGAAAAACAAGCGTGCCAGCATGAGCTGGGGGAAGCTCTGTATATAGGTGTTGTAGATGCGCACCGAGCCGTTGTAGTACTTGCGGGCCGCGGCGAGGTGGTTTTCCACCGTCACCAGTTCCCTGGACAGGCGCTCGAAGGTGGTGTCGGCCTTGAGCCCCGGGTAGTCCTCCTTGAGAACGAAGACCTCGCCCAGGGCGCCGGACAGCGACCGCTCCCTCGAGCCCCTCTCCTGCGCGCCCGAGGACGCCTCGGCCTCCGCCCTCAGGCGCGTGACCTTCTCCAGGAGCTGCTCTTCGTGCAGCGCGTAGCCCTCGGCCGTCGAGACCAGGAGGGGGATCAGATCGTGGCGCAGTTTCAGCTGTACGGCGATATCCTTCCAGGCCCTCCTCACCTTGTTGCGCAGCCTGATCATGCGGTTGAAGACCAGAATCACCGCGATGAGCAACAAAGCCCCAACAGCGATAAATACGTATACCCAGGCACTCATACAGCGAATTATAGCAGGGAGTTACAGGCTGGCGTACGACAGCCTGCATCCACATGTTACCGTAGTCTCCGGGCTGGCTTATAATGGTCTAAGCCAAGGGAGGTATTATGGCGGGACTGAGACTTCTGCATACGGCGGATGTGCACCTGGGGGCGGCCTTCGGTTTCCTGGGACGTCGGGGCAGGGAGCAGCGCGACCAGCTCAAAGCGACGTTCTCGCGCGTCATCGATCTGGCCATTACCTCCCAGGTGGATGCACTGCTCGTAGCCGGCGACCTCTTCGATTCCGCGTACCCCCAGCCCGCACTGGTGGGCGAGGTCATGTACCAGCTGCAGCGGCTTGACTCCGAGGGCATATGGACCCTGATAGCGCCTGGCACGCACGATCGCCTGCAGCCGGGAGGAGTCTACGAGAGCGACGAGCTGACCAAACTGGCCCACGTGCATGTTTTCCGGGACAGGGAGATGACGGCCCGTTCCATAAGTGGATTGGACCTCGACGTATATGGCATGGCGGTGGATCGCGAGGGAAAGGACGTCCTCAGCGGCTTCAGAGCCGGGGACGCCGCGCGCTGGCGCGTGGGGATCCTGCATGCATCCTTCATACTGCCGGGCAAGGTAGAAAGAGACGAGATGCTGGTTTCGGCCGAAAGCGTGGCCGGCTCCAACCTGCATTACCTCGCGCTCGGGCACTGGCATACCCAGGGCGACTACAGCCGGAACAACACGCCGGCATTCTACAGTGGTTCTCCCGAACCCCTCGACATAGGAAGCGGCGAAGAGGGAAGAGTGCTCATGGTGGAGCTCGAAGAGGGTTCCCCTGCCCGCGTGAAGCCCATTTCCGTTGGGCGCAGACGTATGTCCCGCCTGGAACTTGATGTCTCCGGGATAGGAGGGCCCACGGAGCTTTATGCATATCTGCGCCGCATGGCCGATCGCGACCTGGTGCTGGAAGTACGCCTGAAGGGGATATGGGGTGACGACTGGGCGGTTTGCGACTGGGACAGGCTTGAGGACGAACTCGCGCCCCTCTTCTTCCAACTGCACCTGGTGATCTCCCCCGCAGGTATCACCGCGCAGGACGTGGATACTTACCCGGAGAGAACGGTCATGGGGAGGTTTGTACGCATAGCCAGGGAGGAGATGGAGGGCAAGGAGGGCGAGGAACTCCTGGTGGCCGAGGAGGCCTTTCGCCTGGGCCTCACCCATCTCGCGGGGAGGCCGTGAGAAATGAAGATAAGCGAGATCAACCTGCGCAACTTCCGCCGTTTCAGGCAGGCCAGTATATCCCTGGACGAGGGGATCAACGTGATCAAGGGGCCCAACGAGTCGGGCAAGTCGACGCTGGTCCAGGCCATCCTAGCCGCTTTCTTCTGGAAGGTGGACGCCACCCGCAAAGAGGTGCGGGACAGCGTCACCTGGGGCGAAGATGACGGGTTCACGCTGGAGGTGGAGGGTGAAGCCGGAGGCCGGCCTTTCCAGCTTGCGAAGGACTTCTCCACCCGGCGCGCCCTCCTGCGCTGGGAAGGTACGGAGACCGGCGACCAGTCAGTGATCGAGGAGAAGGTCAAGGAATGGCTGGGACTGGGTTCGGAGGTCGCCTACCGCTCCACGGCCGGGATCCGCCAGGACGAGGTAGCCGAGATCGCGGCGGGTAAGAAAGAACTCAGTGAGAGCCTGCAGCGCACCATCACCGGTTCCGAGGGAGGAACGGGAGCCGTGGAGGCAGCGAGCACCCTCAATCGCGAATTGGGCGAACTGCTGCGCGGCACGCGCAGCCCGGCGAAGAACCCGGGCCCCATCGCCCGGGCGGACGAAGAGATACGGGGGTGGCAGGCGAGGCGTGAGGAACTGGCACGAGTGGTGGATAGCCGCGTCGAAGCCAGGCGCCGCCTCGAGGAGATAAATGCGGAGATAGAGCGGTTATCGGGCAGGCTGGAGACTTTGGAGAGCCTGGCCGATGATTCCCTGGAGCGCGCAGATATCGAGGAGGACATTGAGGACTTCCACCGCCGCTACAACCAGCTCGAATCCGCCACCGCTCTTGTCGCGGAGGATGCCAGGCTGGTGCAGGAGGAGCGGGACAGATACGGCGACCTGAAGCGCGTCATGGAGAGCAGGCGCGATGAACTTGGTGACCTGGAACTGAAACGTGCCGGGGTCTCGGAGGGTCTCAACATCGTGAGAGGCCGGCTGCAGGAAGCCAGGAGATCGCGCTACAGGAGATGGGCGCCCTACGTGCTGCTGGCGGGTTTGACCCTCATCCTGGTGGGGCTGGCGGGCATCGCCCTCTCACCCTATATGCTCTTTCTCACCCTTGCGGGCGTGGCGGGTGTGGCGGCCGCCCTCTTTCCCGGGGGATACCTGGTGTTCCTGGCAAAGGGGAGGGAGAACGCCGCCGTCGAGGAGCAGGTGCGTGAACTGGAGAACAGGGAAAGGGAGATAACCGCCCAGGCGGAGAGGGTGATCGCCCAAGCCGGCTGCGATTCTGTCGAGCGTTACACCGCATTGAAATTGGAATACCTGGAGTTGCTGGCCCGGCGCAAGGAGATAGCCGACAAGCTCGAGGTTCTCGTCCCCGATGGTGAGATCGCAAGCGTTGAGGAGGAAGCCCGCCGCCTGGCCACCGAGGTGAGCCTGCGCGAGAGGAGGCTGAAGGAACTGCGGGGACGCACTGTGGATGCCGAGCGGCTGCAGGAGGTAATGCGCGAGAAGGATACGGTGAGCAGGAAGCTGAACGAGCTCAAGGAGGAGCGTATCCGCCTGGAGGTCGCCATGAGCGAGGAGGGCGCGGAGGAGGAACTCCTGCGTGCCGATGAGGAGCTGCAGTACCTGCGCGAACGTCAAGCGCGGCTGCAGAGACGCGCGGACGCCCTGGAGCTGGCGCAGAAGTGGTTGGAGACCGCATCCAGCGAGACCCTGTCCTCGGCCGCGCGCATGCTGGAGGGCATGATCGGAGAGTATATCGGTCACATCACCGATAACCGCTATTGCAAGGTCCGGGTGGACGAGGGGACCTTCGAGATCATGGTGTGGTCGGGCGAGAGGAAAGGCGAGGTGGAACCGGAGATGCTCAGCCGGGGCACGGTGGATCAGATCTACCTGGCCGCCCGCTTGGCCCTGGTGGAGATAATCTGCGGCGATCGCCACCCGCCGCTGCTCCTGGACGACCCCTTCGTGACCTTTGACTCCGGGCGACTGGACCGGGCCATGGAGGTGCTCAAAGATTTCTCCCGCGGGCGGCAGGTCATCATCTTCACGTGCGGGGACCATTACGACGCCTATGCCGACCGCACGATATGCCTGTAGGGACATGAACCTGCGAGAAAGATTCGAGGACTACCGCGGCCGCATCCGCTTTGCCGACCTTGACCTCGCCTCGCGTTCCATGGCCCTTCTCTGGCTGGGGCTGTTCCGCGACCGCGTGATCCGCAATTGCTTCCCCCGCGTGGGATCGCAGAGCCTTATCAACGACATCTCGAAGTTGATCAACTCGACCTACCTGGAGGGCTATATCCTGGCCCGGGCGGCGTACGAGCTGGGTACCGGGCGCGTGCTCTTAACCGACCCCGAGCGGCAGGCGTCGGTGGAAGCGGGCGTGGACAGGCTGCGCCTCATGTACGAGGAGGAGGAGGTGGGGGCGATCCCGTTCGCTGACGAGCCGCTGGGAGTGGAGGCGCTGGCGGACGCGCTGGTGCGGGAGATCGTATACGGCCCCGACCTCATGTGGTTGGAGGAGAGGGAGCTGCTCAAGGTACACTTGAGATACGCCCTGTGGGCGGGATACAATCTGGCACGTTTCGAGAGGAGGTTGAGCCGTGAAAGAGGTTAGAAGCCCCTCTACCCTTTTTCTTCCCAAGCCGGTGGCGCTGGTGAGCACCGCCCATGACGGGCGGGACAACGTGATGACCGCGGCCTGGGTCAGCGTGGTGTGTATGGAGCCTCCCCAGGTGGCGGTCGCCATACGCGAGAGCCGCTTCAGCTTCGAACTGCTGCAGGCCAGCGGGGAGTTCGTGGTCAACCTGCCGTCGCAGGACCTGTGGCGCGCCGTGGATCTCTGCGGCGTGGTATCCGGCAGGGACCAGGACAAGTTCGCACTCGCCGGCCTGACCCGGGAAAGACCCAGCGAGGTAGGGGCGCCGCTGGTGGCCGAATGCCCGCTGAACATCGAGTGCCGCGTCTCGGCATTGCTGCCCCTGGGCTCGCACACCCTTTTCGTGGGGCTGGTGCTGGCCGTGCACCTGGAGAGGGATTGCCTGGGGGAGGAAGGCAGGATCCTCGTGGACGAGTTCCGTCCCTACGTACTCAACCAGCGCGAGTACTGGTCGATGGGGAAGAAACTGGGCAGGTACGGGTCGACGGCGGCCGAGCTCGAGGTGATACCGTGAAACGCCCTGAGATGTGGTATCATCTGCGCTTCGCCATTCAGAACCCGCACATACGCTACCACCAGTGGCAGTTGAGGCGGGGCGGGGTGGAATGCGGCCCCTACGTGTGGATAGGCGCCAAGCCGGACGTGGCGCTGTGCGGTGAGTCCAGCTGCTCTATCGGCAACGGTACTTTCATACCCACCCCCATCCAGATACGCGGCAACGACCGCGGCAGGATAGAGGTGGGAGAGCATTGCTCCATAGATACCCTGGCGCGCCTCTTCGCCGCCAACGACGCGCTGCTGAGGATCGAGGACAACGTGGGCATCGGTCCCTACAACATCATCAACGCCTTCGACGACTGCACCATCGGCAAGAACACCATGCTCAGCCCTTACGTGAACATCAACTGCGCCGACCACGGCCTGGACACCTGCGAGCCCATGCGGTGCCAGTACGGCTCCTACGGGCCGGTGGTCATAGGCGAGGACTGCTGGATCTGTTCCCACGCGGTGATACTCAAGGGGGTGACCATCGGGGACGGCGCGGTGGTCGCCGCGGGCTCCGTGGTCAACGCGGACGTGCCGCCCTACGCCATCGTGGCCGGCGTGCCCGCCAGGATCGTCGGCACCCGCCGCCAAGATGGGGTCAGCCGTTCAAACGACACATAGGGCCAGGTGTCCACGACATTGCAGGGAGACAGCCGTTCAGACAACACAGACCACGCAATCTCTATAGCGTCCTTCCCATGCCAAGACTCTTATCGTTATATGTCTAACTCACATGAATGCAGCATATTTGCATCTAAGCTAAGAATCCTCTTTTATGTACAGCTGACCCTATGTGTACGCTTGACCCTATGTGTCGATTGAACGGCTGACCCCTTACAGGTCTTTGGGGCGCATGTCCAGAACGCGGTAGGCCTTCAAGGCAACGGTGGGGTCGAAGATCTCCTCCATGGGTACGAACTCCACTTTTGCCTTCATCTCCACGGCGGTGATGAGTTTAGTCACCACCTCATTCTCCAGCCTGGCCTTGTCGAATCCCTCCATGGGGGCGACCTTGACCACCAGCTCGTCGGCGGAATAGGGGTCGGCGAGGTCCTTCTTGGTGAAGATGATCTGGTACTCCTTCACGCCGGGGGTGTTGGCAACCTCGTCCCTGAGGATCTCCGGGTTGATGAGGGTGCCCTTGAGGTTGACCAGCTCCGAGGTGCGGGTGGCGTAGGTGCTGCCCACGGCGATGACGGAGCGCTCCACGTTGCGCCCGCAGTAGGGGCAGGTCTCGTGGGTGAGTGCGCCCAGGTCTCCGATGACGTAGCGCAGCAGCACGGTGCCGCGGCGGTTGAGATGGGTTATGGTGAGCAGGCCGCGCTCCCCGTCTGGCAGCCGCTTCCCCGTCTCCTCATCCACTACCTCGAAGAAGTAGAGGTTGGGGGCGGGGTTGTGGCAGCCGCTGAAATCGGTGCACTCGGGCATTGCCCCCTGCATCTCGGTGAAGCCGTAGGAGTTGGAGATGAAGGGATCCTCGGCCCCCATGTTCATTAGGCGCTGGCGCATGTCGTCGCGCATGCCCTTGGGGCAGGCCTCGCCCAGGGCCTGGATATGCTTGGTGGCGGAGAAGTCGCGCCCCTGCTCCTCTGCCTTCATGATCAGGCGACGGATGAAGGAAGCGATGCCCAGCCATACCTCGGCCTGGTTGTTCTCGATGAGGTCCATGGCGTAGTCCATGGAACGGTGTACGGGGAACTCGGGGTAGGTCATGCCCGTGCAGCCGGTCATGACCATGTTTCCCAGGCCCAACATCCCGATGTCCCGGGCCCGGAAGAACCCGATGTGGGGCACCGGCCCCAGCGGAAAGAGGTTGATGCCGCGGGCGTAGGGCGGGAAACCGCCCAGCTTTATGCCGCGGAAGATCATCTGCCAGATGCCGTGGGCGTCGTGGATGGTGTTCCAGAACGGGGTGGGGACCCCGGTGGTCGAGCCGGTGGTGTAGGTGACCTCGAAGATCCAGTCGTAGAGGGTGGGTTCGGAAGGCTTGAGCTTGAAGGCCTCCGGCTCGGCCATGTAGTCCTTCTTGTAGGTGAGCGGGAGCTTCTCCAGGTCGTCTATGGTCTGGAGGTCGCCCTGCTCGATGCCCTTCTCCGCGAACAGGCGCTTGTAGTAGTCGTGGCCGTCCCAGACCCACTCCATCTGGCGTTTGAACATCTCGTCCTGCATGGCGCGGATCTTGTCCTGCGACCAGAAGGATGGGTCGTCGTCCTCCGCGTAGAGCGGCAAACTCTGGATATAGCGCTGCGTGTTCTCCGGCGTTACCGGGACCTTCTGGTAGGTGCCGTCTTCGGCGGGAATGTAGAGTACGCTCATGAGTGATTACCCCCTCGTCCGTAGAAAGAATCCATCCCTGCAAAGCGGCCCGTGGCGGGCCTTGGTGCATAACTTAGCCGCGTAGATTCTACTCTTTTTCAGCAAGGTAAGCAATAACCTGCTTCGACGTCATTGCGAGCGAAGCGAAGCAATCTTAAGAAAGCAGCCTCATTCTCTAGCGCCTGTATACCCATCATCCACAGGCTAATCCATTGGTTTATATGGGGCTCCGCAAGGAGGCGTATAGTCGCGGATGAATCCCTCCAGCAGCCGGCCGGTGTTCTCTATGAATGCCGGATTTATCTTGTCGTAACTGTCCTCGAAGGTGTGGTACCAGGGGTCGTCCTTGTACTCAAGCCACACCGCGGGTATGCCGGCGTTCTCGAAGGGCTCGTGGTCGGAGTAGGAGCCGCTCAACATATAGGGGAGGGATATGCCTGCGCCCTGCGAGTAGGCCATGAGCCGGTTGCAGAGGTCCATAGGGCCGACTCCCATGGTGCGGGCGTAGAGCTGTTCCCCTACCCCCACCATGTCGATGATGACCGCCCCCACCAGGTCTTCCTCCTCCTCCTGGGTCATGTTATCGACGTAGTAGCGGGAGCCGAAGTGGTGCAGGTCGGTGTGGTTCACCAGTAGCTCCTCCCCGCCGAAGAAGATGAAGCGCAGATCGCAGCGCGCCGGCATCTCCGCGAAGCAGCGGGCCAGCTCCAGGGTGACTACGGCACCGGAGCCGTTGTCGTTTGCACCGGGGCTGCCGGTAGCGATCTTCGTGTCGTAGTGTCCTCCCACTATCATGGTGTCTCCCCAGGTTCCGACCCGGTCGGCTATGACGTTGTGGGTGAACGAACCATTGGGCAGGGGCACATCCTGTAACCAGGGCTCGTATCCGTAGCCCTCCAGGACGCCCATGAGGTAGTACGCGGCGGCCAGCTCGCCCTCGGTCCCCTCCACCCGCTCTCCTATATTGACGCTCAGGTTCCACAGGTGGTCCATGGCATTATCCACGTTGAAGCTGCAGCCGGGATAGTAAAGGGAACGTTCTACCGCTATGGGCTGATCACTGCGCACCTCGAAGGAGTAGTCCTGGGCTGGCATCAGCTGCTGCTGCTCGACGTCCAGGGTCAGCCGCGAACCGGGTGGCAGGGAGTACTCGTGCGTTACGACCTTCGGAGGCGGAGGCGGCGCCCACTCGACCGAGTAGTCGTATCCCCCCGCGCACACGAAATCCACCTCGAGGTCCGCCTGTAC
Source organism: Actinomycetota bacterium (assembly GCA_016931915.1). Classification (GTDB taxonomy): domain Bacteria; phylum Actinomycetota; class Geothermincolia; order Geothermincolales; family RBG-13-55-18; genus SURF-21. The sequence goes on from JAFGDU010000116.1 coordinate 31,951, forward strand.
TTCTCCGGGGTTCATCAGGCAGAGATAGGTATCATACCCCGGCCGCGTGGTACCCTCGGCCAGGTACCAGTGGGTTCCCGCCGCCTCTATCCCCTTGGAGACGTGGCCGCCGCGGCAGACGCCCTTGTAGTTGAAGTACATGGGGCGCTCGGCCAGAAAGGGCTCGTCCGCCGAGAGCTCCATGGATACGTCTTTCCCCTCGCCCACCAACTGGTTGATGTTCAGGGTATGGCGCCTGTCGGGTTCGAGGTGGATATCGAATGATTGCTCCTCTACGCCCTGGAAGAGGCAGTTCAAGGTTACATCGGTGCCATTGTCTCCGCCGCTCTCCCGCGGTGAATACAGCGTCAGCCATTCCTCGAAACCCGCGCCGGTATAGCCCTCGGCGAAGAGGAAATCCTGCCTGGGTAGGCTCAGACCGCTGGAGGCATGGCCGCCCTCCCACATGCCGTGGTAGTCGAAGTACATCACCCGCTCTACGCAGATGGGTATGCTAGCCTCGATGCGGGCGCTGACGTCGCGTTCCTCTCCCACCATATCGTTGACGAAGACGGTACGGCGAGAATGGGGAGGCAAGTCCACGTCGACCGGTGTTACGGACGCGTCCTCCAGGATGAGGTGTACGGTGGCCGACGCCTGTCCTTCTCCAGGATTTGCCAGTAGCACCCAGGTCTCGAAGCCCTCGCGGGTGCAGCCCTCAGCAAAATACCACGCGTCCGAGAGCGCCTCCGTAACGCTGGTGACCGTGCACCCATTCCAGGCGCCGCGGTAAGTGAAGTACATGGGCCTCTCGGCGACGATAGGCAGGGTCGATTCCAGATGAAGTGAGACCTCTTTACCCTGACCGGCGTAGGCGTTGATGTCCATGGTCACGCGCGACTGGGGCGGGAGGTCGAGCTCCACCGGCTGCGATGAACCCTCGTTGTAGAGGAGGTCGAGATCAAGCTCCGTCCAGGAATCCTGGGGGTTGAGAAGGGTCAGGTACTCCTGGAACCCCTCCCCGGTGTAGCCTTCCGCGAAGTACCAAGTGGTCGAGCCCTCGGCGCTGGCCTCGCCGCAGGTGCCGTCCCCCGCGAATACGGAACCCCCACCGCACGACAAAAGCGTCCCCATCAACACGGCGGTCGCCGCCAGGATTATCGTCAGAGCGGGGACGCGTCGCATCAGCCGGCCTTCACCTCCCGCAGCGGCAGTTCGAGGGCGCTGTCCTCCCCGCCGTAGAGCACCTTCACCCCCGCTCCCATGACGGGTAGCACGAAGGGGATATTGGTACCGCTGAAGGTGAGGCGGAAGGAATGGCCCGCCTCGAGGAGGTGGTTCGCCGC
>JAFGDU010000013.1 GCA_016931915.1 Actinomycetota bacterium
AGGCCGATTAGTTACCCCGATGCGCTTGAAAGCTCGTAACATTCCACTTAATCCGACGAAGCTTTCGGCTGAGCACTTTCGCGGGTGCTTACGTAGAATGTTGAGGCCTGACCCCCGACGTTGAAAATGGAGGGCTGACCCCCGACTAGGGCAGGATGGAGCCTGAGAGCACGAGTTCGGGCAGGTCGAGTAGCGTGGTGATGACCGTGCAATCGGGGTTCGAGGACCACTCCCCACGGTCCAGGAGAACCGGATAGACGCCAGCCGCCCTCGCGCCCAGTACGTCGGCGTAGTAATGATCCCCCACGTGCACCGCCTCGTGCGGCGCCACGTCGACCCGGCTCAAAGCGCTGTAGAAGATGGATGCCTCGGGCTTGATGCGCCCCAGGTTGGCGGAGCTGATCACGAAGTCCAGGTAGCGGCTGAGTCCCAGGTGATGACAGAGTCCGGGCAGGCGCGCGTCCCAGTTGGAGACGATTCCCATGCGCATGCCCATGGCATGCAATTCGTGCATGGTGGGGAGGACATCGGGGTAAAGGGCCCAGCGGTCGCCCCTCCCGAACTCGTCGTAGAGCTGGCGCCCCACGGCCGGGAAGGACTCCACGCCCACCTCCTCCATGACCAGTGCGTACATCTCGCTCCACATGGCCGCTGCCTCCGTCTCCGAGGCCCAGAAGGTATCGTCGGACCAGTACCTCTCCTCGTAATAGCGCTCCGCGCGGTCAAGCCCGCGCTGCAGGTCCGCCGTGGAAGGATGGTAACCGTGACCGGCCAAGACCTCGACGCATACCTCCTCCACAGAGGGATGCGGGAGGAGCAGGGTATTGCCGGCGTCGAAAAAAACCGCCTTGAAACCGTTCTTCAAGCTGTTTGCCTCCATGAACGAAATTGTATCAGAGCGTGGAGACGGTAGTGCGCGGGATTGTATCTGAGTGATGCCCGATAGATGAGGGGCAGGTAGAACAGCCTGAGTTCAGATCCCTCGCGGCGTCTAGGCTCCGCCGGTGAAGACGTCCACGAGTTTTTTCACACCCCCGTACCAGGAGCCTTCCAGTTCCTTGAAGTTCTTTATTATCTGCCCGTAAGTCGCCCTGCCTCGCCACATCGCCAGCAGCTGCCTGTAGGTAAAATTTCTCTCCCTGGCCGCCCTGGCCTTGGCTGACAACTTCTTTAAGGCTCCCATATCACACCTTTCGCCGCACAAGCGCCATCAGCACACCAGCACGATGCCGCAGATCGAGCCCCTGGGCACGTCGCCAGGACGGCAGCTGGCCCCAATGGGGTATATATCCCATCCGACGTTTGCCGCCATGGCGTAAACGTCCATTCCGGAGGCCTCCATGGAGGGCCTGGACAGGTCGGGGTGCCTGCACTTGCTCTTGTCCTTTATGGCCCTGCAGGCGGCATGAAAGAAACACAGCACCTCTTTGCAGTCCCCGGCGGTAAATCCAACCGGCTCGTAACCCGACTGCCGCGCATGCCGTTCCATTAGCGCCACGATCTGGTAGCAGAGCATGTAATAGGCGCCTACCATCACGCATGCCCCCGCATCGTCGAGAACGGCCTTCTCCAACCCCCACGCTACGCTAGGCGAGGCTACCTCGCTTTCCTCCGCCGCGACGCGGAAGAACACCGCCTTCTCGTATGAGGAGACCATGGAGCGGACTTCGTCTATCGAGTATCCGTAAGGGGGGCAGTTGGCACATATCCCGCACTCGTAGCATGGCGCTATCATACATTTGAACCGTACCCTTGGGTCCACGATCACGTCGCCGGCGGGGATTATCACCGCTTCTTCCGCACCGTGCTTTACGGCCAGGGCGCACAACTCCCGCAGCGTCGCCTCGCTGCACGCCATATCGCTACCTGCCTTGTTTTCCATCCGCAGCCTCTTACCCTTCACAGCTCGCAAACCCTTGGTCTCAGCCCACGAAAACCATGCCTATGAGGAACGCGCCAGGCTCGTAATCATCCCAACCGACCTCTGCAGCGATGGCCGCCGGATCCAGTCCGCAGGCCTCTAGCGACGGCCGGGATCTCAATGGGTGCAGGCACGCTTTTCCCACCGTCAAGGCCTGGCACTTCTTCTCCTCGGCGCAGAAGACCTCCTTGCAGTTGCCCGCCGCAAGACCTATGGCAAGGTAGTAGCCCCCGTAGAAACAGGCGGATTCCACCCGGCTCGCGATATCGTAGATCGTTCTCATGGCGTCGATCCGCGACTGAGCGGCGCCTGCCCGCACGGCGAAGACCACGGCTTTTCGGTACAAGCCCAGCGCATCCTCGATGGAGTCCCTGGGGAAGCGGGGGACCGGCCAGAAGATCGATCTCTCCCCATCGGGCACGTCCTGCATCGCAGCCGGGCGCTCAACGAAAGACAGGTCCCTGCATGCGATAACCTCGAATGCATGCGCACCCTCGTTCATGCACAGCTCCAGTAACGATTCCAGCATACCGTCCAGGCGGGATGTATCGTCACCGCCTCGAAGTGGCTTGATAGATTCGATCGCCATCTATGACTCCCCGTATCCTTACCCCGCTCGATTGCATACGGTAAGACTCCCCGGCGTATCCGGCCCCTTACACCGTTTATAACTCGCATGCACCTTGTGAATATTCTAGCATCCCCGCGTGCACAATGTTTTTCTGGCTGCTCCCCGGCCTCCCTTCTCAGGGGTCGAGACGGTCATCCACAGGCAGTTCTTCAACCGGCTCCTTCCTCGCCCTGAAGTAGATATAGGCGAGCACGCCGGCGAGAACGGCGAAGAAGATCAGCGAGCCCTGCCAGCCCAGGAGGAAGGAGAAGGAGGTCGCCAGGGAGACCACTACGGCCGCTATGACCACGCCGCAGAAGATGAGCGGCAATGCATGACGGAAGGGGATATCGAAGAGAAACGCCGCGACCGATCCCGTCCAGGCACCAGTGATGGGCAAAGGTATGGCCACGAAAATCACCAGCGCGAACTCCTTCCAGCGCTCGAAAGCCTGGGTATGTTTGCGGCGGGTGCGGGCGAAGAGCCAGTCGAAGAAACGCCGCATAAGATTGGAATGCTCGCTCAGCCAGCGCGAGACCGGGCCCAGAAGCAGGAGGATGAACGGTATGGGGATCATGTTTCCTATAACCGCGAATATGGCTGCCTGCCATACCGGCATGTCCAGGGCGGCTCCGGCCGGTATGCCTCCCCTGAGCTCGAAGATCGGCAGCATGGAGATGATCATCACTACCAGGAATGGAGGGACGCCCTCCAGGGCCTCGCGGAAACGGTCGGCCAGGCTGGCATACGGCGCCGACTTCAGTATCAGGCGGTGGATGATGCTGCTGAACCTGCTCAATTCCTCTCCAGCTGCCATCGTTGACGATGGAATCGCGTTGCGCGGACGGGTCCTACACATTATCCACAATGCCAACGCCCGTTTCAATACACCTAACGTGGGCGGGCGCTTCACCGGCGCCCCGCAGGAACTTCGGGGTACAGGCAGGACGCCTCCGGCATATACAATAGACCTATGACGGATAAAGCCAAGAAAGCACGGCTGTCGACATCCATCGCCGCGGGAAAGGTGGTGACCCAGCTCTCGCGCCGTCTGGGGACTGGGGCAGGTTCGAACTTTCCGGGCAGGGTTATCCTGCGCATCCACCCCGAGGCGCCGGAGGAAATGGCATCTCGACTCGACGGGGGATGCGTCCTGGTCAGCGGCACCAACGGCAAGACGACCACCTCCAACCTGCTGGCGGGGATGATGCGCGAAGGAGGTATGCGGCCCGTACATAACCGTGTGGGAGCGAACCTCATCTCCGGCATCACCGCCGCACTCGCCCAGGCCTCAGACGGGAGGGGCAGGCCCCGGGGTGATATAGGCCTCTTCGAGGTGGACGAGGCCACACTGCCGGCCGTCGTGAGGCGATTGCGCCCCCGCCTGGTGATCATAACCAACCTCTATCGCGATCAGCTGGACCGCTACGGAGAGCTGGAATCGCTTTCCCGCAAGATGGACGCGGCCCTCTCCGATCTGGACGAGGAAGCGGTGGTACTGCTCAACGCCGACGACTCCCTGGTAGCCTCCCTGGGACGGGACTGTCCCGGCCGTATCTATTATTACGGCATCGAGTACGTGGGGGTCGCCGAGGCGGGCTTGCGCCATGCGGCCGATTCCAAGCATTGCCGGGAATGCGGCTCTCCCCTGGATTTCGAGGCGAACTACTTCGGCCACATGGGCAAATACTCCTGTCCCGGTTGCGGTGCCTCCCGCCCTGCAGTCGATTTCGCCGCCACCTACGTGGAGCTTTACGGCACCGCGGGCTCGCGGGTCAGTATCTCCTCTCCAGCATGGGAGACCGAGGTCTTTATAGGGTTGCCCGGTCTATATAACGTGCACAACCTCCTGGCCGCGGCCGGTGGAGCCCAGCTCCTGGGATTGGACAGCGAAGCGGTGGAAAGGGGTGTGGATGGATATAGCACCGCCTTCGGCCGGGGCGAGCGTATACCCATAGGGGGGCGTACATTATTCCTGGTCCTGTCGAAGAACCCCACCGGATTCAACGAGGTCATCCGCACTTTGCGGGAGGAAGGAGAGAACCTCGCGATCCTGGCCGCACTTAACGACCGCATCGCCGACGGCCGGGACGTCTCCTGGATATGGGACGTCGATTTCGAGGAGCTGGCACCACTGGCCCGCTACCTGGTGGCGACGGGCACGCGCGCCCGGGATATAGCCCTGCGCATGAAATACGCCGGCCTCGATCCTTCGGCCATCCGGGTGGAAACGAACCTGCGCGAAGCCCTGAGCGCCGCACTCGCCGGGGCGCAGAAGAGCGAGACCGTTTACGCGCTCACCACCTACACCGCCACCCTGGACCTGCGCCGCCTGCTCACCCGCATGGGTGCCGCTCCCGGCCTGTGGAAGGAGGGTTGATCGCATGGCCAAGCCGGATCTACGCATCTGTCACCTCTACCCTGAACTGATGAACATCTATGGTGACCGGGGCAATATCATCGCCCTCATGCAGCGCTGCCGCTGGAGGGACTTCGGCGTGCGGGTTGTACAGCTCAGTCTCGGGGACCGGCTTGACCCCGCGGAACACGACTTCTATTTCATAGGCGGGGGGCAGGACCGCGAGCAGATCCTGGTCAGCGAGGACCTGAGCAGCGAGAAGGGAGAGGCCCTGCGCCAGGCGGTGGAGGACGGCGCCGCGCTGCTCTCCATCTGTGGAGGCTACCAGCTGCTGGGAAACCATTTCCTGACCTACACCGGCGAGGACCTGCCCGGTATATCCCTCTTCGACGTGAAGACGATCGGGGGTGAGACGCGTTTCATCGGCAACGTGGCGGTCGCGAGCGAGCTCGAGGGAACAGGCGGCACGTTGGTGGGATTTGAAAACCACTCCGGCCGCACGCACCTCGGATCGGGATGCAGGCCTCTGGGCAGGGTGATAAAGGGGTACGGCAACAACGGCGAGGACGGCCACGAGGGCTGCGTCTACCGCCATGCGGTGGGCACCTACCTGCACGGTTCCCTTCTGCCCAAGAACCCCCTCCTGGCGGACTGGTTTATCCTCCAGGCTTTGCGCCGCCGCCACGACCTGGAGGGACTGCCGGCCCTCGACGATGCGCTGGAAAACGCCGCCCACCGCGCCGCCCTCGAATTCACTCTGCGTGAGAAGAGCTGGCGCCGCAGACTCCGCAAATCTTAGGGGTCAGCCCTCCACATTCAACTTAATCAAGCCAAGGTCTCATCTGATCGCATTCGTAGGCGATTACGTTGAATGTGGAGGGCTGACCCCCGGCGTGGAGGGCTGACCCCCGGCTTTGGTAGAATGACGGATGTTAAGGGTCAACCGCGAGTAACCATGGATAGCGGGGAAGGAGCCATGGGAATGCACTACCTCATCATAGGTAACGGCGGGGCGGGACTGCGTGCCGCCCGGACCATCCGTAAGAGGGATCGGGAGGGAGCCATAACCATCGTGGACGAGGAACCCCACCCCTGCTACTACCGCATGAGACTGCCGGACTACATCAGTGGATGGAGGGAGCGGGATACGGTCTTCGTGGTCGAAGAGGATTTCTACGCCGAGAACGGCATCGAATTCCGGCGCAATACCCGCGTGACCGCGGTAAGACCCGATGAACACGAGGTGCTACTGGACGCAGGTGGGACCATATCCTACGACCGTTTGCTCATCGCCGCCGGGGCCAGGCCGCGTGAGCTGAGCTGCCGGGGAAGCGGTTTCGACGGCGTGGTCTACCTGCGCACTCTCGACCAGGCCGAGGATATCATCAGGCGGGGCAAAGCAGCGCAGAACGCCGTGGCCCTGGGAGGAGGACTGTTGGGTGTGGAGATGGCCCGTGCCTTCAACGAGCTCGGGCTTAATACCCACTACCTCATCCGCGAGGACCGATTCTGGCCACAGATGCTCGACGCTTCCGGCTCGGCGCTGGTGGAGAAGGTCCTGGAGGAGAAGGGGATAATGCTACATAAGGAGGAGGGCATCGACGAGATAGAAGGCGAGGGAGGCCGGGTGGCGGCTGTGACGACCACCGCCGGCAAGCGATACGATGCGGATATAGTTGGTATCGCCATCGGCGTGGTCTCGAACCTGGAGTTCCTGGAGGGAAGCGGCCTGGAGACGGGCCGCGGGATCCTTGTGGACGAGCACCTTCGGGCAAGCCGGCCGGATATCTATGCCGATGGAGACATCGCGCAAGCTCTCGATGTGGCCAGCGGGGAATACCGCCTGGTAACCTCGTGGTTGAACACCCAACGGCAGGGGCAGATAGCTGGTGTCAATATGAGCGGGGGAGACGAGATACTGGAGGGCGTCGTTCCCTTCAACGTCATCGTCATCTACGGGCTGTCCGTGGCCTCTCTCGGTCTGGACATCCCCCCCGAGGAGGAGGGATACGAGGCGCTCACCGGCGACTATCCCAAAGACGGCCGCTACCGCAAGTTCGTATTGAAGGACGGGGTGCTGGTAGGCGGCACCCTCATCGGTGATATTGGAGAGGCACAGGCCATCGAGTCACTCATCAAGATGCAGGCGGATGTCTCCGATTATCGCGACCGCTTGTTCGAGCCCGGCTTTGACGCAAAGAGGCTGCTCGAGGAGGTGAAAGGTGCCGGATGATCGCAAGCGGATGCACGGGCAACTTTCTTTACGAGGATTGAACCTGCTATTTTGAAATGGCATTGCCTTGACTTTGTCTCTGTGTTATAGATTATTGGGGATTTTCGCAAATCCCGGAAGACAGTCTGGAGAAAAGGAGGATTCCGAATGGGAGAGCCAAGCGACAAGAGGCCCGTTTTCGACGATGACGAGTGCACCGGCTGTGGGTTGTGCGTTGACGAGTGCCCTAACGACTGCATCGACCTTAACGATGACGACGTGGCCTTCCTTGCGAGGCCCGAGGACTGCGACGGCTGCGGCACCTGCTCCGAGGAGTGCCCCTCCGAAGCAATCTCCATGGAGTAATCCAAGGGAGTCAGACCAGGGGAGCCCGGGCTCCCCTTTTCCTTCCAGGGGGGGAAATGGCAGAGAAAAAAGGCGACGCCTCCAAGGTAAACATCTTCTGGAAGATCCCCATGTTCGAATTCCTGGATGCCGAGGAGCTCGACCGCCTCTACTCTCTCTGCAGCACCGAGCGCTTCGCCAAGGGGGACTACATATTCCTGGAATGCGACCAACCCCGCAACCTCTACGTGGTGGTAAAGGGTGAGGTGAAACTCCTCAAGCAGACCGAGGACGGCCGGGAGACCATCGTGGAGATGGCTTATCCCGGTGAGATCTTCGGCGAGGAGGCCATCTTCGACGGCCAACCCTATCCCCTGACCGCCCAAGCCCTTGATGACGTTGAGCTTCTTTCCGTAACGCGCACCGATTTCTTCTCCTTCCTGCGCGACAATCCCGACCTGGCCCTGGAGATCATCACCGAACTGGGGGCCAGGCTGCGCGAGTCCCAGAACACCATCCGGGCCCTGGCCATGGAAAGGGTGGAGTGGCGCATCGCACGCGTACTGCTCATGCTGTCGCGTAAGGCGGGGATCGTAGAGGCCGACGGGGTGAGCATCGACCTCCCCCTGACCAGGCAGGATATAGCGGATATGGCGGCCACCACCGTTGAGACCACCATCCGCGTGCTCTCTAATTTCAAGAAGATGGGGCTGCTGGAGACTGAGAAGGGCAAGATCATCCTTCTGGACAAGAAGCACCTCGAGGAGATGGTAAGCGAAGGTTGCACTTACCTCTGAACCTCATTTGGCGCAGCGGAGGGTATTCACCACGATGCTGCGTACTGCAGCGATTATCTGAGCGAGGTCATGGCGCTCGAGAACCGTGGGCATATCATTAAGGGTGTCCGGATAGAACTCGCGATAATCGCTGATTGCCGAGAGGAGGCTCTAGATATGGGTGAGATCAGGTTGTATTCCACTCCCAGCTGTCCATACTGCCGTATGGCCAAGGATTTCCTCACCGAGGAGGGAGTACAGTTCACCGCGGTCGACGTATCCGAGGACGAAAGGGCCGCCCAGGAGATGGTGGATAAGAGCGGCCAGATGGGAGTGCCAGTCATGGAGCTGGAGAACGTGATCATCGTCGGTTTCGACCGCGGCGCTTACCACAAGGCCCTGGTGGACGCGGGAGTCGTGAGCGAAGCGCCTGAGAACAACTGAGCGAACGCCATCGCAATCGTTCCAACCACCCGCCTGACATGACCGCGCTAGACAGCTTCCTTGGTTTGGAGAGACCATTGCTGACCACGGCAATGGGCATCCTCCCCCACCGCGATCCCGCAAGAGCCCTCGAACTCGCCTTCTCCCTGGATATACCCTTCTGGCCGCAACTGCCCAACCTCTCCTACTCCGAGGACACCTACGTGCAGACGGTCTCCGGCATGCCCGGAATCGAGGTGGATTACGAGGGTCTGAGAATCCTCTTCCACGAGGACGATTTCTACGCGGGGCTGGAGGATTACCTTGCGCTTGAACCAGGAGATGACATCTTCTCGGTCTCGCCTGACGAATCGGCAACCTACCCAGGGTTCCTTCAGCGCGCCTCGGCCGACTATCCCGCCCTGCGTGGCCAGTTCATGGGACCCATCTCCCTCTGCCTCATGGTCAAGGACCCCGAGAACAAACCCATCATCTACAGGGATGATGCCCGGGAGGTGACCATCCGCCACGTGGCCAACCGTGTTAACCGCCACCTCGCGGACCTGCGCGCCATCAACCCGCGTTCCTTCGTGTGGGTGGACGAGCCCGGCCTGGAGTTTTTATTCACCGGCATCACCGGCTACACATCGGAGAGAGCCCGTGCCGACCTGGCGCTTTTCCTCTCCCTCCTCGAGGGACCGCGCGGCGTGCACCTCTGCGGCAACCCGGACTGGGATTTCCTCCTCCAGTCCGAGGTAGAACTCATCTCCCTGGACGCCTACAACAACAGGGACATCCTCGTCGGCTACCGCTCCGGCCTCTCGCGCCTGCTCGCACGCGGCGGCACCATCGCCTGGGGGGCGATCCCCACCCACACCGCGCTCCTGGAGGAGGAGAGCCCGCACAACCTCGCGGAGCGGCTGGAGTTCCTGTGGGATAAGTTGGGGGAAGAAGGGTTGGAGAGGGAGTTCATAGTCGGCCACTCCCTCATCACCCCCGCCACCTGCTGCCTGGTGAATCCCGACCTCACCGCCACGGTGGAGAAGGCTTTCGCCGTAGTGGGCGAGGTGCGTGACCTGCTGCTTCGATAGGACCAACGGCTTACGTGCCGATGCGTCGCAGGACGGGGTGAGTTGCAACTGTCGCCTGGACTCTACTTAAGACTTCGCAGCGGTCAAGTGGCGAAGAGGCAGTAATTGATGGCGTTTGCATCACCTGGGACTCGCGCTGGATGCAACATATACGAAAAAAGGTTTCCGACATGGTGTCATTTCGTTTATATTAAGGCGAAGATATAACGAGGAGCTGGTAGGCATGATATCGGACGCAGCATACAAAGACCTGCGGGAGGCCGTGGGAGAGGATAACATATCCCGCGAGCCTGGCGTACTCGACTCTTATGCCTGGCAGCCTTTCCTCAACGAGGACCCCGAGCTGTGGACGGCCCGCCCGGAGGCGGTGGTCCTGCCCGCGACCACAGCGGAGGTCCAGGCGGTGGTGAGGGCCTGCAACCGCCACGGCCTCAAGTTCAAGGCCCTGTGCACGGGCTGGGGCGTGCACGCCGGACCCACCAGCGAGGGAGTGGTCCAGGTGGACCTGCGCCGCATGGACCGCATCCTGGAGATAGACGAGAAGAACATGATCGCGGTGGTTGAACCCTACGTCAGCGGGGCCCAACTCCAGGCCGAGGCCATGAAGCGCGGCCTCAACACCCACCTTATCGGTGCGGGCCCGGTCTGCTCCCCCCTGGCCAGCGCCACCTCCATGCACGGCGTGGGCCACGACGGCATCTACATGAGCTACAGCCCCCGCAACGTCCTGGGCGTGGAATGGGTCCTGCCCGACGGCGAGCTGCTCAGGCTTGGGGCCCCCGGCTCGGGAGAGGACTGGTTCACCGGCGACGGCCCGGGGCCGTCCCTGCGCGGCATCATGCGTGGCGCGTCCGGGGCCTTCGGCGGCCTGGGTATCTTTACCGCATGCGCCCTCAAGCTCTTCAACTGGCCTGGGCCTCCCGCGATGAAGGCCGAGGGGACGGTGTTCGACTCCGTGGTGGAGCGGCCGGAGAACCTGCGCTTCTACGGCTGCGTCTTCCACGAAGCCGGGGGTTTCGCCGACGCCATGTACGCGCTGGGCGAGGCGGAAATAGGATATCTCTGCCTGAGAATAACCATGGGCTCCTTCCCCATGGCCATGGCCCCCAAGCTCTACCGCAAGATCATGAGGACCCGCAACCTCAGGAGCATAGTGTACGACGTGCTCCGCTACCCCTTCACCGTCCTGCTGGCCGGGGACTCCATGGCGGAGCTGGAATACCAGGAGGCGGTGCTGAAGGATATCGTCGATGCGCACAACGGGATCATCCTGGACATGCAGGCTCCCCCTCTGGGCCGTATGATCCCCCTCAACCTCATCCGCGCGAGCCTCATCCCCGCGGCCTTCCGCCTGGGGGGCACCTTCTGCACCAACCTGGACGAGAACGACGCCCTGGACTCCCAGATGCCCTGGGCCGACGCCATAGCAGAGGTGAAGAAGGCGTGGATCGCCAGCGGGGCCATCCTGGACGACGGCGCCGAGAACCCCTACTTCGTGCCCTACGAGAACAACACCTGGGCCCACTGCGAGGTGGTGCATATGTACAGCGTCCACGAGGAAAAGAGCCTGGAGGCTCTCAAACCCATCGCCTTCCTCTCCACCCTCGAGGCCATCGAACGCTGCATGACCCCCCTCTCGGTGCTCACCCCGGAGGTGCGCAAGGCCCTGAGCCCCCTGGCGGGGGACTTCAACCGCTGGCAGAAAAGGATATCCGAGGGCTTCGACCCCGGCGGGGCCGCCGACGCCGGCCTGTATACCGAGGAGCGGGATTTCGACACCACGCACGTCAGCGAGGAAAAGGTCGCCCGCTTCCGGGAATTGAGCGAGCGTCTGAAGTGGGGTGGAGAGGGCCAGTCGGAGTAGCGCGCGGCCTGCGATGTCAACGATGCCCGCTACAATAGACCGTAAGAGTTTTCCGCAAGAAAAGGAGGCGGACATGGTCGACGTGAACCTGGCGTCAGCGTGCGGGTTGTACTGCGGCTCCTGCGAATACCTGGGGGATAAATGCGCCGGGTGCGGGCATATCGCGGGCAGACCCTTCTGGACCGCCGAGTTCGGGGTGGAGGTATGTCCCCTCTATGCTTGCTGCACAGGCGAGAAAAACCTGGAGCATTGCGGTGAATGCGCCGAACTGCCGTGCAAGCTCTTCCTCGAATTCCACGACCCCGCCCTGAGCCCGGAGGAGGCGGAGGCGTCGGTGCGGGAGCGCCAGGCACAGCTGCTCAAACGCAGGGAGACAGGCACGGAGAAGTGGGTCGAGATGATGGAGGAGAAAGGCTGAGGCGATCGATGCACGGGGCGGCGAAACCCGCCATGTGACCTCAACTCGAGAAAACGGTCTTGGTGGAGATACGCTCGATAGCCCGGTCGCGGCACCAGTCCTTGACCTCCGGGCATACGTCCGATCCCCGCATGAACTCGGCCAACTCCTTCCCCGACTGGAATGAATGGCCAGCGATATCCCTGCACTCCAGGGACCCGAACCTGTCCCGGAACTCCCTCACGAAGGGGTTCCCCACCGTCCACATACCCGGCTTCCTGGGGTTCGCATGGAGATCTTTATGGCCCCTCGCGCTGAACTGCAGGGTCTCGATGAACCCCGCCGCCCTGGGCTGGAGCCCCCATATCAGGCCAATGGGCATGAGGGCGCCCGCCAGTGCCCCGCAAAGCCCGCCCGAGAGGCCGATACCGCCGTCGAGAGCTACCGAGAGCTGCTCGAGGTAGAGGCTGCCGTGACCGGTGGCCCCGCGGATTCCGCGCATGACCTTGGCGGCGCAGTAGCCCCCGCTCTCACGTAGCCTTTCGTCTATTCCTGTTACCTCGCTTCCCGCATCCAGGGGTCTTTCGATCAGCCTTATCAAGTGGGAGGCGGCTTCTCCGGTATGGATCTCGCACTTCCTCAGACCGCCCAGGGTCGCCGTATTCAGATCGCCGAAGCGCTCCCTGCACAGGGTGCTGCCGAACCGCTCCTCGAACCACGAGATATATTCTTGCATGCGGCCGTAGAGGGCTTCCCCTTTCCTCGCATCGCCGTCGACCATGTCCCCCAGGTGCCCCAGGGCTATGGACAGGCATCCGCCGGAAACCACCCCGCAGGTGGAGCCCTCGTCGACCGCCCCGCCCGCCAGGGGGCAGGCGGCCTTGAGCGAGGTCGTCTCCGTCACTCTCAGGTACCCTGCCAGGGTCCCATGGATCGCCTGCGTTCAGTTGGTCCAACGCACCAGGCGCCACCGCGCCAGGCCGGAGATCAACCTGTGCATCATTCCGTCCACGCCGACCTCCTTTCCCGCTTGTCTTTCCGTTTGAACGACTTGCATATTATAACCGCCCAACGCAGCCGGGTATGGGAAGGGGGTTTTCTCCTCTGATTCAACCTGCCGTGTAGGACCTCAAAACGTCCAATACACGATCCAGGAACGCCATGAGCGCTTCCACGTGTTCTGCTCCTTTCAGCATCCTGGCGTCAGGGGCGGGCAGGCGCGAAAGCGGCTCCCCGGCATTTCTCAGCCTGGGGATGATCTCCGCCGTGAGGTCGCGCATCCTCTCGGCGGAGAGGAACTCGTTCTTATATGCTTCCCGGTTTTCCCACCAATCGGATACGACCATGTCGAAGGCGCGGAAGATGTCGCCCCAGACAAAGAAGACCGGCGGCTTTCCGGACAGCCCGAGCGAGGCCGCCATCTTCTCCCGCTCGATCCAGTAATAGGCGTAGCCGCGGCCACCCCGCTTGTACGCTATACCGGCGCCCACCAGGTCCTCGAGGACGCCGTACACGCTCCCCTGCCGGTACTTGATCTTCACGGCAATGCCGTGCGAGCTCCCGCCCTCGTTGGTCAGCAGGTAGGTCATGACGTCCGCGCGCGCTCCCGCCCCGTAGTAGTCCCTGAGGCGGAGCATCAGGTTGGCGGGATTGCCCGTGTCCGGACGGCCCGAGTGCCTGCGTACCCTGGGGTTTCCCCGCAGCAGCTTCCATCTCAGGAATATCTCGTCGGGTTGCTTGTGTCCCTGTGCATAGCGGCCCTTCTCGCGCCGGAATAGCTCCTCGGCTTCCATGCCGCCAAGGCCTTTGCGCGCTTCCTTGATGACCCCGGGGAAGAGGTCCCTGTCCGTATCTTCCGCTGCGAACTCCAGAACCGCCCCCAATGTCCTCCGCGTGGCGGAACCGAAAGCGCGGGATATCCTCTTCAGCCGCCACGGCTTCAACAGCGCGTGATTAGCGATGGTCCAATCCATCGCCTCGTCGAGGATCCTCGCGTCGAGCCTGCCGAACGCGCAGGTCGCAACCAGCAGGGCCTCGGGGTCTACTATCGCCTTGCGGCAGGGCTCCACCGTGACGTATGCGCCGAGAGCGGCCCACTGGCTCCATACGATCTCGTCAATCGTCTTCGCCAAGTCCTCGTGCCAGTTCTCCATGTCCCACTTCCTCGAGTACGGCCCTGATCTCGGGTAAGACCTCGCGGTCCTGCCGCAGGCACCACGCGGCGGCGTCCTCCGCCTCCTCCGCGGTTACCCGCATCGCGATCAGGTCTCCTATGTCCGGCTCCCCCCGGTGGACGGCCGCCCACACCTTCAGGCACACCATGTGGCTGCGGGAGCACAGGCGTACGGTCAGTCGCCTCCCGTAACTCTTTATCCATGCCATCTCGATGAGGTCCGCTGGCAACTCCGTGTCCTCGTGCAGGGTTATCGCGGCGGTGCTGAACCAGCGTTTCCCCTCGCCATAAAGGGCTCCGACCCTCTCGACCGCCGCG
>JAFGDU010000117.1 GCA_016931915.1 Actinomycetota bacterium
CGCAGTGGTACCTGGCCGAGGGGGCGACATCCGGGGAGTTCGAGACCTGGGTCCTGGTGCAGAACCCGGGAGACGAGGCGGTTAGCGTGGACCTGACCCTTAACACCGACGGCGGTGTGCTGGCTCCGCCGGAGCTGCAGGGCGTGGAGATATCCCCGGGCTCCAGGAGAACGTTCCCCTTGGGCGCTTACATAGACAGCTACGACGTCTCCACCGTCGTGAGCTCCAGCGGCGGCGGGGTGGTATGCGAGCGGGCCATGTACTGGAACGGCCGGGTGGGGGGACACGACTCCATCGGCGTTACCGCCCCCGCAACGCAGTGGTACCTGGCCGAGGGGGCCACGAGCCCGGGGGCGGGTGCGGGCGAGATAGAGCTGCACGTCACGGAAAGGGCGGGCGTGGCGAGGAGCGGCGAGATAACCACCTCCGGCGTTCCCCTACCACGGGACTTCGGTGTGTACGATGCCCGCGACGTCTCCCTCCGCGACGCGAGCGGCTCCCCCGTGCCCTGCCAGGTAAAGGTGACCGCCCGCTGGGGCGGCTCGCCCGATGACGCCACCAAGCCGATCAAGTGGTTGCTGCTCGACTTCCCGGCCAGCGTCGCCGCCTCCGGGGAGTCCGTCTATTTCCTGGGGCGCTCCGGGGCCGGCGCCGAACCGGCCTCGACTGTAGACATCGACGACGACGGCACCACCCTCACTATCGATACGGGGGCGGCCGTGTTCCGCATGCGCCGCGATTCCTTCGACCTCTTCAGCGGCGTGGAGCTGGCAGGCGAGGGCAGCGTGCTCTCCCCCTCCGACCGCAACGGCTTCGTCGTCTCGGCGGGCGGAACGGAATACCGCTCCAGCCTGTCGCCTCCCGCATCCCTCAGCGTCGAGGAAGAGGGTCCCCTGCGGGCCTCGGTGCTCGTGCGCGGCAGCCACACCTCCGCCTCTGGGGGGACGAAGCTCGCCTATACCGCACGTATGCATTTCTACGCCGGCTCGGCACAGGCCCGCGTTCTCTATACCCTGGAGAACCACAACCCCACCCAACCGGACGGCGAGGGCCAGCCGCAGTGCTGGGACATCGCATGTCCGGGCAGCGAATCCTTCTCCGGGCTGTACCTCGGCCTTCAGCCCGATGTGGGCGCCTCCCCCGCGGCTGTTCTGGGCACGGGCGAGGGCGGTTTCTCATCCGGTGGCGAACTCGCCCTCTACCAGGATTCCTCGGGGTCGGATTTCTGGGACGTGCACCGCAGACATTTCCCCCGCCCCCAGTCCTACGTCTCCATGCGCGGGTGGAGGGCCTACAGCGGCGGAAGCGAGCTGGGACGAGGCGATCGCGCCCAGGCCTGGCTCGACCTCTCCGGGAACAGCAAGGGGCTTGCGGTCGGCCTCAAAGACTTCTGGCAGAACCACCCCAAGGCTATCGCCGGCGGCGGCGGCGAGATCCGCCTCGCCCTCTTCCCGCTGGAATACGGCGGCGACTTCGTCTTCCGCCCCGGGGAGCACAAGACCCACGAGGTCCTGCTCTTTTTCCATGCCGGCAATGCTGACCAGGCCGGGACCGCGCAGGCCATGGCGGCCATGAACGCGCCCCTGTTCGCCCTGGCCTCCCCGCAGTGGTATGTAGGCAGCGGAGCCTTGAGAAGGACGGCGGTCAGCAGCGGGGACCCCCGCTTCTCGGCCTACGAGGAACAGAACCTGGCGGCCTTCGATCCCTCCATCGGCTCCACCGCATACTCGCTACTGCTGAGCATAGAGGAGAACGACTTCTACGGCTGGTGCGACTACGGCGACGTGCCCCTCGACTATGAGACCCCCTCCGGGCAGATGAACCTCAAGTACGACTTCGACTATGGCATGCTCGCCCAATTCCTGCGCTCGGGTGACTTCCGCTGGTGGGACCTGGCCGGTCCCGCCTGCCGCCACGTCGCCGACGAGGATATCCTCCATTACGAGGGAGCGATAGACCACTGGTCCGACGGGGGATACTTCGGCCACTCCTACCACGACGAGCCCGGGGACGCGAACCCGCACCGCAACTACGGCGCGCCCCATCCCGACCTGTGCTTCGCGGTATCCGGGAACCTCCTCTACTACTACCTCACCGGCTACGAGGAGTGCAGGGAATCCGCCTTCGAGGTCATCGACAACATGCGCTACCGCTACGAGAACAGCTATGGCAGGGGCAACGGCGAGGGCTGGGCTGACGGCTACAACGACTACGGCAGCGATTCCTTCCGACCCTTCGCCAACGGGCTGAGCGTCATGACCGACGCCTACGCGGCCAGCGGGGACGCGAAGTATCTCGCGACGGCGCAGTGGATAATCGACAACTCCCACCTGGCCGCCGACCCCTTCCTGGCCGCACCGCAACCGGGCTCCGGCGGAGGGACATCCATCTTCTCCCTGGACATGTTCACTTACTCCCTGGGGCGTTACCTGGATACGCTCGCCGGGGCGGGACTGCCGGATTCCGGTAACGCCGCCGCCTACCTGGTGAGCCTAGTCCGGCACGAGGTCAATCACTGCTGGCGCACGGGTGCAGAGGGTTACCAGGGTTTTCCATACGCCTGGAGCTACGCCGGGGTGGCCGACGAGAGCTTCGGGACGGTCAACCTGTGCAACTGGCACCTGCTCTCCGCGGACTGCCTCGCCTACGCCTATCTCTACGGCGGCGGGGACCACCTGCTGGACCTGGCGGCGCAGGCATTCCGCACCGGCTCCGAGCGTCCCAACGGCGAGGGTACCGAGCCCGCCTACTGGTCAACCAAGGAATCGGTCAACGCGGCCGTCTTCGGACAGGTGTACATGCGGGCTGCAGCCGGGCGGTGACCCGGCCGCGCAAGGTTTGTCTGCCTGGCCGCTACTGCCTTCATCCGTGGTCCGCGAGGATGTAGTTCGATGCTATCACGCCGGATGCCAGCGTGGTCGGCACCCCTCCGCCCATGCAGGTCGAGGCGCCGGACAGATAGAGGTCCTTCACCACGCGGGAGCGGGGGTTGGGCCTGAACAGGGACATGCTGGTGATGTCGAGGAAAAGGCCGTATATCGCACCCTGGGGGGAGAGCAGCCTCCTCTCGAAGTCCAGTGGAGTGGAGACCTCGAGGAACTTGATATGGTCCGAGATGTCCGGCATCACGATCCTCTCCAGTTCCTTGATCGCCCCCTCCTTGATTGCGGGCTTTAGCCGGTCCCAGTTCTCCCCCAGTGGGGCGTAGGGGTCTGGTCCACCCCATACAAAATTGAGCACGTGGTGACCTTCGGGGGCGAGCCCGGGGTCCGACTCCGTCGGCCAGCTGAGCAGGCTGCCGCAGGGCTCCGGGTTTATCCCCCGCTTGTAATAGTCGTACCAGTTCCTGTTGGTCTGCTCGAGGGGTCCGACGCTGATGGTGTGATGCGCCGGAAGCGGGGGCGCGGTATCGATGCCGACATAGATCATGGGGATGGGCATGGAAAGCTCGTAACTGCCGATGGCCTTGATGGCCCAACGCTTGAGGTGTTCAGGGCCCACCATCTTCAGGTAGGTGACCTTGGCGTTGGTATTCGAGAGCACCATTTTCGAGGAGACCACGCTTCCGTCCTCCAGCCTCACCCCGCGCGCCCTGCCGCCTTCGACGAGTATCTTTTCGACTTTGGTCCCCTTGCGCACCTCCAGGCCAAACTCCTCGCCCACCTTTTGCAGGGACGCGGGCAGGGCTATCATCCCTCCCCTGGGATAGTAGCTACCCAGGTGCTGCATGAGGGCGACGAAACCCAGGATGCCGAGCCCGAGGTAGGGCGGCGCGCCGGCGTAATAGGACTGATATGCCACGAACGACTCCATGACGGGGTGCTTGAAGAACTTCTGCGTCACGCTCTGGTGCGAGCGGACGAAGTATTCCATGTAGCGTACCATCTCGCGGTGTTCGCTCTGCATGCGGGCCATCTCCCGCAGGGTGTTCATGGGGGTCATCATGGTGTCCCCGATGGCGTCGAGCATGGCCAGTCCGATGCGGGTGAACTCTTTCCAGCCCTCGACGTCCCCGGGGGCCACCCGCTCGATCACACTGGTGGCTTCCGCGATGTCCATGGGCATGGTGAACCGGCTCCCGTCGTGACCTATCACCTGGTAGATGGGGTCGCAGGGGACCAACTCGATGTAATCCTCCATGCGCCTGCCCATGAGCTCGAAGATGGCCTGGATGGTCTCGGTGAGCATTATGATGGAGGCACCGGTGTCGAAGCGGTACCCCTCGAGATCGAAGGACGAGCAACAGCCGCCCACCGCATCTCCCTGCTCGAACACGACCGTATTGAAGCCGTTCTTCGCGCAGAGCGCCGCCGCCGAGATACCGCCCAGACCAGCACCGATAACGATGACATCGTAATCGCTCATGAACAGCAACCCCCTTTGATCGCCAGAACCACTTTTCAGCAGCTCGTGCTCGCCCGCACGAGAGCATAAAGGGCTGAACAACAATGAGTCGATAGTGTTAATGACTATATGTTCTTATCCCTATATCCGTTTTTGGATGATTCTAAACCACAACCTATCGTCCCGAGCGATCGACATGCTCGCCAGGGCGAGCCTGCCGGATCCCGGGAACGTCAACGCGGCCGTCTTCGTACGGGTCTACATGCAGGCGGCCAGATTATAACAACGCCGAGCGCGTAAGAACGGAAATCTACAGCAGGGTTGTTGTTATGTCGATTACATAGACTACGACGATGCTCGTTTTGACGATAGTCCAAAGTCATTCTATTGTGTTTACAGGCAGATAAAGCTGGTCGACATCTGGGAGGTGCCTGGAGTGAGAAAAGCATTGACGCTGTTTGCACTGTGCGTACTCGCCGCTTCGCTGGTCGTCTTCGTGCCGGGGTGCGGGACCAGCAGCGAGGACCAGGCCTTGAGGTACATCGGCAGGGGCGATGCATACGCGTACCGCATGGCGAGCGAGGGAGAGGTGATGAGTACCGCTCTGGAGGATTTCTTCGACGTACTGCAGGGCCCCAATCCCGAGGCGATATTGAATCCCGGCGGCCCCCTGGACCAGTACGAAGATGCACAGGGCGAGATGCTCAACAACGCCATGCTGGCGGAAGGCGAATACCAGGGTGTGCTCTCCCTGGACGGCGTGGAGGATGAGAAGGAATACGCGACCTTGATGATCGAGGTCGCGCAGAAGACGACGGAGCTGGCGGGTTTCATCGATGAATGGTTCGGCAAAGCGCTGGACGTCATACAGACCCTGGACGAGAACAAGATAAGGTCGTACCTGACCGGCGACGAGTTCGAGGGTGGCCTGGCGGAGATAGATGGAATGCGGGTGGAGATCGATGCCTTGGCCGGTGAAGCCAGGGATTACAGGTTGGAGAGTGATTTCTAGATCCTCTCTGGCGGAAAGGGAGGAACGGTTCTCACCCGGGTGACGTCCCTATTATCGGGCGCTCAGAAGGGAGTAGGCCATAGTGGATAAAGACAGGCACGTTCGTAGAGTCTTGGTAGCGGCGGCGGTTGCGGCACTCGTGTCCGCATTGTCTATGGGGCTCGTATCCTGCGGCAGCAACAACGCGGCCACGGAGGAGGCGCCGGCCGAGGAGACGGACGAAGGAACGCCGCTCCCCCCGGGACTGAGCAGCGAGGACCTTGAGGGGCTGAACCTCGAGGACACGGCCTCGGAAGCGGACGGGGCAGCGTCGAGTGAGAGCGGAGCGGAAGGGACGGCGCAGGACCAGGACCCCAGGTATACGGCGGACCTGGCGGGGGCCCGCTTCACCATAGTCGAGGTGACCAGGAACGACTCCAACTCCAAGGTCATCGAACCGTCGGCGAGGGAGGTCCTGGGAGACTACCTCGAGGTAGAACTGCGGGTCGAGAACGTCGGCGACGAGCTGGTCGATTTCTCGCAGTATTCGTTCCGCCTGGAGAGCCCCGGCATCCAGGCGGACGACTATAGATCCTACTACGGCGATGTCGGCGCCTTCGGAAAGTACGTGGACGAACACGTGATATCGGCCATACTCCTGGACTACGCGGACCTGACGCCGGTGCTCTACAAACTGAAGAAGAAGGAGGTCCTGGAGGGCGTCTTCCTCTTCTACGATCTGAACCCGCAGAGCGCCGAGTTAAGCGAGGGCTTCAGCGCCGATATCGCGGCTGGAAACGCCTTCCTGGTCATCCGCAAGGTGCGGGGAGACGACTCCGGCGAAGAGGTGGAGATTAGCCTCACCGGCCTGCTGGATTGAGCCGCGGCAAAGGAGACATGCCCGATGCGTTCGATAAGAAGGGGCATCAAGAGCTTCTGGCGCCACCCCGTGGGCAACCTCATAGTGGTGCTGCTGCTCTTCGTGTGCCTGGCTTTCTCCCTCTCCATGCTGGTGGTGAAGCTGGCCGCTGACACCCAGGTCGAGGACATCAAGGAGAGCGTCGGCAACTACAGCGAGGTCCGTGTGAGCTCCGAGTACATCCTGGAGGTGTTCGAGCAGGAGCTGGACAAGGGAGCGAGGCAGAGGATGCGCGAGGCCCGCAGCATGAACGAGGAGGAGGAGATCGAGGACAGGGCCAAGTTCCTCCTGCCCGAGGAGATCGCCGACACCTTCGCCCGCCAGGAGCACATCCTCACCTTCGACAAGATACAGAACGCCGGGATCATCATCACCAACGCCGAGAACTCCGAGCTGGCGCCCCTGGCGCAGTACGCGACGGACACGGAGCTGGCCAGGCAGGGCATCGAGGGCTTGAACCGGCAGACGCTGGGGAACCTTTTCGTGTTCGAGGGCAACACCGACGGCTCCTCCGCCTCCGATTTCCTCAACGGGAGCAAGAAGCTCATCGAGGGCTCGTTCTTCACCTACGAGGACTATCTCAAGAAGAACCGGGTGGCGCTGGTGGAGAAGAACATGGCCGAGGACAACGAGCTCGGGATCGAGGATACGGTAGAGGCGGTGATCGTCGGCGGGGGCAGGAGCAACCGCACCATGGAGATCGAGATCATAGGCATATACGAGACCATCGAGGCGGAGCGCGAAAGCTCCAGCATCCTCGATTACAACCCGGCCGGCAACAAGCTCTTCGCCCCCCTCTCAGTGGTGCAGGAACTCAATGGCACGCCCGGCTACGTGGAGCTGGGTTCCTATTACTTCGACAACGTTGACAGCACCACCGCCCTGAAAAGCGCCTTCAGGCAGGAGATAGCCGACGGCAACAGATACGAATTCATAAGCGACTACGCCGACTACGAGAAGATATCGGAACCCCTGGAGAAGGTGGGAAAGACCTCGATGATCGGGCTTATCGGGGCCCTGGGGGCCTGCGCCCTCATCATACTTTTAGCCATGGCCATCATCATCGGCGGCAGGACCAGGGAACTGGGGGTGCTCAAGGCCATCGGTGCCACGGGCCGCCAGGTCATCGTGCAGTACGCCGCGGAGGTCATCTGCATCTGCCTGGTCTCCGTTATCCTCGCCACCGGGGCCACCGCTCTCATCAGCCAGGGTCTGGGTAACTGGTTGCTCTCCGGTAGCCAGCAGGAAGAGGTCGTGGAGGAGGACGAGGAGGCGAGGGAATATACCGGCAGCTACCTGGCCGACCGTAAGTTGTACAAGGAAGGTGGCCTGTATTCCGTCGCCGTCGAGGAGGAAGACTCCGTCAATCTCAACGTCATATACCAGGGGGATCTGCTCCTGTACGGGATCCTCATCCTCTTCGGCATAAGCCTGCTGGGGATGGCGGTACCCGTGATCTGGATAACCAGGCTCAGACCGGCGCGGGTCCTGAGCATGGAATAGGAGGTGGAGCGCCAGTGGAGGATGTACTCGAGGTCAAGGGCCTGAGCAAGACCTTCAAGTCCAAGGCGGGAGACGTCAGCGCCGTGGACGACGTGAGCTTCGAGGCCCGCAAGGGCGAGGTGACGGTGATCGTGGGGCCCTCCGGCTCCGGCAAGACCACCCTCTTATATCTCCTGGGTTCCCTGGAGAGCCCCGACGCAGGAGAGATAATCACCTTCGGCGAGGATATCGCCGCTGCCGATGCCGATCTCATCGCTTACCGCAGAAAAAGGGTGGGCTTCGTCTTTCAGTTCTTCAACCTCATCTCCGCCCTGACAACGCTGGAGAACGTCATGCTGCCCATGGACATCCAGGCGGTGCCGGCGCCGGAGCAGCGCAACACGGCGATGAGGCTCCTGGAGAGGATGGGGATAGATGCGAGGCTGCAGAAGGCCAAGGCCAACAAGATAAGCGGCGGCGAGAAGCAGCGGGTGGCCATCGCCAGGGCCATGGCCAACGACCCCGATATCATCCTGGCCGACGAGCCCACCGGCAACCTGGACAGTGCCACCGGGCGCGTGGTGGTGGACATACTGGCCGGGCTGGCGCGCGAGGACAACAAGTGCGTGGTCATCGTCACCCACGACGAGGGCATCCTCGAGGTGGGCGACCATTCCTTCCACATGATGGACGGGAGATTGAGCGCGATGTGAGGCCGCGGCGACCTTCCTCACCGCGGCCTCTAAAGCCGATCCCTCCCGACTGTTCTCTATATGGAGATCATTCAGCTGTGCAGCAGGCTCATTCCTCCTCGGTGGACCTGATGATGTACTTGCGGATGCTCTGCACCATCTCC
>JAFGDU010000118.1 GCA_016931915.1 Actinomycetota bacterium
ACAACTTCGACCTCCTTGCTTTCCCTCGCCGTTCCCTCCGTCATCTCAGCGTGGATGCGGCAGCTCGACGCGGAGAGACCCGCCGATATCTATGTTGAAAAACGTCAGGCGGTTCAACTGGTTGGTGCCCTCGTATATCTGGGTCACCTTGACGTCGCGGTAGTTCTTCTCCACCCAGCGCCTCTCCTCCGAATCGTCCATGCCCATGATCTCCAGGGCCCTGGAGGTGAGCGCCATGGCGTTGTCCGCGCACGTGAACTTGGCCAGGCAGCCCAGTCCCAGCAAGCGGGTCATGTCCTCCTCGCTCACCAGCATGCGCAGCAGCCGGGCGGCCATGGACTTGCCGTAGCGGGTCTGCAGGAAGGCCTGGTAGGGCCTGGAGATCCTCACCTCCCGCGGCAGGAGGAATATCGCCTTCATCATGGGGTTCATGAGCAGGGCGCCGAAGACCGCGTCGCCCGCCAGGCTATGGTTTATCACCAATCCGCGCGACTCCTGGATGGTCGCCATCATGTCGGCGATGAACATCTGGATACGCGGCTCGTCGATGGGCCGCTTGCCGTTGCGCCTCTCCCTGGCCCAGGCCGTGAAATGCCTGCACGTGCCCCGCGCTATCCCCGTTCCCACCGCCCCCACCGGGCCCCGGGAGGCGGCCATGATGGTGAGGATGCCGGTGGACATGCCGTCGCCCTCGTAGCCCATGACGTTGGATTCGGGCACGAACACGTTCTCGAAGAGTACCTCGGCGGCGTGGCAGGCGCGCTGCCCCAGCTTCCTCTCCACCCGGGGGACGCTGAAGCCCTCCATGTCCCGGTGCACGAGGAAAGTGGTCCAGGTCTCCAGGGGGCGGGTACGGTCGGTGGCCGCGCAGACGGTGAGGTACTTCGCCTCCTTGCCGCCGGATATGAAGCACTTGCGCCCGTTGAGCAGGTATCCGCCCTTGATCTTTTTTGCTTCCATGCCCAGCCGTGCCGTAGAGAGAAAGTGTGGCTCCTCTACGTCGGTGCCCGCCGACGGCTCGGTGATGGCGTAGGCCATGAGCACTGGATTGCTCTTCCTCTCCTCCTCGACGATCTCGTGCAGAACCGTGTCCCAGTGCGGCATACCGCCGGGGGTGAGCATGGGGGAAGCTCCCAGGGCGGTGGCGGCGATCATGTTTCCGATGCCGGCGCAGGCGGTGCAGAGCTCGTCGAAGGCCAGGGCCCCGGCGGTCAGCATGTATTTGCCCGCCAGCCCGCCCAGCAAGGTGGGGACGACCAGACTGAAGAGCCTGTACTTGCAGGCGGCCCTGGCCGTGTCCCAGTCGAAGTAGTCCGGATCCCTCTCCACGCGTTCGTCTATCTCCAGGGCCCGGGGTTCCGCGTGGCGGCGGTTGAATTCTGCGCAGGCATCGGCGATGCGCAGGACCTCGTCGATCCCCGTGCGGTCGTGCTCGCGCAATGCCTTGAGAACGGGAATATCGCGCAGAAGACGTTCGCCGGTCTCGCTCACCTTGGTACGCACCATCTTCATTCCCCCCTACTGCGGACGATCCACCAGCTTGCCGGCACGTACTGTCGGCGCGTGATCCGGCATCGCGATTCATGTATGCGCCGTCGCGTGGCTGACCCTTCTGTTCGAGAACGATAGAAGCCAGCCTGGTGCAGCGATGTTTTACGAGCAGAACCACCTTCCCCGCCTACCCCTCCGGGAGCTATTCTACCATAAGGGATAATCTCTTACTGTAGGCAAAGAACGGTCTTCTGCGTTTTATGCCGTGTCGGGGAGGCAATACTCTCTCAGGCTTTGTTCGCCAGGATGCCGTTGAGGATGAGATCGAGGACCGAATCCTCAATATCCGCGTCGGAATACCTCTCGTCGATCATGGAACGGTACGCGACCATCTCGAGCATGGAGATGATGGCGAAAGGGATGATCTCGCTCCGCACCTGTCTCAGCACGCCGTCCTGCATGCCCTTCTCCAGGTCTCCGGCCAGCGGCTCGATGAGCGAGCGGCGCAGGATGGCGGCCGCCTGCAGCCGATGCCCCTCGTCCTCATCACGCAGGGAGTCGCGCACCAGCTGCAGGATGGTGATCATCTCTGGGAAGAAGGCGCGCGTCGCTCCCCAGCGCAGCTCCAGGCGCTTGATCATATCCTCCTCTCGGCGTATATCGTCCAGCGCGTCGCGGAAGACATTCTGGAATATAATGTCAAGACACGCGAAGTAGAGGTCCTTCTTGTTCGCAAAATAGTAGTAGAAGGACGCCTTGCTCGAGCCCACGCTCTCCATGATCTCCGAGATGGTGGCGCCGCGGTAGCCCTTGCGCAGGAAAACGGCCGTGGCCTCCCGGATGATGCGCTCACGCGTGGGCGACTCTCCCTCTCCGCGCCTAACACGGCGCTGTGTTGGCTGAGGCTCACCCCGTTCCCTCTCCCAGAGCTCGCTGGCATAGGATAGGGGGAGCCCTTCCTCACGGCTGCGTCTCAGGTATACCAGCTTCTCCAGGTGGGCGTTTCCGTACATCGCCTGGTTGCCTTTTTTATATAGCGGGGGATTCAGGTAGCCCTTGCGCAGGTAGTAATGGATCAACTGCTTGTCCGTGCCCGAGCGCCTGGCCAGCTCCCCCATGCGCATGCCCCGCATTTCAGCTGCCGACAATGCATTACCCCTTCTCTTGTAGCGCACGAGCGAAACTATAATTATACGTTATTATACGATATTAAACGAATATTTATACGTTATTAAGCGAACCATATTATTAAACCTGATAATGGACAAGAAAGATCGTCTGATTTTAGATGGTTCAGGGTATTGACTAACCGGAATAGAAAAAATAAAGTCGAGTGACGGGCACAGTTACTCCAGCAAGTGCGCAACAACTACTACAGCAGAGCCCCAGCAATTTCTCCGTACATATCCCGGAAGAAGTGCCTGCAGCTACCAGGCAAAGAGACCAGGAGGAAGCAATGAGAAAAGTCGTCGTATTGGGCGTCGGCATGACCAGGTTCGGCAAGTTCCTCGACCGCAGCTTGAAGGATCTCTCCCGCGAGGCGGTGGAGGACACGCTGCGGCACGCTGGCATAGACAGAAAAGAGATCGAGGCCGCATACGTCTCCAGCTCCATGGCGGGGCTGATGACCGGGCAGGAGAGCATAAGGGGGCAGGTGTGGCTGCGTCCCCTGGGTATCGAGGGTATCCCCATCTTCAACGTGGAGAACGCATGCGCCAGCGCCTCCTCCGCCTTCCACCTGGGATGGTTGTCGGTGGCGGCCGGCCTCTACGATTGCGTGCTCGCCCTGGGTGCGGAGAAGCTCTACGACCGGGACAAGGTCAAATCCTTCATGGCCCTGGGCACTGCGGTGGACATCGAGGAAGTAGGGAAGATAATCGAGCTTATCGAGGCGGAGGGGCTGGGAGGCGTCTCCACCGAGGGTAGCGGGGAGAACCGCTCCATCTTCATGGATTTCTACGCCGCCCTGGCGCGCTACTACATGCGCGAGTACGGGGCCAGGCCGGAGCATTTCGGAAAGCTGTCGGTTAAGAACCATTACAACGGCAGCCTCAACCCTCACGCCCAGTACCGCGAGCGGGTGACCTTGCAGGAGGTCATGGACTCTCCCATGATCTCCTACCCTCTGACCCGGCTGATGTGCGCGCCCATAAGCGACGGCGCCGCCGCGGCCATCATCTGCAGCGAGGAATACGCGCGGGGCCGCAGCGACAAACCGGTATATGTCGCAGCCACCGTCAACCAGTCCGGCATATCGGACGTTCCCCTGGGCGGCGACGGCATCGTCAGGCGCATGGTGCCCCTGGCCTACGAGCAGGCGGGCATCGGGCCCGGCGACCTGGACGTGGTGGA
The DNA here is from genome assembly GCA_016931915.1 of Actinomycetota bacterium. GTDB lineage: Bacteria > Actinomycetota > Geothermincolia > Geothermincolales > RBG-13-55-18 > SURF-21. The sequence goes on from JAFGDU010000118.1 coordinate 3,844, forward strand.
GGTGCACGACGCCACCTCGGTCTCGGAATACGGTTTCATGGAGGACCTGGGGGTATGCGATCCGGGAGAGGCCAAGGACTGGATAGACCGCGGCTGGACGGAGATCGGGGGCAAGGTGGCCTTCAACACCAGCGGCGGGCTGGTCACCAAGGGCCACCCGGTGGGCGCCACCGGCCTGGGCATGATAGCGGAGATAGTGTGGCAGCTGCGGGGCGAGGCGGGAGAGAGACAAGTGGCGGACCCCAGGGTGGGTCTGACCTTGAACGGCGGCGGCGTGCTGGGCACCGAGCCCGCCGCCATGAGCATCCACATCTTCAAGAGGTAAAAGGGGGGTCACATCTTTATTTTTGAATTCATTTCCATATAATGGATGGTTTTTCAAGATTAAAGATGTGACCCCGAGAGTAGAGGGGGTAATGCGGATGATGGAGGAAAGACCGTACTGGAACATGGAGATCGAGCCCATCCTCAACACGCCGCAGATGCGCGAGCTGCAGTGGGGCAAGATGCCGAGGGTCTTGAAGTGGCAGTACGAGAACTCCCCCTTCAACCGGGCTCGCTTCGACAAGGCGGGGGTGAAGCCAGAGGAGATCAAGAGTTTCGAGGATTTCGCGGAAGCCATCCCGCCTGCCGGTCAGCCGGAGGTGCGGGAGGTAATAGCAGAGGTGGGCCTGGACATGGAGAAGGTGCTCCACCATCTATTCGGCGAGGAGAGGATGAAGAACCTCTACCTGCTCACCACCACCACAGGAACCACCGGCGTGCCCACCCCCTACCCGAATTTCAAGGCCGGCATCGCCGATTTCAGCGAGTTCGCCTCCCGGGCGGCGTGGCGCGCCGGATTGCGGGCGGGGCACCGCGTCGCCCTCTGCTTCGGCCTCTCCATGCACGCTGCGGGGACGCCGTGGATCCTGTGGCTGCAGGACTATCCGGGGGTTATGCTCATCCCCATCGGCGCCGAGGCGGGGACGGAGAAGATCCTGCAGTTCATGAAGATGTACAAGGCCGATATATTCCTGGGCACACCCTCCCTGGCTCTTCACCTCATCGAGAAGGCACCGGAGGTGTTGGGAGAACCCGTTAAGAACCTGGGGATGGAAGTAATCGTCTGCGGGGCCGAGCCGGGGGCTGGTATCCCCGAGGTGCGGGCAAGGCTGGAGGGGGAATACGGAGCCAGGGTCTACGACGCCGGCGCGGGCTACGGCGCGTCCTGCGAGTATCCGATCTACCAGGGTATGCACTGGCTGGCCGACGACCTCGCCTACTACGAGCTGGTGGACCCCGAGACGGGCAAGCCCGTGCCCATGGAGCATGGAGCGACAGGGCTGATGTGCGCCACCTCCCTGCATCCCGAGGGGGCGGTGTGGTTCGATATGCGCTTCACCCTGGGGGACATCCACCAGGTTTTCACCGAGCCCTGCCCCTGCGGCAAGACCGGGTTCCGTTACAAGATCGTGGGGCGCTCGGACGACATGCTCAAGGTGAAAGGAGTGCCCGTATATCCAGCCTCCATAGAGGGCGTTATCCAGGGCTTCGTACCCCGGCTGACGGGACATTTCCGCATCGTGCTCACGGAGAAACCGCCGCGAGTGGTACCTCCCCTGAAGATGAGGGTTGAGCACGGGGAGGAGGTCAAGGACGAGGAACTGGAATCACTGGCGTCGGAGGTAGGGGACGCAATGCACAAGCTCCTGAAGATAAGGCCGGAGATAACCTGGCTGCGGCCGGGGACCCTGGAGCGGGAGACGGGGAAGACCAAACTGCTGGAAAAGCAGTACGAGGAATAAGGGGGAAACAGATGCTCGAAAGCATCAGAAAGGCTTACCTGCCGCCGACGCAATGGCCCTGCGTGGAGGTGGACGAGGAGAAATGCGACGGGTGCGGCAGGTGCGTTAAGACCTGCCCCATGGAGATCCTCAGGATGAGGGATGGCCATCCCGTGGAGGAGCATTACTTCGATGCCTTCCGCTGCATCGCCTGCGACTCCTGCGTGGCCGTCTGCCCCACCGGCGCCATCGAGAGGAAGGGGCTCTACCGCGTGCTGGAGGGGAAGTACCGCAACACCGACGTCTTTCCCGGGGAGACGGATACCCTGCCTAAGCCGTTCGGCGACGATACGCCGCAGCGCTTCGAGGACTACGAGGACCGCCTCACGGAGACGGAGCGCGTTATCTTCAAGCGGCGCAGCGTGCGCCTGTTCAAGAAGGAGCAGGTCCCCAAAGAGATGGTGGCGCGAGTCATCGAGTCGGGGCGCTTCGCCCCCTCGGCCGGCAACTGCCAGCCCTGGTCCTTCGTGGCCATCCAGGACCCAGAGGTCATCGACGACCTTTGCGCGAAGACCGAGAGGATGCTGAACCTCATCGTGGGGCTGGCCTTTCCATCCAACCGGGAGGATTTCGTGCGGCGCCCCCTACACCAGAAGCTCCTCGCCACCGTGCTCGGCCTGCGCATGCCCGGCAACGTCGACCAGCGCGGGGCGGTGGGAGCGAAGGCGGTGTATGAGCACTCGCATCACGGACTTTTCCTGGGCGCACCCACCGTCATCCTGGTGCTCAAGGACAAGCGGGGCATCGGCCAGGTTGACCTGGACACGGCCCTGTGCGTGGAGAACATGGTTCTGGCGGCGCATTCCCTGGGCCTGGCCACCTGCCTCATCGGGCTCATGAACATCCCGATCAGGTTCTATCCCCGCTACGCCAGGAAGACGCTGGGCATCAAGCCGCCCTTTGAGTTCTTCACCGCTATCGCCCTGGGCTACCCGAAGGGGGAGTGCGACCGGGCGGTGAAACGCGAACCGGCCAGGATCAAGTGGATCGTATGAGCAACATTTTAAATTCAGGTCTCAAATGTTGACGATCGCGTCCGGCCTCATGACGTCGTTGAGGACGGCGAGGCGAAAGGAAAGGTAAGCCAGGTCTTGCGGCAAAGCCGGGACCGTATGATACGAGCGAGCAGGGAGGCGAAGGATCGAAGGGAGAGAGGCGCTCAAATACAAGGGGGATGGGCTGATGGAAAAGAACGGGCCAGCGGTCTCATATATGGACGGAGAGGGGGAACTCCTGCGCTACGCACCCATATTGGGGGTGCTCAAGAAGAGGTTCCCTTCCTATGTCAAGGGCGCGGAGGAGGCGCAGCGCGTCTCGCGCGCCTTCGCCCGCGAGGCGATGGCTCCCATCGCCCTGGAGGTGGACGCCAAGTGCGCCGAGGACCCTACCTACGTGGACTGGGACTTCTACCGCGCGGCCATGCAAGAGCACATCCCCACCGCCTTCATACCCGAGAAGCTGGGAGGGAGGGGCTGGAGCACGCTGGACCTCTTCAATTTCAGCGAGGAAGGATGCGCCGCCTGTTTCGGCCTCACCGCCCTCATCGTCTTCAACATGTTCGGCTTCATATGCGCCTGCGTGGAGTTCATGCCCGGGGTCGTACTGCGCATGATCAAGCACATGATAGCGGAGGAGGCAAAGGGCAACCCGGTCTTCTTCGCCTGGGCCATCACCGAGCCCAGCGGCGGCACCGACGCCGAGCATCCCGCGGCCATGCGCACCATGCGCCCGTCCATAGAGGCAAAAAAGGTCGAGGGGGGTTACATCCTCAACGGCACCAAGTGCTTCATCACCAACGGCAGCCTGGCCGACTTCATCGTGGTCAACGCGCCGCTGGACCGCGGCCGTCCACTGGAGACGGACTGCACCTTCATGGTTCCCGCAGAAAGCCAGGGCTTTTCCGTGGGCAAGGTGGAGCGCAAGAGCGGGCAGAAAGCATGCCCCACCGCCGAGCTGCTCTTCGACGAGGTCTTCGTGCCGCGGGAGAACCTGTGGGCTCCGGAGGGAGAGGGCATGCGCCACACCCAGGAGATCCTCTCGGTGACCCGGGGAGGGGTGGGCGCGGCCGCCGTGGGGCTGGCCAGGGGAGTGGTGGAGAGAACGGTGCGCTACGCCTCACACAAGAAGGTCAACGGCCACCGCCTCATAGACGAGAGCTGGGTGCAGTTCGCCCTGGCGGACATCATGAAGGACATAATAAACCTGCGGCACGCCTGGGTGGATTTCGCCGTCGCCATCGATTTCTATCACGTGATGCAACTGATGAACAACCCGCTCACCGACATCGCCTTGAAGATAGCCCCGCGCGGCCTGCTCTTCTCCCAGGCGCTGGAGGACCTGGCGGGCACCGCTCCGGTGAACTCCCTGGTGGTGGGGCTGAAGAAGAAGCTGGTGCCCCGGGAGGCGGTGGAGAACAGCATCCTGCACGGCTCCGCCCTCAAGGCGGCGGGGACGGACCTGGCCATGCGAGCCACCTCCCTGTGCTGTGACATCGTGGGCCTGGAGGGGATGCGACGGGAGTACGGCATCGAGAAGTGCTTCCGCGACGCCAAGGTGACCCAGATCTACGAGGGGACCAACCAGACCAACCGGCTCGACGTCTTCGAGAGGGAGGTCGGCTATGATTTCTGATATTCCCATGGACAGGGGGGTCGGGGGGATAATCCACAAGGTCTGCCGGGACTTCCGCCGCAACGAGATCGAACCGGTGGCGCTGGAGTTGGACGGGCACTACGATCCAGAGGGGGTGAAGTCCATATGGAGGAAAGGCTTCGACCTGGACCTCCCCTCCACGCTAGTTCCTGAGGAGTTCGGCGGCGTCGGCCATGACGTGCTGACAGCCGCACAGGTGCTGGACGAGCTGGCGGGAGCATGCGCGGGAGTGGCCGTGCTCTTCGCCTGCCATCTGGCGGCAAGCCTGCCCATGGTGGGACTCGGGCAGGCCAAGGCCGATCTGCTGGCGGCGCTCGCGGGCGGGGAGGAGAAAGAACCGCTCATGCTGGCTGTCGCCTTTCCCGAGGCCTTCGAGTCGCCAGAGCGACCGCGTCTGGCGAACATGGGAGGGCAGCTCGTCCTCGAGGGGTCGGCGCCCCTGGTAAGTTGCGCGTCCCTGGCGGACCGCATGCTGATTTTTGCCGGCGACACGGACGGGGTCTCGCCGGTGGTTGTGGACCTGCTCGATCCGGGAGTCTCCATCGGCGCGCCCGAGGAACTCCTGGGGCTGCACACCCTTCCCTTCTGCGACGTTGCCTTCGAGGGGTGCAGCATAGAAGAGGACGATCTGCTGGGAGAGAGGGGTGCGGGAGCGCCCACGCTGCAGAGGACCCTGGCCGTATTTCACGGCTTTCTTGCGGCCATAGCCGTGGGAACGGCCCGCACTGCCCATGCCGCGGCCTACCGCTACGCGCAGGAGCGCTTCCAGTTCGGGAAGATGCTCATCGAGCACCACGAGATGCGGCGCATGCTGTCCAACATGGCGACCAAGCTTGATATGGGGACCGCCGGTTATCAGCATGCGCTGGCCGATGAGAAGGCGGATGCAGCGGCACTGGCAAGCAGTTGCGCCTCGGCCAAGGTGTTCTGCACCGATGCGGCCATGGAGATCGTGCTCGACGCCATCCAGATACACGGCGGCTACGGCTACATGAAGGAGACCGGGCTGGAGAAGATCATGCGCGACGTGAAGATGCTGCAGTTGCTGGGCGGCTCCAACCGCCTGCTGGAAGTGAGGTAAGGGCGGAGATCTTTAGGGATCCTGGAGGATAGTCGGTAGTGTATGGAAAATAAAGGATGAAAATTCAGAAATAGAGATGTGACCCCGTAAGGAGGTCTGACATGGTTGGCGAATGGTTCAGCGAGGCGGAGAGGGTAGAGATGGCCACTCCGGTCATCGAGCGCATCAAGCGGGCGATCAGGGGGGGCGAGACCGGCAAAGCCATGGCCCTCTGCGAGGACCTGCGCGACGAGCGCATCGTCCTGCACGACTTCTTCGCGGACTGCACCACCGCTCTCTTCACCTGGGTGGGGGAGAACCTCGGCGAGGAGACGCTCCCGGATATGTTCACCTACTGCTTCGAGAACAGCGCCCGGAGACAGATCTTCGATCTCATGAACATGGACATGGACCGGGGACTGGAGGCGGAGCTGCTGGTGAGGGGGTGCTGGGTGGCGCATTCCTGCAGCGGGGCGGGGGAGTGTCCCGGCGCCTTCCGCCTGGATGAGGACGACGAGAAGTTCACCTTCACCATGGACCCCTGCGCCAGCGGGGGCCGCCTTTGGCGCAGGGGAAGGTACGCGCCACCCTGCGACTTCGCCACGACCTCCAAGCCCTATCCCTGGTCCTTCCACCGCGAGGAATTTCCCTATTACTGCATCCACTGTTCCTTCATGAACGAATCCATGCCCATGCGCTACCTGGGGTTTCCCATCTGGCCCTTGGATCCCCCCGCCGCGGCCGGCGACGCATGCCGGTGGTATGTCTACAAGGACAAGTGGGGCGTGCCCCGCAGCTACTACGACCGCTACGGACTCCGCAAGGAGAAGGAGGCGGAAAAGCCGCCCAGGCGCGGAGAGCGCTGGTTTACGCCGCAGCAGATGGAGGATATCGTGCGGCCCACGCCCGACCGCATCAGGGAGAGGCTGGAGAGTGGAGACGGCAGAGGAGCCCTGCGCATCGCCCGCGAGATGGGGGGAGAGTTCTTCTTCCTCCACAGCCTATATATCAGCATGATCGTCACCGTTCTCGATTTCATCGCCGGGCGGGCCGGGGAGGAAAGGCTGGGAGGGGTGCTCTCGTTCCTCTACGAGAGATGCATCGCGGAACAGGTCGCGTCTTTCACCGGCGCCCTCGACAGGCGCGAAGCCCTGGACTTCATCATCCACAACTTCTTCCTCGCCGACCTCAGCGGCGGGGCCGGTTTTCCGCCGGCCAGGTTCAGCGTGGAGGAGGACGCCGGCGGCGTGAGCGTGATCCTGAATCCATGCGGCAGCGGCGGAAAGCTGCTCCGCCATAATTCATACAAACCCCTGGGGCCGGTCAAAAAGGCGCTGGAGGCTTTGGAGAACAAGGCCCTGGGGATGAGCGTGAAGCTGCCCCTTCCCCGCGGGCTGCTGCAGGCAGCCATGCCCTACACCATAGACTTCCTCTGCGAGATGCGCCGGCCCGCGGGTATGGGTGTGACCTCCTCCACCTACGCCTGGAGCGGTCATCGCAAGGGGATGCCCTACTACTGCTGTCTATGCACCGCTTTCCTGGAAGCGGCCGGCGTCGACTGGCTGCAGGTGTTCCCGCCGGAGGGACGACGGCAGCCATGCGTCTGGCGCGCCAGCAAGTAAGGTGCGGTTACTCTCCTTGTGCTGCAGAGATCTGTGGGGTTGTTCCGCCGCAGATCTCTACCCCTTCGAGAGCTCCAGCGTTGAGTGGGAGATAGCCGACGAAGACGATCTCTTTAGCGATGTGAAAGCGCACAGGTGAGGATAGAGAGAGTCCGGATATAATAAACCCATCTTTCATGCCCCCTTCCTAAAGTCACTGCCACCTTGTGGCGAAAAAAATATGTAACAGACCAAATGGCACTCGGCGACCTGGAGGACGAGCATGGACGAGATAGAACTGTGTGAAGCCTGTGGTACCCCACTTTTCGTGAGCAGGGAGTTCAGCTGGAACGCCAACGGGACCATCACGCTGAGCGGAAACCCGAACAGCCGCATGGTCTTCTTCGAATCCGACAGCATAGACGAGCTGTTCGGGGGGATCGAGGAGCTGATAGGGTTTTCGATCGCTAATATAGTGATCGAGAGCAAGTCCCGAGACACCAGGGGATATATCGAGCGGCTCCTCACGCCGGAGAAGAGCGGCTTCATGCCCGAACAGTGGAGGGGCGGCATGGGCGTTATGGACCACATGACGCAGGACCAGAAGGCGGCCAGTCTCGCCGTCATCAGGTCGGTCACCCAGGATATGACGAACCTCAGCCGCATCTACGGTTATGGGGACCAGAGGCTCGGGACCTCCTGGGAAAGCGGGGGCGACTACCCCTGGCGCTCGCAGCTATACCACAACCCCTACTCGCTCCTCTTCGCGGCCGCCGATAACCTGGGGACGAACGAGGTCTTCGAGAAGACCGAGATGTGGGTGAGTTGGGAGGAAGCAGGAAAAGATACTTACAATATCGTGGTCTATCCCGAGAAGCACCCCGTCGATATCAAGGAGAGGCTCAAGAAGAAGCGTTTCGACCCGAAGCCCGGTGGTATAGACTACGAGCGGTGTTCCGGATGCGGCCTGCCGCACGAGGTCGCGCAGCTCGAATACAATCTCAGGGACGGGACCTATTTCCACCCGGACACGGGCTGGAGGATGGCCATTTTCGGCCCCACACCCATTGATGCTGTGTTCAAGGACCTGGAGGCGGAGCTGGGCGAGACCATCCCCGAGACGGTGATGGAGGCCCAGAGGCGATATATAAAATCGGCCTGGGGCGTGGAGAGGTGGAACAGGTCCGGAGCGACCTTCCAGAAGATAATCGCCGTGCGTGGCCTCGGCAACCAGGTGAAGTTCGAGGGGGACCGCAGCCACCTGGAGATGAGGATCGAGAACTCCTGCCTCCACCTTCCCATCATCGGTACCATCCAGGCCCTGGTGGAGCTGGCCTACCGGGCGGAGAGCTCCCGGGTGGAGTGGGAGCTGCACGGGGACGGCGATCTGGACCTTAACGTTATCGTGAGATGAGCAGCCGAAAGACATCCTACGGAGATAGCTCCCTCCCGCCGCCGCGCGAAACCCATATACGGGGATAATGAAGATGCGCGCAAGCGCAATGCAGTTTGGCACCAGGCATGATCTCCTTGGTTGAACCTGCATGAACCATAGCCGGCGATGAAAGGGATAGAAGGGCGATCGCTTTACGCCGAGAAATAATGTAAAGAGTGCTCTTTTTCGGCTTGGTCTAGGGGGCATCCGGATGATAGAGGTCTGCGAGGAGTGCGGCGTTCCCACCATGGTCAGCGGCGGTCTCAATTGGAAGAGCAACGGGGTGATCTCGCTCGCCGCCTCGCCCCGCAACCGCATGGTCTTCTTCGAGTCCGAGACCCTGGACCGTATATTCGGCGGTATCGGGGAACTTGTCGGCATGCCCATCGAACACATCATCATCGAGAGCAGGCGCCGGGAGACGAAGAGGTATATCGAGAGGGCCTTCCCGCCGGAAGTGCGCCGTTTGATCGACAGCAAGGAATCGAGCCTGGAGGACCGCATGGCGAGGATGTCGCCGGGGGAGAAGGAGACGCTGTACGCCACGATGAGGGTAGTCACCCAGAGCATCATCGATATCGCCAGGAACTACGGGTACGGCCAGCAGAGATTGAGCGAACTCTGGGAGAGCGGCGAGGAATTCCCCTGGCGGACTCAACTTGTCGAAGACCCGTACTCGATCCTCTTCATATCCGCCGACAACCTGGGCTCGGTTGAGGCCTTCGAGGGTGTTGAAATGCAGGTCAGATACGAGCGCACCGGTGAGAACAAATTCAGGACCGAGGTCTTTCCGGGCCAGCATGCCCTGGAGCTCGAGGAGAGGCTCAAGCGGAGGCGCTACGATTTCAAGCCCGGCGATATCAGCTATGACCGCTGCCCCCAATGCGGTATACCCAAAACGGTATCCCGGCGTATCTGGGACCTGGAAAAAGGTACCATCATCGACGGGGAAACGTCCAGGAGGATGGCCATCTTCGGGCCTTTCTCCATCGACTCCATCTGTGACGACCTGGAGGGAGAGCTCGGGGATGCCGTCCCCGCGGCGGTCATCGAGTCCACGCGTCGCTATATCCGGAGCGCATGGAGCCTGGACAACTGGAACCGGGACGGCCTGACCTTCCAGCAGATGATAGCGGTGCGTGGACTGGGCAACCTCGTGCGCTTCGAGGGTGACAGGGAGCACCTGGAAATGAGGATCGAGAACGCCTGCCTGCACCTGCCCATGGCGGGAGCGGTGCAGGCCCTGGTGGAATTGGCCTACCGCGCGGAGAGCTCCACCACCGCCTGGGAGCTGTCCGAGGGCGGAGACCTCGATCTGACCATCACCGTGAAGCGCTAGGGCTGACCCCCGGCGTTGTCCTGACCGAGGCTTCATCTGACCACATTCATATGCGATTGCGTTGAAAATGGAGGCCTGACCCCCGACGTTGAAAATGGAGGGCTGACCCCCGGCTTTGTGCTAGAATTGGTGAAAGCACAAAGGAGGGGGAAACCGGTAACAAAGGGGGCCTGTCATGAAGAGGTATATCCTCGACCTCGTATCTTTTCTTATCATCACACTGCTCATCCTGCTGGCTGGCTGTTACGCGCCGGGCGGTCCGGTGCCGGAGGAACCCTATCCCAACGTGGAACGCGCCTGGACCCAGGAGGAGGTCGACGCCGCGGTAACGGTGGAGGAGGTGTCCATATGCTCGCCCGTTGCCCGCGACAACGGGGTGCCGCCGCAGGAGGCAGATTACATCACCTTCCTCCGTTTCCGTTCCAGCTCGGCAAGCGGTAACCCTGCCGCCGCCGACGCCGTGCTGGTCGTCATGCCGGGGTTTTACTGCGGCAGCAACGCCTTCCGCTACATGGGAAGGCAGATGGTGTACATGGCCGCGCAGGAAGGTGCGGATATAGAGGTATGGGCGGTGGAACGCCGGCCTAACCAGCTCGAGGACCTGACCGGTCTCAACGCGGCGGAGGAAGCGGGCGACGCGGGCGTCGCCATCGATTACTACTTCAACAGCGTCGCGGTGGAGGGGAAGACTTTCGCGGGCTTTCTCACCAACGAGGCCGCGCCCTATCTCTCCGAGTTCGGCATGAAGCTGGTCATGGAGGACGTCTACACGGTCATCACCACCATGGTCCCCGACCCGGAGGTGCGCCGCAGCAAGGTCTTCGTGGGCGGGCATTCCCTGGGAGGCCCCCTGTCCCACATCTTCGCGGCGTGGGATTTCGACGGCGATGCGGAGACCCTGGATGATGCCGGGTACAGGAATTGCGCCGGCCTGGTGGGTTTGGACGGCGCCCTCTCCCTGACCATGGGCATGATGGAGCCAGCCGCCGAGGCGCTGCCCGAGGAGCCACCGCTGGAAAGCGACGACGGCATGGAGGCCTATTACGCGCATCTTCTGCAGGGCCTGCGGGACGGTACCGTGCCGCGCATCTTTCCCCTCCTTACCCCCGACGCGCCCATCGTGATGGAGCTCGCGGCCATGGAGGCCGACCAGCGGCCGCAGGAGGAGTCCACGCTCATGGAGGAGGTGCCCGATACGGAGCTGGTGGACCTCATGCT
>JAFGDU010000119.1 GCA_016931915.1 Actinomycetota bacterium
CTCTCACCTAAGGCCGGCGGCTATGGTGAAGGGCCGATAGGGTGCAGATGGAAACGCCTGTGCCTCCCGCGTTTGGAAAGGAGAGAGATGAAAGCATATATGGACATTCCACCGTAGCCTATCTAGCCGGCTCAGGTTGGACCTCGCCAAGATCATCCGGTGGTACCCGGATAGCGGAGAAGCTTATGCCTGAATCGGTGACGGCGTAGAGATTCATCCCTTGCATGCATATCAGAGGGACGTGCTATCAGAGTTTTGCCGATCAAAAGACGATATTAAAAAGGAGATCGCATGTTGTTACAGCGCTCGGAGGAAGGGAAACGCAGTTTGCTGCGGTTCGGCTTTTGGAACCCCCCACTTTCCTAGGTCGATTCCTTCCCTTCGGGCGCTGCCTACATTCTTGGAGTCATTATACGTTTAGGAGGTGAAGGTTAGTGGAGGGAAAAGGAGTGACCAGGCGCCAGTTCATCAAGTATGCGGGCGCAACGGCGGCTCTCCTCGGCCTGAGCCAGGCCCTGGTCCCGGAGATCGCCCGGGCCCTGGAGGAGATGGCGTCCGGAAAACCCCCGGTGTTGTGGATCCAGGGACAGAACTGTTCGGGATGTTCCGTCTCGTTCCTCAACACCAACTACCCCGATGCGGCGGAGGTAGTGCTGGACAAGCTCTCCGTGCGCTACCAGCCCACGGTGATGGCGGCCGCCGGGTATACGGCCACGGGGGTGCTCGAGGAAACCGCCGAGGAGATGAAAGGCAAATACGTGTTGGTGGTGGAGGGCCCCATCCCCACCGCGGAGGGCGGCGAATTCTGTACCTTCGGCCTGGAGGACGAGACCAAGGACCTCATGGGCAACAAGGTGCCCAAGGACAAACCCATCGAGGTGTGGATGGAAGAGCTAGTGCCCGGCGCGGCCGCGGTGATAGCCCTGGGCAACTGCGCCGCCTACGGGGGCATCCCCGCCGCCAATGCCTCGGTGACCGGCAGCACGCCGGTGGAGGACATAGTGGCCAGGATAGACAAGGACAAGCCGGTCATCAACATCGGGGGGTGCCCCTCCCATCCCGACTGGTTCTTGGGAACGGTCCTGTCCTACCTCATCAACCAGGAGGTGCCGGAGCTGGACCGCTACAAGCGCCCGACTATGTTCTTCGGCAAGCTCATCCATGAGAACTGCGAGAGGAGGGCTTCCTTCGACGCCGGCCTCTTCCTGGAGGACTGGAACGACTACGACCCGGACATGAAGCTCTGCCTCTTCAAGATGGGATGTAAGGGGCCGGTGACCTACGCCGATTGCCCCACCCGGCGCTGGAACTCGAAGGTCAACTGGTGTGTGGGTTCGAACGGGCCGTGCCACGGATGCGCCGAGCCCGCCTTCTACAAGGACCTGTCCCCGCTCTACGAGCCCCTGCCCGAGGTGAACTTCGTCGGCCTGACGCCCATGGTGGACACCCTGGGATGGATCGCCGCCGGCGCGACCGCGGCGGGCATCGGCGGCCACTACCTCTACAAACAGCTGGGAAAGAAGGAGCCCGAGGGAGGTGAGGAGTGATGGCACAGATAGTGACCATCGACCCCCTGACCCGTATAGAGGGCCATCTACGCGTCGACGTAGAGGTGGAGAACGGCGCGGTGAAGGACGCGTGGTCCTCGGGGACCATGTTCCGGGGTTTCGAGATGCTCTTGAAGGACAAGCATCCCTGGGACGCGCAGCAGGTCACCGAGCGCATATGCGGCGTATGTCCCCTGGTGCACGGAACGGCTTCTTCCTACAATCTCGACGACGCCATGGGAGTCGACCTGCCGGACAACGCCCGCCTCATCCGCAACCTGTGCCTGGGCGGGAACTTCATACAATCCCACGTACTCCACTTCTACCACCTGGCGGCACTGGATTACGTCGACGTGACCGCCGCCCTGGAATATGCGGGCAGCGATCCTGCGCTGCAGGCCCTGAAGGGAAAGATCGCCGGGCTGGCCAAGGCAGGCGACGTATACCCCTTCCTACCCCGCTACGAGTCGGAGGACTATATCTCCGACCCGGAACTTGCCACCATACTGGTCGGCCATTATGTACAGGCCCTGGAGGCGCGCAAGAAGGCCCAGGAGCTCATCTCCATCTTCTACGGCAGGATGCCCATGTTCGTGGGCACCATACCGGGAGGCGTGACCATGAAGCCGACGGTGTCCAACATCGCCGCTTTCCGCTCCCGCCTGAACGAGTTGAGGTTCTGGATAGACAACGTCTACGTGCAGGACATCGTGACCATCGCCGGGGTACCCGAATACGAGATCTTCCTGACCGCGGGGGATTCGGGAGGCAATTACCTGGCCTACGGCGGATTCGACGAGGATACCAGTGGCACGGAGAAGTTCCTGCCCGGAGGTTATGTCCTCGGCAACGACGTCGCCGCGGTCAAGGATTTCGATGCGGCGAAGATCTTCGAGTACGTCACCTACTCCTGGTACACGGAGGACTGCAACAGGGCTCCCGCCGAGGGCAAGACTGAGCCCGAGGTGGGCAAGGAGGACGCGTATTCCTTCATCAAGTCGCCCCGCTATGAAGACAGACCCATGGAGGTAGGCCCCATGGCCCGCATGCTGGTCATGGCGGGACTGGAACTGGCGGGCAAACACCGCGAAACCCTCATGCCCCTCATAAGGTCGGTCGGCCTCGAGGAGGTCGTGAACAAGCTGGTGCAGGAGGGAGCCTTCGGGATCCTGCCGCGCCATGCCATGCGCGCCCTGGAATGCAAGCTCATCGCCGACCAGATGGCCGTGTGGCTGGACCAATTGCAGGAAAACATAGACGGGCCCATATGGGACCCCAAGGGCAAGGACATACCAGGGGACTCCCAGGGGATGGGCCTGGTGGAGGGCCCCAGGGGAGCCCTGGGGCACTGGATCACTATCAGCGGCAAAAAGATCGGCAACTACCAGTGCGTGGTCCCCACCACCTGGAACGCCTCGCCGCGGGACAAGGAAGGGAACCGCGGGCCCATCGAGACGGCACTGTTGGGCATACCCGTTCCCGACGTGGATAATCCCATCAACGTGGTGCGCTGCGTGCGGTCTTTCGACCCCTGCCTGGCCTGTGCCATCCATGTCATCCACCCCGAGCACAACGGCGTCAGAGAATTCCGCGTAGTGTGAGAGGGGGGATGCTGGATGAAAGAGAAGATCAGCATCCCGGGCCCGGCCAAGGCCATGTACGCCACGTATCTGAGCGCTCTGGCAGTATCCATATATGCAGGTTTCAACAACTTCCATCCCTTTCTCTCCGGGTGGAGATATCCCTGGCAGATGGGATTCGCCAAGAACCTGGGTATTGTTTCCATCTGGACCGTGGCCCTGATATCCGTGGTGTACCTCTACTACGACACCCTCGGGAGGCCGAGGGGATGGAACGAGCCGATGAGGTGGTACAGGGCCTTGCTCGCCCTGCTGGCCATATGGTACTTCCTGCTCTCTTTCGCGGTCTACGACCCGAACGGTTGGCTCAAGGGGTTGGTCAGCGGCCTAGGCGGCATCTCGGGCACCTGGAAGGTATATTCCGTCTTCCTGTGGCTGGTGCTGCTCGTCAACATCATCTACATCTACGCCCGCTGGACCAAGTCGGAGAGGTTTCCCCACTTCAGGGCGGCCGGCAGCGGAGAGGAGGTGTGATGATGTCTGCAAAGACGGGTCTTAAGACCTTCAAGGGCGGCATTCACCCCCCATACAACAAGGAACTGGCTTCCGGCAAGGCCGTCAGGGAAGCGAAGGTACCGGATGTGGTAATCATCCCCCTGTCGCAGCATATCGGAGCCCCCAACGAGGCCCTGGTGGGCACGGGAGACCGCGTCGAGCTGGGCCAGAAGATCGGCGGCAGCGAGGCCTTCGTCTCAGCCCCCGTCCACTCGTCTGTGGCGGGTGTGGTAAAGGAGGTGGCCGAGGTCACCGGATTCAACGGCGAAAAGGTAAGCTGCGTGATCATCACCCCCGACGCCGAGCAGCCCGCCTTCGAGAAGAAGTCGGGCAAGGAACTGGACGGGCTTAGCGGCGAGGAGATCAGGCAGATCGCCCGCGAGGCGGGGCTGGTGGGCATGGGAGGGGCGGCCTTCCCCACCCACGTCAAGCTCACCCCGCCCCAGGACAAGCCCGTGGACACGGTGATAATCAACGCCGTGGAGTGCGAGCCCTACCTCACCTGCGACCACCGCACCATGCTGGAGAGACCGTCCGATATCGTACGGGGTCTGAAGCTGTTCATGAAGGCGGTGGGCGCAAGGAAGGGCATCATCGGCATCGAGGCCAACAAGATGGACGCCGTGGACGCCATGAGTTCGACCATATCAGGAGAGCCCGATCTCAGCGTGCAGGTCATGGAGGTCAAGTACCCCGAGGGGGCGGAAAAGATGCTCATCTGCGCCCTGACCGGCCGCAAGGTGCCCCCGGGTAAGCTCCCCTCGGAGGTGGGTTGCCTGGTGCAGAACGTAGGCACGGCCGTCGCCCTCTACGAGGCCGCCGCCTGGGGCAAACCCCTGTACGAGAGGGTGCTTACCGTGACCGGTCAGGGAATCAAAGAGCCCTCCAACCTGCTCGCCAGGATAGGCACCCCCGTCTCCGCTCTGCTGGACGATTGCGGTGGCTTTCTGGGGGAGCCCGGAAAACTGGTCATGGGCGGCCCCATGACAGGGTGGGCTCAGCCGGATGACTCCGCACCCATCGTCAAGGGCACCTCGGGCATACTGGTGCTCACGGGAGATACCATGGATGTAAAGCTGGAGGAAGAGTGCGTGCGCTGCGGCAAGTGCGTGGACGTATGCCCCATGTTCCTCCTCCCCAATTTCATCGTGCAGGCGGTAAAGAAAGAGCAATGGGATCGGGCGGAGATGTGGGGGGCGCTGGACTGCTTCGAGTGCGGCTGCTGCTCTTTCACCTGTCCCTCATATATACCCCATGTGGATTACGTCCGCAGGGCCAAGGTCGAGATCGCGGCCTTGAAGAGGAGATAAGGAGGTGATGCAAGTGGCTGATAAGATGCTGACCACCGTCTCCCCTCACCTGCATATGAAGGACGAGACCATCCAAAGGGCCATGCGGGACGTGCTCATCGCGCTCACGCCGGTGGCGATATGGGCGGTAATCGTCTTCGGCATGAACGTGGTATACATAATCGCAGTGAGCATGATCACGGCGGCCCTCTCCGAGCTATTGATGCGCAAGATCAGGGGGTGCAAGCAGACCCTGGGCGACCTCAGCGCCATGGTCACGGCAGTACTCTTCGCGTTTCTGGTGCCGGCGACCACGCCTCTCTGGGTTGTGGCCATAGGCTCGTTCATCGCCGTTGCGGTGTTCAAGGAGCTCTTCGGCGGATTGGGCAAGAACGTGTTCAACCCGGCCATTGCCGCGAGGGTGTTGCTATATTTCTCTCCCCTGGCCCTGTACGCACAGAAGTACCCGGAGCCCTTCTTCTGGAAGACCTCGGGCTTTTTTACCCCCGTGGCCGCGAGCATCAACGACGGCGCGGCGGGGAGGGTCATCTACAAGACGCTGGCCGGAGGGTCCGTCGATATAATGAGTGCAGCCACGCCGCTGTCCCTGCTCAAATCGGGCAAGTGGGGTGTGGACGCCGTACTCGGACCTACGCCCATAGGTGCTACCTACGTCAACGGCGCGGGCAGGCCCAGCTTCTCGTCGCTGTTCTTCGGCCTGAAGAGCGGCAGCATAGGTGAGATCTCGGCGCTGCTCCTCATCATCGGAGGCGCGTATCTCATCTACCGCCGCACCGTTGACTGGCGCATCCCCGCGGGGATCATCGGGACCTTCTTCCTGCTCTCGCTGGTGACCTGGTACCAACCCGGATACAACCTCTTCAGCGGGGGGTTGATGCTGGGCGCCTTCTTCATGGCCACCGACTGGGTGACCAGCCCCGTGACGCGAAGAGGCAAATGGATATACGGGGTGGGGATAGGTGTGACAATCTTCATCTTACGATTCTGGGGCCCGCGGCCGGAGGGCGTTGCCATAGCCATATTCGTGTGGAATATCGGAACGCTGGTCATCGACAGGTATATCGCGGTACCCAAGTTCGGCGAACTGGGGGTCGGCGTCTTCAACAAGATACCGGCTTTGCCCGAACCGGCCCCACAAGCAGTGAAAAAGGAAGCATGACTTGAGCTGTGATCGGCAGGTCAAGGGCGGTCCCGGCAAAGGGGCCGCCCGTCCCTGCATATGAGATGCGCACGACTATGTCTGGAGCAGAGATGTCAGGTGAGGTGAGAGATGTCCGGATGTGCGGTCATCGGAATCGGTAATATCCTCATGAGCGACGAAGGCGTGGGGGTCCACGCCGCGAGGTACCTGGAGGGAGAGCTTCCGCATGACGTGGAGCTGCTGGAAGGAGCGGTTTACGGCATGGACCTCCTCCCCTACCTGGAGGGGCGCGACAAGGTGATATTCATCGACGCCATCGACGCCGGTGACGAGCCGGGCGCGGTCTTCCGCTTCTCGCCTTGGGAGGTCAAGAGGGACCGCAACAGCCCGTCCGTGTCCGTGCACGATCTCGGCCTGTTCGAGTTGATCTCGGCCGCACGGGTCCTTGATCATTGCCCCGACGATCTCGTCGTCATCGCGGTTCAGGTGGGGAGCATGGAGGTAGGGATGGAGCTGTCGCGGGAGGTGCGCGGCTCGCTCCCGCACGTACGCCGCCTGGTGTTGGAGGAATTAAATGGAAAGTGACCGCAGGGCATATCTGGAGATAGATATACGCGGTATAGTGCAGGGCGTCGGCTTCAGGCCTTTCGTGCACCGCGTGGCAGCCGAAAACGGTATTGCCGGCAGCGTGGTCAACAACCCGGACGGGGTGAGGATACGAGCGGCGGCAGACCCAGAGCGCATGCGTTCTTTTCTGGTCGCGTTGTGGGAGCAGGCTCCGCCCCAAGCGGTGATCGAGGATATACGCGCCGGGGAGATACCGCCTTTCGAGGCAGCCTCGTTCTCGATTCGGCAGAGCTCTGCCGAAGGGCGTAAGCATACTCTCATCTCCCCAGACCTGGCCACCTGCGATGATTGCCTGCGTGAGCTCTTCGATCCCGGGAACCGCAGGTACCGCTACCCTTTCATCAACTGCACCAACTGCGGGCCGCGCTTCACCATCATCGCGGATACGCCCTACGACCGTCCCCTCACCACCATGGCCGCCTTCGAGATGTGCGAGGACTGTGCGCGTGAATACCACGATGCGGAGGACCGCCGCTTCCACGCCCAGCCCAACGCCTGCCCGGTGTGCGGCCCCAGGCTGTGGCTTGCCGGCGCCGAGGGTGTCGAGGTGGAATCGCGCGATCCCGTGGCCGATGCCGCCGCACGCATCAGGGAAGGGGAGATCGTCGCCCTCAAGGGATTGGGGGGCTTCCACCTCGCATGCGATGCTACCAGCGACGAGGCGGTGTGCAGGTTGAGAGAGAGGAAGAGGCGCTATGCAAAACCGCTGGCGGTGATGGTCGGGGATCTCGAGGAAGCCCAGGAATTATGCATGATCGGCGCGGAAGAAGCCCGCCTGCTCTCCTCTCCGCGCCGGCCCATAGTGCTCCTGGCCGAAAGGGAGGGCTCCCACCTTTCCCGGGAGGTGGCGCCGGGACTGCGGCACCAGGGGATGTTTCTGCCCAACACCCCCCTGCACCACCTCCTGCTCGAGGAAGCGGGGGTGCCCCTGATTATGACCAGCGGGAATATGAGCGAGGAACCCATCGCCAGGGATAACGAGGAAGCCGTGCGCCGCCTGGCGGGCATAGCGGACGCCTTCCTGCTGCACGATCGCGGCATCCTGGTGAGGTACGACGACTCGGTGAC